>DASSQQ010000040.1:0-9357 GCA_035702425.1 Gemmatimonadales bacterium
ATGGCCAAGGCGAAGTTTGAGCGGACCAAGCCGCATGTGAACGTGGGGACGATCGGGCACGTGGACCACGGCAAGACCACCCTGACGGCGGCGCTGACCAAGGTGTCGGCCGACAAGGGGCTGGGGACCTACGTGACCTACGACCAGGTGGCCAAGGCCTCGGAGTCCCAGGGGCGGCGGGATGCGACCAAGATCCTGACCATCGCGACCTCGCACGTGGAGTACGCGACGGGGGAGCGGCACTACGCGCACGTGGACTGCCCGGGCCACGCCGACTACGTGAAGAACATGATCACGGGGGCGGCGCAGATGGACGGGGCGATCCTGGTGGTGAGCGCGGTGGATGGGCCGATGCCGCAGACCCGGGAGCACATCCTGCTGGCGCGCCAGGTGAACGTGCCGGCGATCGTGGTGTTCCTGAACAAGTGCGACCTGATCGACGACCCCGAGCTCCTGGACCTGGTGGAGCTCGAGGTGCGGGAGCTCTTGTCCAAGTACGAGTACGCGGGGGACGATATCCCGGTGATCCGGGGCTCGGCCCTGAAGGCGATCGAGGGGGACCAGGCCTGGGTGGCGAAGATCGAGGAGCTCTTCGCGGCCCTGGACCAGCACATCCCGATCCCCAAGCGGGACGTGGACAAGCCCTTCCTGATGCCGGTGGAGGACGTGTTTTCGATCACGGGCCGGGGCACGGTGGCCACGGGGCGGATCGAGCGGGGCAAGGTGAAGGTGGGGGAAGAAGTGGAGATGGTGGGTTTCGGGACGGACAAGAAGACGGTGGTGACCGGGGTGGAGATGTTCCGCAAGATGCTGGACGACGGGCAGGCGGGGGACAACGTGGGGCTGCTGCTGCGGGGGGTGGAGAAGGCGGAGATCGAGCGGGGGATGGTGCTGGCCAAGCCGGGGAGCATCACGCCGCACACGGCGTTTGACGCCGAGGTGTACGTGCTGACGAAGGAGGAGGGGGGCCGGCACACGCCGTTTTTCAAGGGGTATCGGCCGCAGTTTTACTTTCGGACGACGGACGTGACGGGGACGGTGGAGCTGCCGGCGGGGGTGGAGATGGTGATGCCGGGGGACAACACGAAGATGGCGATCGAGCTGATCACGCCGATCGCGATGGAGGAGGGGCTGCGGTTTGCGATCCGGGAAGGCGGGCGCACCGTGGGCGCCGGCGTCGTCACCAAGATCAAGAAGTAAGGAGTTCCCATGGCCGGCAAAATTCGCATCCGTCTCAAAGCGTTCGACCACGCCCTGATCGATCAGGCCGCGGCGGACATCGTCCGCACGGCCGAGAAGACCGGCGCGCAGGTGTCGGGGCCCATCCCCCTGCCCACCAAGCGGCAGCTGTGGACGGTGCTGCGGAGCCCGCACATCGACAAGAAGAGCCGGGAGCAGTTCGAGCTGAAGACGCACAAGCGGCTCATCGACATCCTGGACTCCCGGTCCCAGACCGTGGACGCGCTCACCAAGCTGGATCTGCCCGCTGGAGTGGATGTGGAGATCAAGGTTGAGTGATTGAGGAGCTATGAACGGACTGATCGGCAGGAAACTCGGCATGACGCGGGTCTTTGACGACGAAGGCTCGCACATTCCGGTCACGGTGATCGAGGCGGGACCCTGCGCCGTGGTGCAGGTCGCCGGCGACCGCGCCCAGCTCGGGTTCGGCGCGCGGAAGGCGAAGCGCGCCACCAAGGCGGCGCTCGCGCACGCCAGGAAGGCCGGCCTCGAGGCCGCGCCCCACACCCTGAAGAGCTTCGACGTGGTGGGCGACGCGCCCCGGCCGGGCGACTCGGTGACCGTCACCATCTTCAATCCGGGCGACCGGGTGAAGATCACCGGGGTCACCAAGGGCCGGGGGTTCCAGGGCGTGGTGCACCGCCACCACTTCGGCGGCGGGCCGCACAGCCACGGCAACACCCGGCACCGCAAGCCCGGCTCCATCGCGCCGGGCACCGATCCGTCCCGCATCATCAAGGGCAAGCGCATGCCCGGGCACATGGGCGCGCGCCGCTTCACCGAGCTCGGCCTCCGGGTGGTCAAGGTGGACGCCGAGCGGAATCTGCTGTTCGTGCGCGGGTCGGTGCCGGGGTCCATGAACGGGCTCCTCACCATCCGCAAGCAGGGAGGCCGGAGCCGCCATGATTGAGGCCCCGCACTTTTCCGCCGCGGGCGCGAAGAAGCGCGCCCTGGCGCTGCCGGCCGCGCTCTTCGACGGCACGGTGAACGAGGCGGTGCTGCACCGCGCGGTGGTGACCTATCTCGCCAACCAGCGGCAGGGCACCCACCAGACCAAGACCAGGAGCCACGTCTCCGGCGGCAACCAGAAGCCGTGGAAGCAGAAGGGCACCGGCCGCGCCCGGCAGGGCTCGACCCGCGCCCCGCACTGGCGCCACGGCGGCATCGCCTTCGGCCCCCACCCGCGGGACTACCGGCTGGGGATTCCGAAGAAGGTGCGCCAGCTCGCCAAGAAGTCCGCGCTCAACGCGCGGGCCCGCGAGAACGCGCTCTTCGTGGTGGACGCGCTGCTCTACGAGAAGCCGAAGACCAAGCCCCTGGCGGAGCTGGTCGCCAAGCTGGGCCTGGGCGGGAAGAAAGTCCTGATCCTCACCGCCGGCGAGGCGCTGTCCTACAACGTGTACCTCTCGGGCCGCAACCTCCCGCTGGTGCACGTGATGCGTTTCGCCGACGTCACGGCCTACGAGATTCTGTGGGCCGACGCGGTGGTGATCGAAGTGGCCGCGCTCGAGGGCGAAGGGGCGAAGCCGGAGGTGAAGGATGCCTGAGACCCTCCGCACCATTCTCTCGCCGGTGGTCACCGAGAAGTCCTCGGCGGCCTACGCGGCGCGCAAGGAGTACGCGTTCCGCGTGCATCTGGACGCCACCAAGCCCCAGATCAAGAGCGCGGTGGAGGCACTGTTCAAGGTCACCGTGACCGACGTGCGGACCCTGGTGGTGCGCGCCAAGCGGCGCACCTACGGGCGCATGACGGGCCGGCGGCCGTCCTGGAAGAAGGCGATCGTGACGCTGAAGGACGGCGACGCGATCCAGGTGTTCGAGGGCTGACATGGGCATTCGACAGTTCAAGCCGGTCACGCAGGCCACGCGGTTCAAGTCGGTCGCGGACTTCTCGGAGGTCACGAAGCACACCCCCGAAAAGTCCCTGCTCGAGCCGCTCACCCGCACCGGCGGGCGCAACAACAAGGGCCACGTCACCACCCGGCATCAGGGCGGCGGCCACAAGCGGCAGTACCGGCGCATCGACTTCCGGCGGAACAAGTTCGCCGTGCCGGCCAAGGTGAGCGCCATCGAGTACGACCCGAACCGCACCGCCCGGATCGCGCTCCTGGTCTACGCCGACGGCGAGAAGCGCTACATCGTGCACCCCAAGGGGCTGGCGGTGGGCGACACCGTGGTCTCCGGGCCGGGCTCGGACATCCGGAACGGCAACGCCCTGCCGCTGTTCGAGATCCCGCTCGGCACCACGGTGCACAACGTGGAGCTGAAGATCGGGCGCGGCGGGCAGCTCTGCCGCTCCGCCGGCACCAGCGCCCAGGTGGTGGCGAAGGAAGGCAACTACGTCACCCTGAGGCTCCGCTCGTCGGAAATGCGGATGGTGCGGGGCGAGTGCCTCGCCACCATCGGCGAAGTGGGGAACGCGGAGCACGAACTGCTCTCGGTCGGCAAGGCGGGCAAGACCCGCTGGCTCGGCCGCCGGCCGCGCGTCCGCGGCGTCGCCATGAACCCGGTGGATCACCCGCTGGGCGGCGGCGAAGGCAAGACCTCGGGCGGACGCCCGCCGGTCTCGCCCTGGGGCAAGCCCGAAGGCAAGAAGACGCGGCACAAGAAGAAGGCATCGACGAAACTCATCGTCCGCGGTCGCAAGCGCGGAAAGGCCACTCAGTAATGGGACGCAGCGTCAAGAAGGGCCCCTACGTGGAGCCGTCGCTCCAGAAGAAGATCACGGCCCTGAACGAGAAGAACGAGAAGAAGGTCTTCAAGACCTGGTCGCGGCGCAGCACCATCACGCCCGAGTTCGTGGGCCACACCCTCGCGGTGCACAACGGGAACAAGTTCATCCCGGTGTACATCACCGAGAACATGGTGGGCCACAAGCTGGGCGAGTTCGCCGCGACGCGGCTCTTCCGCGGCCACTCGGCCAAGGGCTCGGCGCAGGAGAAGGAAGGCGAAGGAGCCGCTCCGCCGGCCGCGGCACCGGAGGCGAAGAAGTAATCCATGGACGCGCGAGCGATTCAGTACAGCGTGCGCCAGTCGGCGCGGAAGATGCGCCTCGTGATCGACCAGATCCGGGGACGCGCCGTGCCCGAGGCCTACGCCATTCTGCGGTTCTCCAAGAAGTACGCGGCGAAGCAGATCCACAAAGTGCTCAAGTCCGCCGTGGCCAACGCGGAACAGCACGCCCAGCGGCAGAACCAGCCCCTGGACGTGGACCACCTCCGCGTGAAGTACGCGGTGGTGAACGAGGGCCCCACCCTCAAGCGGTTCACCGCCGCGGCGATGGGCCGGGCCACGCCGATCATGAAGCGCACCAGCCACGTGGAGATCCACGTGGCCGCGGACGCCGCGAAGGTGAAGGCCGCGCCGGCTCCCAAGGCGGCGGCGGCCGACGCGGCGCCCAAGGGCAAGAAGACGGCGGCGAAGGCCGAAAAGGCCTCGCCCAAGAAGGCCAAGGCGGCGAGCGCCGGGGCGGCGCCCCGGCGGAAAGGGAGCAAGTAAGTGGGCCAGAAAACACATCCCTACGGGTTCCGGCTCGGGATCGTCAAACCGTGGCGGTCGCGGTATTACGCCCGGCACGATTTCCCCGAGCTCCTGCGCGAGGACGAGCTGATCCGGAAGTACCTGAAGACGCGGCTCAGTCACGCGGCCATCGCGGACATCCACATCGAGCGCAAGCCGGGGAAAGTCACCGTCACGGTGCACACCGGCCGGCCCGGCGTGGTGATCGGCAAGCGCGGCGCCGAGGTGGACAAGCTGCGGGACGAGCTGGCCCAGCTCACCGGCAAGGAAGTGGGGATCAACGTCGAGGAGATCAAGCGTCCCGAGCTGGACGCCCAGCTGGTGGGTGACAGCGTGGTGCACCAGCTCACCCAGCGGATCTCGTTCCGCCGCGCCATGAAGCGCGCGGTGCAGAGCGCGATGCGGATGGGGGCGCAGGGGATCAAGATCAAGTGCGCGGGGCGCCTGGGCGGCGCCGAAATCGCGCGCACCGAAGGCTATCACGAGGGGCGGGTCCCGCTGCACACGCTGCGGGCGGACGTCGACTACGCGACCTCGACCGCGAAGACCACCTACGGCACCATCGGCGTGAAGGTGTGGATCTTCAAGGGCGAGCGCACCGACGACCTGCACGGCCGCACCTATTCCACGGGCGTGTAACCGATGCTGGCACCGAAGCGCGTCAAGTTCCGGAAGCGGTTCAAGGGCCGCACCAACGGCATGGCCACGCGGGGCAACACCGTCGCGTTCGGCCATTACGGGCTGATGTCGCTCGAGCCGGGGTGGATCACCAACCGGCAGATCGAAGCCGCGCGCGTGGCGCTGACCCGCGAGATGAAGCGCGGCGGGAAGGTGTGGATCCGGCTCTTCCCGGACAAGCCGATCACCAAGAAGCCCGCCGAGACCCGGATGGGGAAGGGCAAGGGCAATCCGGAGGGCTGGGTGGCGGTCGTGAAGCCGGGCCGGATCATGTTCGAGGTGGAGGGCATCGAGCTGCACCTGGCGCGGGAGGCGCTGGCCCTCGCGGCGGCGAAGCTGCCGCTCAAGTCGAAGTTCGTGAGCCGGGAGGAGCGCTGATGCCGCGCCAGAAAGCGGACACCTTGCGGGAGCAGTCGGTGGCGGACCTGGAGCAGAAGCTCGCGACCCTCACCGAGGAGCGGTTCCGTCTCGGGTTCCGCCGCGCCACCGAGGCGCTGGAGAATCCGCTGCAGCTGCGCGCGATCCGGCGGGAGATCGCCCGGATTCAGACCATTTTGCGGGAGAAGAAGGCATGAGGGGGCGTCGCAAGACGAGGACCGGCGTGGTGGTGAGCGACAAGATGCAGAAGACCGTCACGGTCTCCCTGGTCCGCCGCTTCGCGCACGGCTTCTACGGCAAGCAGGTGGTGCGCACCAAGCAGGTCGCCGCGCACGACGAGCAGGGCGCCAAGGCGGGCGATACCGTGCGCATCGAGGAGACCCGGCCCCTCTCCCGGACCAAGCGGTGGCGGGTGGTCGAGATCCTCGAGCGCGCCAAGTAAGGACGAGAGACCCATGGTGCAGCAGGAATCGATTCTCAAGATCGCGGACAACTCGGGCGCGCGCAGCGCGCTCGTCATCCGCGTGCTGGGCGGGTCCAAGCGCCGCTACGCGGGGCTGGGCGACGTGGTGGTGGTCACGATCAAGGACGCCATCCCCACCGGCCAGACCAAGAAGGGTGAAGTGGCGAAAGCGGTGATCGTGCGGACGGCCAAGGAGACCAAGCGCAAGGACGGCTCCTACATCCGCTTCGACGAGAACGCCGCGGTGCTGATCAACGATCAGGGCGAGCCCCGGGCCACCCGCATTTTCGGCCCCGTGGGCCGCGAGCTGCGCGAGAAGAAGTTCATGAAGATCGTCTCGCTCGCGCCGGAGGTGATCTGACATGAAGCCGCTGGTCTACAAGAAGAGCCGCAAGGTCCGCGGGACCGAGCCCGAGCGCCACAAGCTGCACCTGGCCAAGGGCGACACGGTGCGCGTGATCCGCGGCGATTCGCGCGGCAAGGAAGGGAAGATCCTCCACGTCTATCCCAAGCAGTTCCGGGTGGTGGTGGAGGGCGTGAACCTGGTGAAGAAGCACCAGCGCGCCGCGCAGCCGGGCGCCGAGAGCGGGATCATCGAGAAGGCCGCTCCCATCGACGCCTCCAACGTGATGCTCCTCGACCCCAAGTCGGGCGAGCCCACGCGGGTGCGCCGCCGCCGGGACCAGGACGGAACCATTGAGCGGATCGCGGTGAAGTCCGGCCAGCCGATTCCGCGGGTGAGATGACGATGGCGGAAACGAAAGAGCCGAAGGAAAAACAGCCCAAACCGCAGCAGAAGCAGCAGAAGAAGAAGGAGCCCAAGGGGGCTCCGGCGGCGGAGGCTCCCCGCGCCGACGCGCCGCCGGCCGAGCCGGCGCCGCGGGCCCGGCTGCTCGATCACTACGAGCAGCGGGTGCGGGCCAAGCTGCAGCAGCAGTTCGGGTTCGACAACCCGCACCAGCTGCCGCGGCTGGTGAAGATCGTGCTCAACGTGGGCATGGGGGACGCCGGCAAGAACCCCAAGGGTCTGGAGACCGCGGTGGCCGAGCTCGGCGCCATCACCGGCCAGCAGCCGGTGGTGACCCGGGCCAAGAAGTCGATCGCGAACTTCAACCTCCGCGCCGGCCAGCCCATCGGCTGCGCGGTGACCCTGCGCGGCGCGCGGATGTGGGAGTTCCTGGACCGGTTCATCACCCTGGCGGTGCCCCGGATGCGCGACTTCCGCGGGCTCCCCACCAAGAGCTTCGACGGGCGGGGGAACTACACCCTCGGCATCAAGGAGCAGATGATTTTCCCGGAGATCGACTACGACAAGGTCGAGAAGATCCACGGGATGGACATCACGTTCGTGACGAGCGCCGGGCGCGACGATACCGCGCTGGCGCTCCTGCGAGAACTCGGCATGCCGTTCCGGGGCGAGTCCCCGGTCGCGGTCGCCTAGGAGATCGTCGGCATGGCCAAGAAGACGTGGATCGAGAAGGCGAAACGGACGCCCAAGTTCAAGGTGCGGGCCTACTACCGGTGCCAGCGCTGCGGCCGCTCCCGCGGCACGCTGCGCAAGTTCAAACTGTGCCGGATCTGCTTCCGGGAGCTGGCGCTGCGCGGGGAAATCCCCGGCGTGCGCAAGGCCAGCTGGTAAAAGGACGGATGGTGAGATGAGCGTGACTGATCCCGTCGCCGATATGCTCACCCGGGTGCGCAACGCGTGTCTCGCGGGCCACCGCCGGGTCGACATGCCGGTGTCGAAACTGAAGGTCGAGATCGCGCGGATCCTCCGCGACAACCATTTCATCCAGGACTACAAGGTCCTGGACGATGGCCAGCACGGACTCCTGCGCCTCTACCTCAAGTACCACAACGACGCCCCCGTCATCCGCGAGCTCCAGCGCGTCTCCGCGCCCGGGCTCCGCCGGTACGTCAAGGCGCGGGAGATCCCCCGGGTCAAGAACGGCCTCGGCATGGCGATTCTCTCCACGCCGCAGGGCGTCATGTCCGACCGCGAAGCCCGCACCGCCCGCGTGGGCGGCGAGCTGCTCGCGGTGGTCTGGTAGGGAGGCGCCATGTCGCGCATCGGCAAGAAGCCGGTCGTCCTCCCCAAAGGCGTCACCGCGCAGGTGGCGGGCCGGACCATCACCCTCAAGGGCCCCAAGGGCGAGCTGGCCCGCACCGTGCACGCGGACCTCGCCGTGGCGGTGCAGGACGGGCAGGTGGTCGTCACCCGGCCTTCGGACGAGGCGCGCCACAAGGCGCTGCACGGGCTCACCCGCACCCTCGTCGCCAACATGGTGGAAGGCGTCACCAAGGGATTCGCGAAGGCCCTCGAGATCCAGGGCGTCGGCTACAAGGCCGAGCCCAAGCCCTTCGGGGTGCAGCTGGTGGTGGGGTTCTCCCATCCCGTGCCCTACCACGCGCCCAAGGGCGTGAAGATCTCGGTGGACAACAACGTCCTCGTGAAGATCGAGGGCATCGACAAGGAACTGGTGGGGCAGGTGGCGGCGGAGCTGCGCGCGGTGCGGCCCCCCGAGCCCTACAAGGGGAAAGGAATCCGCTATCAGGGCGAGCAGGTCCGGCGTAAGGCCGGCAAGACCGCCCAGGCGGCCAAGTAAGCCATGCGCTCCGTACGCAAGATCGCCACGCAGGCCGACCGGCGCCGTCGCCGGCACCTGCGGGTTCGCAAGAAGGTTCAGGGGACGCCGGCGCGGCCGCGGCTGGTCGTGTTCCGGTCTTCCAAGCACATCTACGCCCAGGTGGTGGACGACCTCAAGGGCGTCACCCTCCTCGGCGCCTCGGACACCTCCGAGGGCATCCAGATCGAGGGCAAAGGCAAGACCGCGAAGAGCTTCGGGCTGGGCAAGCTCATCGCGAATCAGGCCAAGGCGAAAGGGATCACCAAGGTGATCTTCGACCGGGGCGGCTACCAGTATCACGGGCGCGTGAAGGCCGTGGCCGACGGCGCCCGCAAAGGCGGATTGGAGTTCTGATGGCGAACGAACCGGAACAGCAGTCTCAGGACGGCAGCGCCGAAGCGGCCGCCGTGGTGTCGGCGGGCGGCGAGCCGGCTCAGCATCCCGCCGGGGTCG
>DASSQQ010000041.1:0-8083 GCA_035702425.1 Gemmatimonadales bacterium
GAAGAACCTGGTGTACGTGAGCGGGGACGCGCAGAGCGACACCATCGGCGCGAAACTCGCGCCCCTCGTGGTCCAGGTGACCGACAACCTGTCGAACGGAGTCTCCGGCGTCACGGTGAACTGGATCGCGAGCGGCGCCACGCTCTCCAGCACCACGTCCATCACCGACGCCGGCGGGTTCGCGGTGGACACGCTCACCCTGGGCAGCGTCGCCGGGCCGGGGAGCGCGACGGCCTCGGTGGGCGGCCTCACCGGCTCGCCTCTGCCGTTCACGCTCACCATCCAGCACGGCAACCCCAGCCTGATGAGCGCGAGCGCCGGCGGCGCGCAGGCCGCGACGGTCCACACCAACGCGCCGACCGCGCCCCGGGTCCTCGTCACCGATCGCGCCGGGAACCCGATCTCGGGCATCGTGGTGACCTACACGCCCAGCTCCAGCGCGAGCGGCCAGGTGACGGGCGCGACCCCCGCGACCGACGCCGGCGGCCTCGCCGCCGTGACCAGCTGGACCCTCGACTCGATCGCCGGGACCGACACCCTGGTCGCCACCGCGACCAGCCTGCCCACGGTGCAGTTCGTGGACACCGCGAAAGCGGGCGCGGTCGACGCGGCCAAGTCGAGCGTGGCCGCGGGGACGGATTCGATCACCGCCTGCTCCACGGCCTGCTCGGCGGGCACCACGGCGTCCACGATCACCGTGACCGCGAGGGACGGGTACGGCAACGCGGTGCCGAACGCGGGCGTGACGCCCGCCGCGACGGGCACCGCGAACGGGTTCGCGCCCGCTTCGGGCACGACCGACGCCGGCGGGGTGTTCACCACCGGCTTCAACTCGACCAAGGCCGAGTCCAAGACGATCTCGGCCACGGCGGGCGGCGTGGGGGTGACGCAGACGGCGGGCGTGGTGGTGCGCCCCACGGCGGTGAGCCTCGCCACCTCGACCATCGCCGCGGTGCAGACCAGCATCACCGCCTGCTCCACCGCGTGCAGCACGGGAGGCGGGACCGCGTCCACCATCAACACCACGGTGCGGGATACTTTCAGCAACCCGATCCCCAACGATTCGATTCAATCCTTCTTCGTGTACGGAACGGGCTACAACCTGAACCCCGCGACCGGCCACACCAACGGGGCCGGCGTCTTCAGCTCGACCTTCAACGCCACCGGCGCCAGGGTGGACTCGATTTACGCCTTCGTGTACAACGTGGGCTACGTGGCCAACACCACGCCCACCATCGTGACCATCGGGCCCGCGGCGCCCGCGTCCATCGCGGTCAACAGCGGCGGCAGCCAGACCGCTCGGGTCAGCACCAACGTCGCGTCGGCACCCACCTTCGTGGTGAAAGACGCGTTCGGCAACCACGTGGGGAGCGGAATCAGCGTGTCGTTCTCGGCGGCGGGCGGGGGGAGCGTGAGCCCGGCGTCCGCGTTCACCAACGCGTCGGGCGTCGCGTCCACGACGTCGTGGAGCCTGGGCAGCAGCGGAACCGAGAACGGCAACGGGACCTTCACCAACACCCTCACCGCCTCGGCGACGGGCGCGGGCTCAGTGGGCGCGAGCGGGTTCGGGATCTACACCTTCTCGGGGGACGTCAACTTCGTGATTGGCACCGGCGCCGGGAGCACCTGCGCCGGGTGCCACAGCTGGACCCGCAACCCCAACACGATCGTGGGGATCGGCTCGCAGAGCGGCGGGTCATGCCCCGGCTACCGCTACGTGGTGGCGGACAGCGCGGGCTTCAGTCTCATCTACGAAAAAGTGAACTGGCCGGCGCCGTGCGGCGTCAACATGCCGCAGGGCGGGAGCCAGCTCTCGATCACCCAGCTCAAGATTCTCCGCGCCTGGATCAACAACGGCGCGCAGGACAACTAGAAGCTGTATTCCAGGCCGCTGGTCCACACCACCGCGGGCTCCAGGCCGGAATTCCGGAGCGGGAAGAGCGCGTTGGTGGTGATGAGAATCCCCTTCGGCGTCTGGAATTTGAAGCCCATCGAGGCGTTCAGGAAGTTGTCCTGCTGATCGGGAATGTTGGTGGGCGTCACGGTGTGCGGAAACGGGGCCAGGTAGTGCACCACGCCCGGAATCTTGAGCTTGGACGCGCCCAGCTCCCACTCCGACATCAGCTCGAACGCCATGGTGGCCCAGCCGGAGAGCTGGTTGTCGAAGCCGCCGGTGGCGAGGATGGAATTGTTGGCGAACTTGGCGTCGCGGAAGGCGTAGCCGAAGTTCAGGTGCGGGGTGATGGTGCCGAATCTGGCGGAGGCGATCGCCAGCCCTCTCCCTGAGAAGGCGCCGGCGCCGAGCAGGTTGTTTTCGTCTCCGGTGGGAAACCGCGCGTCACCCAACACCGACACCCCGAAGTCCCCGCTCTGCACCACGTTCACCTTGAGCCGCGCCGAGATGTCTCCCAGCCCCGAGGCCGATCCGTCCATGCCCGAGACCGCCGTCAGGACCGGGTTGGTGGCGTCTCCGGCGAAGAAGTGCGGCGTGGGGAAATCGAAGGGAATGATGGTGGCGACGCTCGTTCCCTGCACCGAGGTGTGCACCACCGGCACCGCGACCGAGAGATCCACGCCGTCCACGAGGCCATAGCTCGCCACGAAGGTGGTCACCAGCACGCTGATGTTGAGGGCGAGCTTCACCTGCACCACGTCGTTCTCGAACTCGGGACTCCCCAGGGTGTCGTTGGGCGTCGGACCCGAGGGGCTCACGTCGGCGTGGGTGAAGTTGAAGGTCACCTCGTTCATCGGGATGCCGCGGAGCCGCTGGAAGTTCATCGCGGTGACGTTGGCGCCGATGAACCAGCGGCCCTTGCCGAGAGTCTGCGCCCGCTCGCCGAAGATGGGACCGCCCGAGGTGGACGTCTTCACGGGGAGCCCGCCCACGAAGGAATAGGTCACGCCGGCCGAGGTGGCGCTGACCGGCACGTTGGACACGCTCTGCGACAGCGCGGTGCCGAGGAGGGTGAGCATCGAACCGGAGCTGGACGTGTCCGAGGGAATGAAGTGTCCGCCGTGGGCGCCGAGGGACCCGGCGAGGCAGAGGGGCTCGCCGCAGTTCCCGAAGGTGAAGAGGTCGGTGCGAATCTGGTCGCGCAGGGATTGCGCGCGCGCCA
Source organism: Gemmatimonadales bacterium (assembly GCA_035702425.1). GTDB lineage: Bacteria > Gemmatimonadota > Gemmatimonadetes > Gemmatimonadales > GWC2-71-9 > DASSQQ01. The sequence continues at coordinate 3,117 of DASSQQ010000041.1, forward strand.
CACCGGCCGGCGCCAGGACGAGAAAAACGGCGAACGAGACACGGCGCAGCATGCGGGCTCCGGACTTTGGTGACGGGCAATGATACGCCCGGCCCGGTCGGGCCGCAACGAGGCTACGCCGGCCTGCGGTCGAGACTCCGGTACTGAATCGCCTCGCTCACGTGCTTGGGCTCGAGACCCGCCGCGCCCGCGAGATCGGCGACGGTGCGCGCGATCTTGAGGATCCGGTGATACGCGCGGGCCGAGAGGCCGAGCCTCGTGAGGGCGGTCTTGAGGAGGGCGTCGGCGCCGTCGGAGACCCTGCAGAAGGCGCGGATGTCCCGCGGCGCCATGTGGGCGTTGGCGTAGACGCCCGGCCGCCCCGCGAGCCGTGCCCGCTGGATCTCGCGCGCGCGGTCCACCCGCTCCCGGATCGCCTCCGACGGCTCCCCCGCCCCCTGATCGGCGAGGGCGCGGTATTTGACGGACGGCACCTCGAGGTGAATGTCGATGCGATCGAGGAGCGGCCCCGAGACCCGCGCCAGATAGCGCTGGACGCCGAGCGGCCCGCAGGAGCAGGCGCGCTGAGGGTCGCCGTAATAGCCGCAGGGACAGGGATTCATCGCGGCGGCGAGCATGAAGCGCGCCGGGTAGGCGAGACTCATCGCCGCCCGGGCGATGGTCACCACCCCGTCCTCCATCGGCTGGCGGAGCACCTCGAGCACGTTCTTCCGGAACTCGGGCAATTCGTCCAGGAAGAGCACGCCGCCGTGCGCGAGGGAGACTTCGCCGGGCCGGGGATACGATCCGCCGCCGATCAGCCCGGCGTCCGAAATGGTGTGGTGCGGCGCGCGGAAGGGGCGCCGCGCCACCAGCGACTCGCCGTACGGCAGCACGCCGGCCACCGAATGGATCTTGGTGGTCTCGAGCGCCTCATCGAGGCTCATCTTGGGGAGAATGGTGGGGAGCCGGCGCGCGAGCATCGTCTTCCCCGAGCCCGGCGGACCCACCATCAGGATGTTGTGCCCGCCCGCGGCCGCGACCTCGAGAGCGCGCTTCGCGTGCGCCTGCCCCTTCACTTCCGCGAAGTCCACGTCGTGCCTCGCCCGCTCGGCGAAGAGCCGCGCCACGTCCACGCTCGACGCCTCGAGCTCGCCCTTCCCGTCCAGGAAGTCGGCCAGCTCGGCGAGCGACCCGGCGCCGAGGACGCGAATGCCGTCCACCACGCCCGCTTCACCCAGGTTTTCGCGCGGGAGGACGAGGGCGTCGAGTCCCGCGGCGCGGGCGGCAAGCGCCACCGGGAGGGCGCCGCGCACCGGCCGGATCGCGCCCTCCAAGGACAGCTCCCCCAGCACCGCGACTTTGGCGAGGCGCTCGTTGGAGATCTGCTCGGTAGCGGCGAGCACGCCGAGCGCGATGGGCAGATCGAAGGCGGAGCCCTCTTTCCTTATATCGGCCGGCGCCAGGTTCACCGTGATCCGTTTCAGCGGAAACTTGTAGCCGGTGTTGGCGACGGCGGCGTAGACCCGCTCCCGGCCCTCCTTCACCGCGCCCTGGGGCAGTCCCACGGTGGCGAAGGAGGGGAGCCCGTTCGCGATGTCGGTCTCGACGTCCACCAGATAGGCGTCGATGCCGAGGATGGCGGCGGAGCGGACCCGGGCGAGCATGGCGACCAGGGTAAGGCGGGGCGACACAACGCGCGTAGGCGAAAACACGCGCGGAAGAGCGTCTGAGCGCAGCCCCGCGCCGGGCCCGGCCGCGCCGCCGCTAGGAGTGCCGGCCGATCAAGCTTCCGCGCTTGGCGCGCGCTTGACCGTCCCCCGACATCCTCTTCTCGCGTCATCACCCTGGGAGAGGCCCATGTCGTTACCGGCCGTCACCATACCGCAGTGGTCCGATCCCCGCGCCGGGGAGCGCGCCGATGACGGGGGCTTCCACTGGATCGACGTGGACCTCGGGGAGCACCGCTACCTCCGGACCATCGGCGAGGCCTTCGACACCGGCACCCTCCGGCTCTGGGTCGAACGGGAGCACGCCGCCGGCACCTTCTCGCGTACCAGCTCTGGGGGGCTGATCACGGCGGTGCTTCCGTTCCGGGGTTCCCGGGTGGCCGTCGTGTGGAGCGACTTCCGCGTGAACGCCGCGTCCTTCGCCCACGAAAACTCGCGGCGGTTCTCCGCGTTTCTGTCGCATCTGGCGCGGGAGCGCGGCAAGCCGGTGCCGCTCATCTACGTGGTGAACTCGGCCGGCTTGAGCCTCATGGCGGGCCGGGCCGTCTTCACCGACGCCTTCGCGCTGTGGCCCGCGATTCTCGATTACGCCGAGCGGCACCTGGTGCTGACCTGCGCGGTGGGCAAGTGCCTGGGGCTGGCACCGCTCCTCTTCGGGCTCGGCCACTACCGGATCGCCGTCGCCGGTCAAACGCACATCAACCTCACCGGCCCCGAGGTCCTGAGCCTCTTCTTCGAGCCCGGCTTCGACTTCGCCGCCGGGGCCGCCGCCGAGCGCGCGCACGGCCGCAACGACCTGATCCACGAAATCGTGCCCTCGGTGGACGACGCTCTGGCGCGCTTCCGGGACCTGCTCTCCGCGGACCCGGGCCCCGCGCCGGTGGACGGCGCGCTGGGGACGCTCCTGGCGTCGTTCCTGGACGCGGACCCGCTGGAGCTGATTCCCGGGTGGTGCGGCACGGTGCGCCTCTTCCTCGGGCGGCGCCGGGGCGCGCCCATCGGCGTGTTCGCCAACCCGCCCGGGCGGCCCAACAACCTCGTCACCGTTCGCACGCTCGAGAAGTACGCCGCGGGCCTCGACCTCTTCCGCGCGCTCGCCGTGCCCATCGTGAGTTTCCTGGACTCGCCCGGCATCGACCCGCGATTCGAGCAGGGTGACGCCAACAACATGCGCAAGATCCTGTGGGTGGGGGAAAAGATCATCCGCTATCCCCACGGCGCGATGGGCGTGGCGGCCGGCCGCTGTTTCGGGGGCGCCTCGACGCTCGGGTTTCCGCGCGTGTTCGGCAGCGTGCGGGCGGTGGCGCTCCGCGGCTGCCGCATCGGAACCATGCACGAGCGGATCATCGGCCGGGTGCTGCAACAGAGCCCGCGGCTCCTCGCGCAGTGGCACCAGGTGGCGGCGAAACAGGCGGCGGACCTCGCCGACCTGCTGGCCGACGGCACCCTGGACGCGGTCGTCGATCCGTGGCAGCTGGGGGACGAGGTGGACACCTTCCTGGAACAGATCCGCGCGCCGCGCCTGGCGCTCGCGGTGGGGGACGGTGCGCCGTGAGGGCGCGCATCGCCGGCACCGGCCACTACCTCCCGGGCCCGCCCATCAGCAACGAAGAGCTGATGGCCGCGCACGGCATCCAGGTGCGGAGCTACTTCATCCGGAACTCCGTCGGGGTCGAGACCCGCCACTTCGCCGCCCCCGACCAGGCGACCTCCGACCTCGCAGCCGAGGCGGGCCGCCGGGCATTGGGCGCGAGCGGCGTGCCGCCCGCCTCGATCCGCCGGATCATTCTCGCCACCGTCTCCGGCGACTACCCCACGCCGGCCACGGCCTGCGTGGTGCAGCGCAAGCTCGGGCTCCGCGGCGGGGCGGCGATCGACGTCATCGGCGCCTGCTCCGGCTTCCTCCAGGCGCTCGATCTCGGCGCGCGCTGCGTGGCCACCGGCGAGGGGCCGGTGCTGGTGATCGGCGCCGACATCCGCTCCCGCCAGCTCAACTACGCCGATCCCCGCACCGTCTTTCTCTACGGCGACGGCGCGGGAGCCGTGGTGCTCACCGAAAGCGCCGGGAGCGACGGCCTCCACCACTCCATTCTCACCGCGGACGGCGAGGGCGCCGAAGCGGTCTACATCCCCGCGGGCGGCTCCCGGGAACCACTCACGGCCCAGGGCCTGGAGCGCCGGCGCAATACCATCACCATGGCGAACGGGAGGATCGTCGCCGAGGGCGCGCGGCGCGGCTTCCAGGACCTCGCCCACCGCCTGGTGCGGGAAACGGGCGTGCCGTGGGCGGACATCAACTTCTTCTGCCTGCACCAGCCCAATCTCCCGCTGGTGACGCAGATCCTGCAGGACCTCGCGATTCCGATGGAGCGCACCTGGGTCAACTTCCCGCGCTACGGCAACACCACGTCCGCCACCCTGCCGATCGCGCTCTCGGAAGCGGTGGCGGCCGGAAAGCTCCGGGATCAGGACTGGCTCTGTCTCGGCGCGGTGGGAGCCGGGTACGCGGGCGCCATCCAGCTCTTCCGCTGGGGGACCTCGTGATCCTCATCACCGGCGCGAGCCAGGGCATCGGCTACGCCTGCGCCAAGGCGCTCCTCGCCCGCACCGACGCCAAGGTGCTCATCACCGGCCGCGACGCCCCGCGCCTCGCGGCCGCGCGCGAAGGCGTCCCGCCGTCGCAGCGCGAGCGTCTCTTCACCCGGGTCTGCGATCAAGGATGCCACGGCGACGTGCATCGCCTCGGCACCTTCATCGCGTCTCGCGAAGCGGAACTCGAAGGCGCCATTTTGAACGTCGGCATCAACCCCGCGTTCCGCGAGGGCCCGCGACGGCTCCATACCGTCAGCGCGGCGACCATCGAGGACGCGGTGCGGACCAACTGCACGCACCTGCTCCTCCTCACCGGGGCGATCTTGGGCACGCTCTGGGCGCGGCGGGCGGGCACGGTGTTGTGGATCGGGTCCCGGGCGCCGGCAGTGGGCATGCGCGGGGCCGCCGTGTACTGCGCCAGCAAGGCCTTTCTTGCCGGCCTCGCGCGCTCGACCCACAACGAGTACGCGTCGCGCGGGGTGCGGGTGCAACTCCTCCATCCCAGTCTCGTCCGCACGCCGCGCACCGCGGCCACCGTGGACCGCTTCGCCGCGGCCCACGGCCAGCCCGTGCATTCGGCCGACGACGTCGCCGCCTCGATCGTGGAGCACTACCTCTGCCCCTCGGGCGACGCGGTGGAGGTGAACCTCTGATGCTCCTCGACGT
>DASSQQ010000042.1:0-68604 GCA_035702425.1 Gemmatimonadales bacterium
CACTCCCCGTGCCAGCGCTGGAACCCCACCTGGTCGCGCCGGAACGACGCGCAATGCATCAACTCGATCAACGCGTTGTGGCGGTTATCGGCGTGCGACGCGTGTCTAAGCACCTTGAGCAGCGCCCGCTCCGCCGCGCCCGCGTGTCCCAGGGCCAGCAGGAGGATCGCGGCATCGTTTAACGCGCGCATCCGCGACGATTCGTCCTCGTACAACTCGAAGGCGCGCCAGATGTGCCGTAGCCCCTCGCCGGCGTCGCCCCTCATTTGCAACGTGCCGCCGAGGCCGTGCTCGGTACGCGCCTCGGCCTCACGGAAACGCGCGGTCCGTGCGTCGGCGAGAATCTCGCGGTAGGATGCTTCCGCGCCCGCCAGATTCCCGCGGCCCAGCGCCGTGTTGGCCTGGCCGATCCGCGAGAGCAGCCGCGACAAAACATCCCCCGCCGCCGCCGCCCGCGAGCCGGCTTCGCCGTAGGCCGCATCCGCCGCGTCGAAGCGCGCCAGCTTGCGGTTGACGCGGGCCACCCGCAGTGCAAGGGCGACCGCGTCCGCCGCGCCGAGCCGCCCGCCGCCCACCCGCGCCAGCGCGTCGAGGACGTCGAGCGCCTCGTCGTAATGGCCCGCGTCCTCGAGGTAGTGCGCGTAGGCAAGCATGCCGGGCACCACGTGGCCGACGTCGCCGGATTGGCCCGCCGCCATCGAGGAGTCCACGAGACCGAGGAGATGCGCCGCTTCCGCCGATCCCCCCGAAATCTCGCGGCAATACCGCTCGGTGGCGGCGTGCTGATAGCGGAACGCGTCCGCTTCGACGTCGAGTCCCGGGGCGAGCAGGTCCACGAACCGCAGCGCCAGGAACGCGCCCTGCCCCAGACGCGCCTCGGCCGACGTCGGCGCGAGGTCAGCGGCGCGCTGGAGGAAGACCGCGTGTCGCAGCTCTTGTCTCAGGTCGTTGGTGCGAGTCATTCGTGCGTGGTCTCCGCCGCCGCCGGTGGTACGGCCTCACTGGTCAGACACTGCGAAGGGCACGCCCCGTGCCGTAACGCAACGTGCAGGGGCATAGGAACATAGCTCTCCCGGCGGGAGGGCGTTAGCCTCTCGATTCCCGCGTTTTCTGGCTTTTTGCCGCGTGGGTTCGATGCCGCCCCTCCTGCCGGGGCAGGCCATGATAGCCCATGCGGCGAGGCATTTCTCTGGTCGAGATCCTTATGGTTCTCTTCATAGGGGGCCTTTGCGCCGGCCTCGCACTCCCCCGATTCGCCGGGTGGCTCGACGCCATCGCGACGGACGCCGCCGCGCGGGACGTCACGACCGCGCTCGCCGTAACCCGGAACGCGGCGGTGATGTGGGGTACTAGAGCCCGGCTCCGGATCGCGCCCGACTCACTTCGAATCGACCGCTTCGAGGACGACGAGTGGCGCCCGTTCGCGAGGTGGGCCGGAGCGGCGTCCCGAGGTGCGACCCTCGAGGTGTCCAATCCTGAGGTCACCTTCGGGCCGACCGGAGTGGGATGGGGCGCCGCCAATACCACGGTCGTGGTGAAAAAGGGGACGCATAGCGCAACCGTGGTCATGTCCCGCCTCGGCCGGGTCAGGAGGGAGTGAGGCGTGCAACCATTCCCGCGGGCCGCGCGTCTAATGGGGTGCAGCAGCTGAAACCGGAAGCTCGAGGCGGTCGTACAGGGGGCCTGGAAGCTTCAAGACATAGATGGTTCTGGTCGCGGCCGAAGTGTGACGGCCACTTCGCCCGGCCAACCAGCCCGGGGAGTAATCGGCCCCGGGTTTGGTTTTTATGGGAACCGGAGTCCACCGGCCGGAATCGCGTGGTCTCAGGATCCCGCCGGGCCCGCGACCAACGCCCGCCGCACTCCCTCCTCGAACCCCACCGGTTCGATCCCGAACACACGCTGGATCGCGTTCTCGCGGGTGGCGCTCCCTTCGACCAGCATCTGAAGCTGCTCGCTGGTGATGGGCGCGAGCGCCGGGGCGAGGTCGAAGATTTTCGCGGCGGCGCGAACCGCTCCGAGCGGTACCCTCACGATGGGACGCGGATGGCCGATCGCCGCGCCGACCGCCCGAACCAGCTGGGCGTAGGTGACGGTGTCGGGCCCCGCGATCTCCCAGGTTCCGGTGAGCGTGGTTCGCTCCAGGGCCCCCGCGAACGCCGATACCACGTCCCCCACCCAGACGGGCTGCATGGGAAACGCGCCATCGCCGAAGATCGGCACCGCGGGAGAGAACCGGTGCAGGCGGGCGAGAATCCGGAGCGGCGCGTTCTCCGGTCCGGTGATGAACGCGGGCCGGAGGATGGCCGCGCCGAGACCTGATCCCCGCACCAGCTCTTCCGCTTCCCACTTGGTCCGGTGATAACGAGTCGCGGTTGGGTCGGGCCGGGCGCCCAGCGCGCTCATATGAATGAAGCGGCGGCACCCCGCGGCCCGGGCCGCCTCGAGCACGGCGCGGGTGCCGGCGACGTGCACCGCGGAAAAGGTCCCGGTCCCGCGCTCGACGATGATTCCCACGAGATGAATGACCGCGTCGGCGCCCGCCACGAGGCGGGACAGGGCGGCCCCGTCCGCGAGGTCGCCCGTGACCGTCGAGACGGCCGGATGGCGCAGGGGAGGGGGGAGGCGGCGGGGGTCGCGGGCGAGGATGCGGACGTCGCATCCGCGGCGAATCAGGGTGGGGACTAGGTGGCGCCCGATGAAGCCGGTGGCGCCGGTAACGGCGACGAGATGGGACATGCGGCGGGGCGCGGGCGCCCCTGGTTCAGGCGGGGTCCGGCTCCGCGCCGCCCTCGTCCAGGTACACGAGGGTGTGCCGGCGGCCGACGACCGCGCGCAGGGCGGCGCAGACCTTGGGGTCCAGCACCGAGCCCGCGAGCTCCTCCATCCGGGTCACGGCTCCTTCGGGCGTCAGCTTCTCCTGATAAGGACGTGACGTGGTGAGTGCGTCGAAGACCTCGGCCGCGCCCAGTATGCGTCCCCCCAGCGGGATATCCTCGCCCTTCCGGCCGTCGGGATAACCGGTGCCGTCCCAGCGTTCGTGGTGGCTGCGCACGTAGCCGATGATGTCGCCGAGGTGCGCGAGGGGGGCGAGGATCTGCGACCCGATGACCACGTGCTGCTTGACGTGGTCGAACTCCTCCGGCGTGAGCGCGCCCTGCTTGTTCAGCACCGACTCCCGGGTGCCGATCTTCCCGAGGTCGTGCAGGCGGCCCGCCACCCGGACTTCCTCGACCTGATCCTCGTTCAGGCCCAGCTCGGCGGCCACGGTCGCGGCGAGGTCGGCGACGCGCGCCGAGTGCCCGCGCAGGTAGGGATCCTTGGCCTCGAGGGCGTTGACCAGGGCTTCGAGGGTGGCGACGGAGAGCCGCTGCAGCTTGAGCCGCTCGCGCTGGAGCTCGGCGGTGCGGGTGGTGACCTCTTCTTTCAGCCATTCGGAGAGATGGCGATTCTCGACCATCATCTCGCGGCGCTTGAGCGCGCGCTGGACGGCGCGGCCCAGGTCCGCGAGCTCCAGGGGCTTGGTGAGGTAGTCCATCGCGCCCCTTTGCATGCAGAGGGCGGCGCTGGTGGCGTCGTTGACGGCGGTCAGCATCAGGACGGCGAGGTCGGGTTCGATGTCGAGCGCGAGGGGCACCAGGTCCACCCCGCTCGTGCCCGGCATCCGGATGTCGGAGAGCATGAGGGCCACTTTGTGGCGGCGCAGCTCCGCCAACGCCTCGTCCGCGGACGCGGCGGTGTAGACGTCGAAGTGCTGCTGAACCAGGTACTTTTTCAGCGCGTTGCGGATCGGCTCCTCGTCGTCCACGACGAGTACCGCAACGCTCTTGGCGGATTCGGCCACCGGCGCTCCTTCTCCCGGACGCTCACCAAGAAGATGATGCGCTCCCGGCGGTCTGGATAGAGCGCCGGATCAGGCGGGTGCCGCGACGAACTTGAGATCCACCCGGCCGGGGATGATCCCGGCCTTGCGGGCCCGCTCGAGGAGCTCCGCCACCGCCCGCCGTCCCCGGTCCCCGTAATCCACCGTAAAGTCGTTGACGTACATCCCGACGAAGCGGTCGGTCCGGGCGTCGTCGAGGCCGCGGGAATACCGCTGGGCGTGGTGCAGGGCCTGGGCCCGGTGGGCGAGACCGTACTCGATGCTGGCCTTCAAGTCCCTGGCGATGTCCAGCATCAGGGGCTCCCCCAGGTCCCGCCGGACCACGTTGCCGCCGAGGGGAAGGGGAAGGCCCGTCTCGCCGCGCCACCATTCGCCGAAGTCCACCCAGAGCGAGAGACCGCGGTCGGCGAAAGTGAGCTGGCCCTCGTGAATCAGGAGCCCGGCGTCGGCCTTGCCGGCGGCCACGTGGTCCTCGATCTGATCGAAGGGGACGACGTGGTACCGCGCCGCCGGCTGATAGAGCCGCAGGCAGAGGAAGGCGGTGGTGAGCTCGCCCGGGATCGCCACGGTGCGGCCGGCGAGGGCGGCCCTCGGGTCCGCGGGCGCGGGCTCCCGCGCCACGACGCGGGGTCCGTACCCGTCGCCGATGCTCGCGCCGTGGGCCAGGAGGGCGTAGCGGTCGGCGAGGTAGGCGTAGGCGTGCAGTGAAACCGCCGTGATTTCGAGCTCTCCCGAGAGCGCCCGGCGGTTCAGGGACTCGATGTCGGCGAGCTCGTGCACGTAGCGGCGGTCCCCGGTGTCCACGAGCCCCTGCGCCAGGGCCCAGAACATGAAGGCGTCGTCGGCGTCGGGGCTGTGGGCGAGGTGGATGGTGCGGGGCGCGGTCATGGGTCGGGGAATCTAACTGGCAGGATCGGCTCCCCGCGCGTAGCGTTCACGGCGATGGAACACCTCCGGAGGGAAGGCGGGTGAGCGCGAGCTTCCCGGGTCAGGAGCGCGCCAAGCAGATGGGCGAGCTCCAGCGCGGCGACCAGCGCTGGCAGGTCTACCTCGAAGCCAAGCCCGACGCCGAGCTGGGCGCCGGGGCGGTGCGCGGCCGGGTGCACTTCCTGTCCGGCGACCAGCATCGGGTGACGGGCTGGATCTTCCTCGAATGGCAGGAGAAGGACATCCGGGACCGCTTCGCCGAATTCTCGGCGGTGGAGCTGTGGCACTTCGTGGAGGCGCTGGAGGGGTAGCGGCACCGACGCGGTAGTGTCGCGCCGGATCTGCAGTCGGTGCAGGTTTTCCACATCACTTTTGCAAAATCTGTAGGTCGCAGCGGGGTTCGACGGTCAAATTCGTGCAAATCGTGCACGAAATCATTGACACCAAACTTGCAGGCCATTACCTTCCGCTATGCCTGCCACGATTTCGATTCCGCGAGAGTCCGGCGCCACCAGAGCCCAGCCCGGACTCTCGCTGTTTTTTGGACCGTTCGATCCCACTCCGGCCCCGACCCGAGGAGACGCACGCCAATGACCGCCACGCTCGAACCCACCAAAACCACTGCGAGAGCCGCCGCCGGCCCCTCTCCCGCCGACGTGATCCGTCGCGCCAAGGAAGCGGGCGTCCAGGTAGTGGACGTGAAGTTCACCGATCTGCCGGGGACCTGGCAGCACTTTTCGCTCCCGCTGTCGGAGCTGACCGAAGACACGTTCAGCGACGGGCTCGGATTCGACGGCTCGTCGATCCGCGGCTTTCAGGCGATCAACGAGAGCGACATGCTGCTGATGCCGGATCCGGCGAGCGCGTTCGTGGATCCCTGTCTCCAGGTGCCCACGCTCTCGCTCACCTGCGACATCGTGGATCCCACGACCCTCGAGCCCTACAGCCGCGATCCGCGCTACGTGGCGCGGAAGGCGGAGGAGTTCCTGGTGCGGAGCGGCGTGGCGACGACGGCGTACTACGGGCCGGAAGCGGAGTTCTACATCTTCAACTCGGTGCGCTTCGACCAGAACGCGCACGAGGGCTACTACCACATCGATTCCGAAGAGGGGATCTGGAACTCGGGGACCAACGGCACGCCGAACCTGGGCCACCGTCCGCGCCACAAGGAGGGCTATTTCCCGGTGCCGCCGGTAGACCGGCTCCAGGACCTGCGCTCCAAGATCATGCTGGCGCTGATCGCGGCCGGGATCAACGTGGAAGTGCATCACCACGAAGTCGGCACCGCGGGGCAGACCGAAATCGACATGCGCTTCGGCACCCTGACCCGCATGGCCGACCAGCTGATGATGTACAAGTACATCGTCAAGAACGTCTGCGCCCAGCACGGGTACACGGCGACCTTCATGCCCAAGCCGATGTACGGGGACAACGGTTCCGGCATGCACGTCCACATGAGCCTGTGGAACGGCGACAAGAACCTGTTCTTCGATCCCAACGGGTACGCGCTGATTTCGGACACGGCGCGCTGGTACATCGGCGGGCTGATCAAGCACGCGGCGGCGGTGCTGGCGTTCGCGGCGCCGACCACCAACAGCTACCGCCGGCTGGTGCCGGGCTACGAGGCGCCGATCAACCTCATCTACTCCCAGCGGAACCGCTCGGCGATCTGCCGGATTCCGATGTACTCCAAGTCCGCGAAGGCGAAGCGGATCGAGTTCCGGGCTCCGGATCCCTCGAGCAACCCGTACCTCACGTTCGCGGCGCTGTTGATGGCGGGCCTGGACGGCGTGAAGAACCGGATCGAGCCGCCGAAGCCGATGGACGTGGATCTCTACGATCTGGAGCCGGCGGAGCGCAAGCACGTGAAGAACACGCCGGGAAGCCTCCCCGAGGCGCTGGCGGCGCTCGAGGCGGACCACGCGTTCCTGCTCGAGGGCGGGGTGTTCACGCAGGACCTGATCGACACCTGGCTCGCCTACAAGCGGGCCAAGGAAGTGGATCCGGTGGCCCTGCGTCCCCATCCGTACGAGTTCTTCCTGTACTATGATGTCTGAGTAAGGCACGGAACGACGGAAGGACGGAAGGCCAACCCCTTCCGTCTTTCCGTCTTCCGGTCCGTCCTCCAACCGTCACGCCAGACACCTCTTATGCCGACAACCTCCGGCGCCTCCAAGCGCGACCTCCTCGACCTCGCCAAGAAGCAGGGCGTGGCCTTCCTGCGCCTCCAGTTCACCGACATCCTGGGCGTCAACAAGAACGTCGAGGTGCCCGAGAGCCAGTTCGAGAAGGCGCTCGAGGGGGACATCATGTTCGACGGGAGCTCGATCGAAGGGTTCGTGCGGATCGAGGAGTCGGACATGGTGCTGAAGCCCGACCTCGCCACCTTCCGGATCCTGCCCCACGACGACGAAGGGGGCCGGGTGGCGCGCATCATCTGCGACATCTACAACCCCGACGGCTCAACCTTCGCGGGGTGCACCCGGCAGGCCCTGAAGCGGCAGATCGCGCAGGCCGAAGCGGCCGGGTTCGAGATGATGGCGGGCGCGGAGGCGGAGTTCTTCATCTTCCAGCTCGACGCCTCGGGCGATCCCACCACGGAGACCCACGATCACGGCGGCTACTTCGATCAGACGCCGGTGGACAAGGCCGAGGAGATCCGGCGGCTGATCATCAAGGACCTGGTCTCGATGGGGTTCGAGGTCGAGGCGGGACATCACGAAGTGGCGCCGGGCCAGCACGAGATCGACTTCCGGTACGCCGCGGCGCTCGAGACCGCGGACAACCTCGCCACCTTCCGGTTCATCGTGCGCAACGAGGCGTACCGCCACGGATTCCTCGCCACCTTCATGCCCAAGCCGATCTTCGGGCAGAACGGGTCGGGGATGCACACCCATCAGTCGCTGTTCAAGAAGGGGGTGAACGCGTTCCACGATCCCAAGGGGCAGTGGGAGCTGTCGGGCGTCGCCCTCTCCTACATCGCGGGACTGCTGGAGCACGCGCGCGGGTTCTGCGCCGTCACCAATCCCCTGGTGAACAGCTACAAACGGCTGGTGCCGGGGTACGAAGCGCCGGTGAACGTGGCGTGGTCCATGCGCAACCGCTCGCCGCTGGTGCGGATTCCCGACCGCCGCGGCTCGGGGACCCGCTGCGAGCTCCGGATGCCGGACCCGTCGGCCAATCCGTACCTCGCGCTCGCGGTCCAGCTCGCGGCGGGAATGGACGGGGTGGCGAAGAAGCTCGCGCCCCCCGATCCGGTCAACAAGAACATCTTCGAGATGAGCTTCCGGGAGCGGCGGAAGTACCGCATCGACGAGCTGCCGCGGGACCTGCACGAGGCGCTGGACTGCCTCGAGAAGGACGAAGTCATCCGCGCGGCGCTGGGGGAGCACATCTACGAGCGCTTCCTCGAGGCCAAGCGCGGGGAGTGGCAGGAGTACATCGGGAGGGTGAGTGAGTGGGAGCTGGAGCGATACCTGGGACAGTACTGAGAGCGTCGAGCGGCGATGCGTCGAGAGGCCAAGTGCCGCGACCTCCCCGGCGACCGCGTCTCGGGACGCTTCGCGTCTGGACCTTCGGTCTCCTGACGTTCTGCCTCGCGTCGACGGCGTGTGACCTGTTGCCCCGTCCCGGCGACACCCGCGGGGTTCAGCAGCAGGCGATCTGGGTGAAGCAGGGACGGCTCACGGTGGACACCGACCGGAAGGTCACCCTGGTGCGCCTGCGCGCCGACTCCACCACCGGCGACCACGACGTGCTCCTCACCCGGTTCGACTTCGCGCCCTCCGGCGCCGAAGGCGCGGAGTACGCGCTCCGCCTGGGCCTCGACCTGGGACACGCGCGGGAGCTGTCGATCGGCCACGCGTACCGGCTGGGCTCGGAAATTCCCGCCTTCGGCACCGTGACCTGCTTTTGCCGCCCGCTCCGGCCCGACTCGGTGCGGGGGACGTACGTCCTGCAGCAGCGCGGCGTGGCCCAGCTCACCGGCCGGGTCGACGCCACGCTCTACTTCACGGCGTGGGATTCCTCCGCCGATCACGTCACCTACCGGCTCCGGCAGTCCATCTTTGGCGTCCGGTAACGCTCGCGCCGGTCTCCTCGCGCTGGCGCTGGCCGCCGGCGCGGCTTCCCTGCCCGCGCAGACCATCGACACCATCGTGGTCGAGCCTCACAACGTGTTCGACGACACCGGATCGGCGCCCGGCTTCCTCGCCCACCTCGGGAACGCGCTGCACGTCACCACCCGTCCCTGGGTGATCCGCCAGACCATCTTCTTCAACCAGGGCGATCCCTACGACTCGGCGCGAGCGGTGGAGAGCGAGCGGGCCCTGCGCGAGCTTTTCGTCTTTCGCTCGGTGCGGCTCGACACCACCCGGGTGGACGGGCGGCTGGCCCTCCGCGCCGTGACCTCGGACGGCTGGAGCACCAAACCCCAGCTGGGGTTCGGGGCGGCGGGAGGGTCGACCCACTGGGAGCTGGGACTGAACGAGGACAACTTCCTCGGCACCGCGACCACCATCGGCGCGGTCTACCTCGTCACCCCCGACCGCCGCGAGGTGGACCTGGGCTACCAGCGGCCTTCGTTCCTCTTCCGGCGCGCCACCATCTCCGCCACCTACCGCGACAAGTCGGACGGGACCGCGGGGCTCTGGTCCTACGGCGTCCCGTTCTACCAGACCTCGGCCCCCTTCTCGCTCATCACCGACGGCGAAGCGGCGAAGGAGCGGGTGCTGATCTTCCGCGACGGCGTGCAGGTGGCGACTCCCCAGCGCCGCGCGCTCCGCTTCACGGCGACGGGGGGCGTCGCCCTGCACGCCTCCACGCGGGGGTACAGCCGGCTCTGGCTTTCGGGAACGTGGCGCCGCGAGGATTTCGACTCCGCCGCCGCGTCACCCTTCCCGCGATCCACGTTCGGCACCATCGGCGCGGGATTGAACCTCGGGCACTCGCGGTTCCGGATCGTGGAGCACCTGAACTCATTCGCGCGGCGGGAGGACGCGGATCTCTCGGAGACGGTGGGCATCGGGGTGTGGGCCGCGCCCCGCGCGTTCGGGTACGCCAACGGACGGGACGGCGTCGGTCTCGCGGGGCAGGCGCAGGGGAGCGCGGTGTGGAAGGGCGGGTTCGCGGTGCTGCGGGCGGCGGGGGACGGGGTGTTCGGCGGGAGCGGCCTCGACTCGGGGCGGGTCACCGGGTCGTTCACGGCGGCGCACTTCGGACTTCCGCGCCAGACCTGGATCGTCCACGTCGAAGCCGGCTCGCTCCGCGGCGAGAAGCCGGGGGACGAATTCGACCTGTGGACCAGCCAGAACGGCCCGCGGCTTTTCGGCGCGCACCAGTTCATCGGCTCCCGGATGCTCTGGGCCGCGCTCGAGAACCGGGTGGTGGTGAGCGACGACTTCTCGGGACTCCTGGGCGTGGGGCTCGCGCCGTTCCTCGATTACGGCGGCGCCTGGTACGGTGACGAGCGGCCGCGCGAAGGGGGGGACGTGGGGCTCACCCTCCGGCTCGGTCCCACTCAGGCGATCAAGGGCGACGTGGCCGAGATCGCGGTGGGGTACCGGTTCGGCCAGGGATTCACCGGGAGCCGCTGGGCGGTCGCGGTGCGGCGGGGAATTCGCTACTAGGGCGGCCGCGCGTCCTGCGGGCCCGGCGACGGCTAGTCGTTCCCGTGTTCGATCACGATGTACTTCACGTCGTCCTTGGCGAGGGCGGCGAGCCAGTCGATCAGCGCGCCGATCTTGGACGGCGGCTCGGTACCCTTCCTGCCTTCGATGCGCCGTACCACCCGGAGCACGCGCCCATCCTGGGCGTAGGTCGCCGTGTAACTGCCGAAATCGCTCGCGCTCGACACGTCGGACGGCAGGCGCGCCCGCCACCCGGCCGGCAGCGTGAGTCGCAGATCATAAGACTCGAGGCCCGGGCCCGTCACCGCGGCGACGTCGATGGGGAACTTGCGCGGCCCCCGGGAGCGCAGGTCGGAGACGAGTCCCGGCGACGCGTAGTCGTGAATGGGAAGGGTCAGGATTTCCTGTCCGCCGGCGCTCGAGGTGGCGTGCCCGCCGGAGACGAAGGCCGAGACTTTCGGCTCGGCGCTCCAGTCGCGCCCGTCGAAGATCTGGAGACTGTCGGCGCTCCCCGACGCGCCCTCGAACACGGAGTTGGCGATGGCGCGGGCCAGGCGGTCGCGGCCGGTCGAATCGTAGGGCGTGGTGAAGGCGCCGCGGAGACTGTACTGCTTGGTGCCGGTGGTGGTCTCGGTGATGCGGCCGGTGAAGGAACCGTCGGGCGCGAGGTTTCCGGCGATCAGGGTCTCGTCGCGGTTGGCGCCCACCGAGTCCTCGGGGAAGGTAATGGTCTCGCCGGTTCCGTCGGAGTGCACCACCAGGCCGAACTCGCCCTGCTCGTCGGGCGGCAGGTCGCCCGAGGGCGTGAGCTCGGAGGTGAGGTCGAAATAGCGGTAGCCCTTCGCTCCGGGCCATTTCACCGCGGCGATCATGTGATCGAACTGGGAGGGCGTGGGGATGGTCGAGTCCACGCCCCCCGAGGCCGCGAGGAGGACGGGGTAGGCGGTGAGGCCGAAGCGGCGCATCGCGGTGATGAACAGGGTCGCCTTGTCCTTGCAGTCCCCGTACTTGGTGGTGAAGACGTCTCCCGGGAGCCGGGGGCGGTATCCGCCGATGCCCAGGGAGAGCGAGACGTACCGGAAATCCTGCGCCACCCAGCGGTGGACGGCGCGCACCGAGTCCTCGAGCGTCTTGGCGGAGGCGACGACGCCCGAGAGCTCGCGCTCCAGGTCCGGTGTGAGCTGATACCGGTCGGCGGAGAGCCGGGCGTACCACCGGGCGATGTCGCCCCAGGAAATGGGCGCCGAGACGTTGATGGTGACGCTCACGGTGTTGGGGGAGGCGGCGTACAGCTCGGGCTCGACCCGCGCCACTTCCTGCGTCGCCCAGGTGTAGACGCGGCGGCCGCGGGATTCGGTGGTCAGGCGCGGGAAGTGGAGGTTCTCTTCCTTGATGCGCGGCGTGACCGAGGCGGGGAGGTCCACCACCAGGCGGGAGCGGCGGGTGTAGCGGCCGGTGATGACGCTCCACGAGGTGTGGTAGTCGCCGGGCATCACCGGCTTCCTGGTTTCGACGGTGTAGCTGTAGTCCACGAGGGTGTTGGGCGCGACGCCGCCCAGGGAGACCCGGTGCTCGATCAGGTCGGAGTACACCGGCGCGTCCTCGGCGACCTCGGAGATGGACTCCTGCTCGTGGGACGGCTGGCTCGAGATCACGGTGCCGTCGGGCCGGAGGACGCGGATCCAGTTGACGGTGAGCTTCTCCCGGCTCGAGTCGTAGGAGAAGGTCTGCTCTCCCCACTGCTCGGCGGCCTCGCGGGTGAAGACCTGCACGATCTGGCGATAGGTGCGGGTGCCGCGGCCGTCGGCCTCGAAGCGGACCACGCCGTCGTCGAGCAGGTACACGAAGGGCTGGTCGGGGTAGTCGGCGGGCTTCACCGCGAGCCGGTAGATGGTGTCGCTCTTCACCGAGGGGTCGCCGGCGGGGGTGATCACCGGGGCCTGGGCCGCGAGGGGGAGCGGCAGGGCGAGGAGGAGGAGCAGCGGCGCGCGGCGCATCGAGTATCCTTGAACCGTAGCGGGAAGCGAATTATACCCCGAATCGCGGGGGGGCGGGGGGGGCGGGGGGGGCGGGGGCGAGGGTCTTGCGGGGTCTCCGGCGGGTCCGCAATTTACTTAGCACAGCTAACTATCTCGGAGGACTGCGATGGCGGCCCAGGCGGCGGACCCGAAGGTCGAGATCTTCGACGCGATCCGGGCGGGCGACAAGGACCGGGTGCAGGCGCTGCTCCGGGCGGACCCCGGCGTCGTCAACGCGCGCAGCGACCGGGGCTACTCGCCGGTGCTGATCGCGCAGTATCACCAGCAGAAGGCGCTGGTCGAGATCCTCCTCGCCGCGGGCCCGGTCCTGGACATCTGGGACGCCGCGTCGGTGGGAGACTCGAAGCGCGTCGGCGAGCTGCTCGACCGGGACCCGTCGCTCCTCAACGCGTACGCGCCGGACGGCTTCTTTCCGCTCGCGCTCGCGGCCTTCTTCGGATATCCGGAGACGGTGAAACTGCTGCTGGCGCGAGGCGCTGACCCCGCGCAGGCGGCGAAGAACCCGATGAAGATCACGGCGCTCCACTCCGCGGTGACCAACAGCCTGGAGTCGGTGAAGGCGCTGGTCGGCGCCGGGGCGCCGGTGAACGCGAAGCAGGACAAGGGGTGGGCGCCGCTGCACGAGGCCGTGAACCGCGGCGATCTGGAGATGACGCGTTATCTCCTGGAACACGGCGCCGATCCCCGGCAGCAGAACGACGCCGGGACCAGCGCCATCGGGCTCGCGGCGGAGAAGAATGCGCCCGAGATTCTCAAACTCCTGAAGGGGGCGAAGCGTTGAGCAAGAAAGGCACCATCGGGATTCTCACCGGCGGCGGCGACGTCCCCGGATTGAATCCCGCCATCCGCGCCATCACCATCCGCGCGCTCCGCGACGGCTACCAGGTGGTGGGGATCCGCCGGGGCTGGGGCGGCCTCGTGGACTACGTCCCGGACGACCAGGCCGACAACTCGGATCACGTCCAGCCGCTTTCGGAGGCGATCGTGAACCGCGCCGGGCGCACCGGCGGCACCTTCCTCCATACCTCGCGGGTGCGGCCCTCGCACCTGCCCCTGGCGCGGGTGCCGGCGCACTTGCAGCGCTACGACGCGCCCACCAACGACATCACGAAGGAAGTGCTCAAGAACCTCGAGCACCTGGGCGTGGACGTGCTGATCCCCATCGGCGGGGACGACACGCTGAGCTACGCCAAGCGCCTCCACGACGAGGGCGTGCACGTGGTGGCGATTCCCAAGACCATGGACAACGACGTCCACGGGACCGATTACTGCATCGGGTTCTCGACCTGCGTCACCCGCACCATCGAGCTGGCCCATCGGCTCCGCACCTCGGCCGGCTCCCACGAGCGCTTTCTCGTGATCGAGGTCTTCGGCCGCTATGCCGGGTTCACGGCGCTGCTGCCCACCATGGCGGGCGCCGCGGACCGCTGCGTGATCCCCGAGCATCCGGTGGACGTGGAGCGGCTGGCGGAGCTGCTCACCATGGACCGCAACAAGAACCCCAGCCGCTACGCGGTGGTGCTGGTGTCGGAAGGCGCGCGGCTCACCAGCCACGACGGGATGAGCTTCGAGGGCGAAGAGACCGACATGTTCGGGCACCGCAAGCTGGGCGGGATCGGCGACTCGGTGGGCACGGCACTCAAGGAGTCGTCCGCGAAGTACAACCACGGCCGGACCATCGACGTGGTGAATCAGCGCCTCGGCTACCTGGTGCGCTCCGGCGATCCCGACGCGCTCGATTCCATCGTGCCGATGGCGTTCGGCAACCTGGCGCTCGATCTCGTGAAGCGGAAGGAATACGGGCGCCTGGTGAGCATCCACCGCGGTTTCTACGACAGCGTGCCCATCACCGCGGTGACGTCGGAGAAGAAGGTGGTGGAGGTGCCGAAGTACTACAACACCGACCGGCTGCGCCCCATCTACGATTTCGACGGGGCGCCGCTGTTCATCATGACCAGCGATTGAGGGGCTGAGGGCAGCGCCCCGCCCGCGCGCTCGTTCGTGGGGTGGGTTGAGAAAGGGGTGCGGTCCAGGCAGTTTGGTAGTCCCGGCGCCGTAGCCAAGTGGTAAGGCAGAGGTCTGCAAAACCTCGATTCGTCGGTTCGATTCCGACCGGCGCCTCTCTTCCGGTGGCGACTATTCCCGTGATCCAATTCGACGACGACCCTCCCGACGACGAGTTTCCCCTGGGCGACGGCACCGCCGAGACCGCCGCGCACGTGGCCTGCCCCTACTGCGGCGCCGAGAACGACATCGCGATCGACCCCGGGAACGGGGAGAGCCAGGAATACGTCGAGGACTGCGCCGTCTGCTGCCGCCCGTGGCTCCTGCGGGTCCACTACGGCCACGACGGTCTGGCGCAGGTCGAAGTGGAGCGAGCGGACGAGGACTGAATAAGGCCCGAGCGTCCGGCCGCGTCCCGGGCGTGAGGTGCGGGCCGGAAGGCGTTATCTTGGGCCCGCCATGCTCGTTCCCAAGCTCTACACCACACTTCGCGGTTACACCCGCGAACAACTCCTCGCCGACCTCACCGCCGGCGTCATCGTCGGCATCGTCGCCCTCCCGCTCGCCATCGCCTTCGCGATCGCCTCCGGCGTCTCTCCGGAGGCGGGGCTCTACACCGCGATCATCGCCGGCTTCCTGATCTCCGCCCTCGGCGGCTCCCGGGTGCAGATCGGCGGTCCGACCGGCGCCTTCGTGGTGATCGTGTACGGGATCGTCCAGCGCTACGGCGTGGAAGGGCTCACCGTCGCCACCCTGATGGCCGGCGTCATTCTCATCGTGATGGGGCTCGCCCGCTTCGGCGGCGCCATCAAGTTCATCCCCTATCCCGTCACCATCGGATTCACGAGCGGCATCGCCCTGATCATCTTCTCGGGCGAGGTGAAGGACTTCCTGGGCCTCCGGATGGGACCCGTCCCCGCCGACTTCATCTCCAAGTGGCGCTCCTTCGCGGCCCACTTCCCGTCCGCCAACCCCTGGGCGATCGGCATCGCGGTGGCCACGGTGCTGGTGGTGTTCCTCTGGCCCCTGGTGTCGCGCCGGGTGCCGGGCGCGTTCGTCGCGCTGATCGCCACCACCCTCGCGGTGACGCTGTTCCATCTGCCGGTCGAGACCATCGGCACCCGCTTCGGGCACATCAACGCCGGGCTCCCGCGTCCGTCGCTGCCGGACATGAGTCTCCCGCTCCTGAAGACCCTGATCGGCCCCGCCTTCACCATCGCGATGCTGGGCGCGATCGAGTCTCTGCTCTCGGCGGTGGTGTCGGACGGGATGATCGGGGGCCGCCACCGCTCCAACATGGAGCTGGTGGCGCAGGGGGTCGCGAACCTCGCCTCGCCGCTCTTCGGCGGAATTCCCGCGACCGGCGCCATCGCGCGCACCGCCACCAACGTCAAGAACGGCGGCCGCACGCCGGTGGCGGGGATGACCCACTCCGTGGTGCTGCTTCTCATCACGCTCTTCTTCGGCCGCTGGGCGGGGCTGGTCCCGCTCGCGACCCTCGCCGGGATTCTGGTGGTGGTCGCCTACCACATGAGCGAATGGCACTCGTTCGTGGCCGAGCTCGCGGGGGCGCCGAAGAGCGACGCGCTGGTGCTGCTGGTGACGTTCCTGCTGACGGTGCTGGTGGACCTCACGGTCGCCATCGAGGTGGGGATCGTGCTCGCCGCGTTCCTGTTCATGAAGCGGATGGCGGAGGTGACGAACGTCAGCGTGCTGACCCACGAGTTCAAGGACCCCGCGGAAGACTTCGAATCGGATCCCAACGCGGTGATGCGGCGGAGCGTGCCGGCGGGCGTCGAGGTCTACGAGATCAGCGGGCCCTTCTTCTTCGGCGCGGCGGAGACCTTCAAGGAGCGGGTGGGCCAGGTGGCGAGCCGGCCCAAGGTGCTGATTCTCCGGATGCGGCACGTGCCCGCCATCGACTCCACCGGGCTCCACGCCCTGCGGGAGCTGGTGCGGCGGAGCGCGCACGGCGGCTCCCTGGTGCTGCTCTCCGACGTGCACGCCCAGCCGGTGGTCGCCTTGGAACGCTCGGGGTTGCTCTACGACCTCGGCGAGGAGAACATCCTGGGGAACATCGACGACGCCTTGAACCGCGCCCGCGCGCATCTGGGGCTTCCCCCGGTGCCGCGGCCCGCGTTCGCCACACCCACCGTCGCGCGCGAGACGCCCTCTCCCGGCACCCTCCGCGCCATCCCGGAGCCCTGACGTGGCCGACCAACCGACTCTGCAGTTCCTGGGCGCCGCCGGCACGGTCACGGGCTCGATGCACCTCGTCACCGCGGGCGGGAGCCGGGTGCTGCTCGACTGCGGGCTCTATCAGGGCCTGAAGGACCTGCGCCAGCGGAACTGGGGCACGCGGCTGGTGGATCCCGGTACGGTCCGCGCCATCGTGATGAGTCACGCCCACATCGACCACTCGGGATACCTGCCGCTGGTGGTGCAGCAGGGCTTCCGGGGGCCCATCTACTGCACCGCCGCGACGGCGGACATCCTGGGCGTGGTGCTCCCGGACGCGGCGCACCTGCAGGAAGAAGACGCGGAGCGCGCCAATCGCCACGGGTACACCAGGCACCGCCCGGCCCTCCCGCTCTACACCTCGGCGGACGCGGCCGCGGCGCTGAAGCTGCTCCAGACCCGGCGCTACGAGACCGCGTTTCCGGTGGCGCCGGGGATCACGGCGCTGTATCGCCGGGCCGGGCACATCATGGGCTCGGCCACGATCGAGCTGTCGCTCGCCGGCCCTCCGCCGAGCACCCTGGTGTTCACGGGGGACCTGGGACGGTACGACCGTCCCATTCTTCTCGATCCGGAACCGGTCCCGGCCGCGGACGTGCTGCTCCTCGAGTCCACCTACGGCGACCGCGCCCATCCCGCGGGCGACGACCAGGAGCTGGCGCGGATCGTGAACGACACCGCGAAGCGCGGCGGGGCGCTCCTCATTCCGGCGTTCGCGGTGGACCGCACCCAGGAACTGCTGTGGATGCTGCGCCGGCTGGAAGACCAGAAAAAGATTCCGGTGCTCCCGGTCTACGTGGACAGCCCGATGGCGAACGCGGTCACCGGGATCTACGAAAAGCATCCCGAGGAGTTCGACGCCGACATGCGGGCCGAGGCGCGCACCGGGGATCCGCTCGAGACCCGGCGCTGCACCATGGTGAGCTCCACCGAGGAGTCGAAGAAGCTGAACGGCGTCCGCGGGCCGGTGATCATCATCTCCTCCTCGGGAATGGCGTCGGGCGGGCGCATCCTCCATCACCTGGCGCTCCGTCTCCCCGATCCCCGGACCACGGTGCTGCTCGTGGGCTACCAGGCGGCGGGGACGAGGGGACGCACCCTGCAGGACGGCGGCAAGACGGTGCGCATTTTCGGGCAGGAAGTGACCATCGCGGCGCGGGTGGAATCCCTCCACGGCCTCTCCGGCCACGCCGACCGCGACGAGATCGTCCGCTGGCTCGGCGGCTTCACCAGACCGCCGAAGGTGACCTACCTGGTTCACGGCGAAGGCGAGAGCGCGAAGAGTCTCGCCGCCTACCTCACCCAGAAGCTCCGCTGGACCGTCAAGGTCGCCGCGGACGGGGAGACGGTGCCGCTCCGAGTCTGAAGAAGTCTTCCGGTCGCCTTCACCTTCATTCCCGCTTCAGCTTCGTACACTCCGCCTCGAATTCCTGATGGTCACCCGCGAGGGCCGGCTCACGTCCGTCGGCCTCGCTCGTCACCAAGCCCCGGAGGTTCGCGGTGGTCCGTTCGCCCCTCGTCGCAGCCGTTCTGGTCCTCGCCGTCGCCGCCTGCGGACCGAGCCAGCCCCGGCCGCCCAAGATGCCGGCGCTTCCGGGGATGGCGGCGAGTCCGCCGCCCACCATCACCGGCAACGACCCGCGGGCCTACCTCTTCATCGAGAAGGGGTGCCCCACCTGCCACTCGATCTCGGCCCTGGGCGTGAAGTCCGGCACCGAAGTCGGGCCCGACCTCGCCAAGGCTTACGAGGACGTGCAGAGCCGGTTCGGCGAGCCGCTGGAGCAGTTCCTGCCCAACCCCACCGGCACGATGCAGATGGTGCTCTCCCAGCTGATTCACCTGACGCCGGCGGAGCGCGACTCCGTCATCCACATCCTGAAGCGCCTGCACGACGAACCGCAGGCGGGACACGAGCCATGACCTCGAGCAGGGGAGAAACGCATATGACCGTTCGACACTGGATCGCCCTCGCGAGCGCCGCGCTGGTCGGCGCGTGCACGCCGTCGCGCGCGCCGTCCTCCGGGCAGAACAGCCAGCTCGCCGACGTCCGCGACGCCGCGATGCGGACCTACGTGGCGCCCGGCAAGCTCGACGACTACTACCTGTTCTACTCCGGCGGGCACTCCGGCAACGTCTACGTCGCCGGGATTCCGTCGATGCGGCACATCATCACCATCCCGGTCTTCACGCCCTATCCCGCCACCGGCTACGGGTTCGACGAGGACTCGAAGGCGATGCTGGGCGGCTACACCTGGGGCGACGTGCATCACCCCGCGCTCTCCAAGACCAAGGGTGATTACGACGGCCGCTGGCTCTTCGTGAACGACAACGCGAACAATCGCCTGGCGCGGATCGATCTCCGGGACTTCAAGACCAAGCAGATTCTGGGTCCGATTCCGAACTCGAGCGGCAACCACGGCTCGGCGTTCCTCACCGAGAACTCGGAGTACGCGCTGGTGGCGAGCCGGTTCTCGATTCCGCTGCCGCGCGGCACCTACGCCCCGCTCTCCGACTACGCCACCAAGTACCACGGCGTGGTGAGCGGGATCAGGATCGACAGCGCCACCGGCACCATGTCGGTCGGCTGGCAGATCGTCACTCCACCCTTCGACTGGGACCTCGCGTCCACCGGGCGGGACAGCTCGCGGGACTGGGTGGTCTGGACGTCGTACAACACCGAGCGCGCCACCGGCCGGCTCGAGGTCGCGGCCAGCCAGCGGGAGCGCGACTACATGATCTTCGTCAACTGGCGTAACGCGACCGCGGCCGCCGCGGCGGGCAAGGGCCGGATGCTGGACGGGGTGCGGGTGCTCGATCCCCGGGACCTGGCGGGCTCGATTTTCCTCGTGCCCTGCGCCAAGAGCCCGCACGGCGCCGACTTCTCGCCCGACGGGCGCTACGTGATGTGCAACGGCAAGCTCGCGCCCTACGTGACCGTCTTCGACTTCCAGAAATTCCTCTCCGCGGCCCAGACGCACGACACCGTGGGCAACGAGGACGGGATTCCGGTGCTGCGCTACGAGTCGGTGCGGGTGGCCGAGGTCCCGGTGGGCCTGGGGCCGCTGCACACCCAGTTCGACGATCAGGGCTACGCCTACACCTCGCTCTTCGTCGAGTCCGCGGTGGCGAAGTGGAAGGTCGGCCCCTTCGACGGGCACGACTCGTCGCTGGTGGTGGCCAAGATTCCGGTGCACTACTCGGTGGGCCACCTCGTGGTGGCGGGGGGCGACACCCGGCATCCCTACGGCAAGTACCTGGTCTCGATGAACAAGCTCTCCAAGGGCCAGCACCTGGACATCGGACCGTCGCAGCCCGAGTCCTCGGAGCTGATCGACATCACCGGCACCGGGATGACGGAGCTGTACGAGGCGTTCACCGAGCCGGAACCACACTTCGCGCAGATCGCGGCCGCCTCGCTGCTGCATCCGATCGAGGTCTATCCCAAGGAAGAGAACAAGGACCCCAACGCGATCTGGGCGGCGAGCGACGCCAAGGTCACGCGGCGCGGGAACGTGGTGGAAGTGAAGCTCTACGCCATCCGCTCCTACTTCGCGCCCAACGCCATCGAGGTGAATCAGGGCGACTCGGTGATCATCCACGTCACCAACGCCGAGCAGGAGCGGGACATGCTGCACGGCTTCGGAATCGCGAGCTACAACATCAACCTGGTGCTCGATCCCGGCGAGACCAAGACGGTGGCGTTCCGCGCCGGCAAGACGGGCGTCTACCCGTTCTACTGCACCAACTTCTGCTCCGCGATGCACCAGGAAATGCAGGGTTATCTCCTGGTGAAGCCGCGCGGCGGCGCGGGGGCCGCGGCATCGGGTGGGGGCCGCTGATGCCGGTCACCCGCTGGCTGGAACAGGTGCTCTCTCCCCGGGCGCGGCTCGCCGTGCTCGGGGCGGGGGCCTGCCTCCTGGTCGCCATCCTGTTCCCGCTCTGGCACATCACCATGTTCGCGAACCAGTTCCCCGAAGGGATCCGGCTCTCCATCTACAGCTACAAGCTGGTGGGCGGGAAGGACGGCGCGGACCTGCAGGCGATCAACATCCTCAACCACTACATCGGGATGCACGACATCGCCGCGGCGGATTTCGTGGAGATGCGGTTCATCCCCTTCGCCCTGGGCGCGTTCTTCCTGCTCGCGCTCCGGACCACGGTGTTCGCGCGGGTGCGGGACCTGGTGGACCTCGCGGTGCTGGTGAGCTACTTCGCCGCGTTTTCCTTCGGCGTCTTCTGGTTCCGGATGTACACCTACGGCCACCACCTGGACCCGGAAGCGCCGATCAAGGTGGCGCCGTTCACGCCGCCGCTCCTCGGCCACCAGCACATCGCGAACTTCGACGTCTACTCGACGCCGGGCGCGGGGAGCCTGCTCCTCGGCGTCGTGGTGCTGATCTTCGCCGCGGTGCTGGCGCTCGAAGCCCGGAAGCACGGCGTGAAGACGCCCTGATGCTGGGGCTCTTCCTCGCTCTCGTCGCCCAGGACACGCTCCGGCTCCCGCCCGGCGTCACCCGCGGGCCCCTGGTGCTCGACCGGCCCACGGTGGTGCTGGGCGCGCCCGGTGCCGTGCTCCGGGGCGAGGGGCGGGGGAGCGTGATCGTGGTCAACGCCCCGCACTGCGTGGTGCGCGGCCTGCGGATCGAAGGGAGCGGCCGCGACCTCGACCAGGACGACGCGGGGGTGATGATCCGCGCCGACTCGGTCACCCTCGAGGATCTCGTGATTCGCGACGTGCTCTTCGGGGTCTACCTGTACCAGGTGCGGGGCGCGCGCCTCGCCCGGCTGGACATCGCGGGCGCGGCGGCGGCGCGGGAGAGCTCGCAGGGGAACGGCATCGAGTTCTACTACTCGCGCGACGTGCGGGTGGACAGCGCGACCATCACGGGGGTGCGGGACGGGATGTACTTCGCCTACTCGGACAGCGTCACCGTGTCCGGGAGCGCGGTCCGGGGCGTGCGGTTCGGCCTGCATTTCATGTTCAGCCACGACGACCGGTTCGCGCGGAACACCTTCACCGACAACGCGGCGGGCGCGGTGCTGATGAACTCGACCGGGGTCCGGGTCGAGGACAACGTGTTCGCGTGGAACGGGGGCAGCCGCTCCTACGGCCTGGTGCTCCAGACCGCCACGGCGCCCGTCGTCACCGGAAATCTCCTGGTCGGCAACGGCGTGGGCGTGCTGTTCGACAACGTGATCCGGGGCGCCTTCCGGGGGAACCTGGTCGCGGCGAACTGGCTGGGTCTCGAGCTCTTCAATTCGAGCGAAGGGACGGCGATCACCGGGAACGCGCTCGCCGGGAACACCTTCGACGCCACCGGGGGCGGTCTCGCGGGCGCCTACACCCTCTGCGAGGGCGGGCGCGGGAACTACTGGGCGCGCGCGGCGTCCGAGGGCTACGACCTGGACGGCGACGGGGTGCTGGACGCGCCGCACCCCGCGGGCTCGCCCTTCGCGGCGCTGGCCGTGGCGCGGCCGGGACTCCGGCTCTTTCTCGAGAGTCCCGCGGCGCGCACCCTCGACTGGGCGGAGCGGAGCTTCCCGGTTTTCGATGCCGGGGGAGTGACCGACGGCTGTCCGCTCGCGCGCCCGCCGGCGACGCCGGCGCTCGATCGCCTGCCGCCGGCGCCCCGGGGCTCGGAGGGTGGCGCCGGCGGTCAGCGCGCGGCGGGAGGGATCGCTCTCGCACTGGGCGCCGTGGCACTGGCCTTCGCGAGGCGGCGCGGGTGATCATTTTCGAGCGCGCTGCGCGACGCTACGGCTCCCGCCTGGCGCTCGAGGCGCTCACGCTCCGCGTGGCGCCGGGCGAAGTGGTGGCGCTGGTCGGTCCCAACGGGGCCGGGAAGTCCACCACGCTCCGCATCGCGGCCGGCCTGGTGCGCCCGACGGAGGGCCGCGCCACCATCGCCGGCTTCGACGTGCAGCGCGATCCCGCCCAGGCCCGCCGGCGGATGGGCTATCTCCCCCAGAAGCTCGGCGTCCCGCTCTCGACCGGTCTCGCCGATCTGGCGCGCCTCGTGGCGTCGGCGCGCGGGCTTCGGCCCGCGGCGGGGAGCGCGGCGCTCGCCGCCGCCGGCCTGGCGGACCGCGCCGATGCGTCGCTCGCCGAACTGTCCGGCGGCCAGCGCCAGCGCGCGATGCTCGCGCTCGCCACCCTGGGCGACGTCGCGGCCCTGCTCCTGGACGAGCCCACCATCAGTCTCGACTCGGACGGCGCGGAGGAAGTGCGCGCCGCGATCGCCCTCGCGAGCGGGCGCGGGGCGGCCGTGCTCTTCGCCTCGCACCATCTGCACGACGTGGCGGTCCTCGCCGACCGCGTGGTGGTGATGGTGGAGGGGCGCGTCGCCGCGGCGGGCACCCTGCCCGAGCTCGCGGCCTCGGTGGGCGTGTCCTGGACCGCCGACGCGGAGGACCCGCCGATCGAGCGGGTGTATCGGCGTCTGGTGCGCGGCCGGGTCGCGCTGGTGCGGGGAGACGCCGCGTGAGCGCCCCCGCGCTCTGGCGCTTCGAGACCGCCGGGCTCGCGCGGGCGCGGTCGGGACTGCTCTTCGCGCTGGTGTTCGCGACGGCGAGCGTGGCGGTGGCGCTGGTGGGCCTTTCCGCGGGCGGGGCCGTGGCGGTGCAGGGGTTCGCGCGGACCTCCGTCAGCCTGCTGCAGCTGGTGCTGTGGCTGGTGCCGCTCTTCGCGCTGATCGCGGGCGCGGTGGCCGGCGCCGACTGTCACGATCTCGAGTTCATCGCCGCGCTCCCCGTCTTCCGCCGCCACATCGTGCTGGCGCGCTGGGCCGCGTGGGCGGTGGCGCTGGGCGCGGCGCTCGCGGCCGGTCTCGGCGCGGCCGGCGTCGCGATCGGCCTCCTCGCGGGCGCGGCGGACGGCGTGCGCTACCTCGCGCTGGTGGGCGTGTCGGAATTGCTCCTCTGCGCCCTGCTCGCCACCGGGATCGCCGCGGGAATCGCCGCGCGGACCCGGGCCCGCGCGCTGGGCGCCGCCGTCGCGCTCTGGCTCTTCTTCGTGGTGGGCGTGGATCTGATCGCGATGGGGCTCCTCGCCGTGCTGCCCGCCGCGGGCGGGCGGTGGGGCCTCTCGCTCCTGCTGCTCGCCGATCCCGTGGACTGCGCCCGCGCGCTCGGCCTCGGTCTCTTCCAGGCCGACGTGGTCGCGGGGCCTCTGGGCGCCGCCCTGCACCAGGTGCTCGGCGGGTGGGGCGCGGCGCTGCTGGCCGGCGGCCTCGTCCTCTGGACGGTCCTCCCGCTCGCGCTCGCGGCGCGCTGGTTCGCGCGCCGGGATCTTTAGCCCGAGTTTCCGGGCTCTTTCAAGCAACCTTCACCCTCGGGTGTGGATGTTTCCCTCGCGGCCCGCTGGGCCGCGACACTGCTTCTTGAGGGGGACATATGACTGCCAAACCCGTGATCGCCGGAGTGGACGGCTCGCCCGAATCGGTGCGCGCCGCCGCGCTCGCCTGCCGCCTCGCCGAAGCGCGGGGGGTGAAGTGCCTGCTGGTCCACGTGGTTCCGGACGTCTGGAGCGCCGCCAGTCTCACCGCGGTGCCCGCGTTCACGCCGGAGTTCGCCGAGGAGATGATCGAGGCCGCGCGCGCGCGGGTGGTGGGCGCGTTGCGCCGCGCGGTGCCCGCCGGCGCGGTGGAGGACCTGCGGATCCTCACCGGCCGTCCCGCGGCGCAGCTCGCCGAGTTCGCGCTGGAGCACGGGGCGCAGCTGATCGTGATCGGCGGGAAGCATCACGGGCTCGTCGCCCGGGGCCTGGGGCGAAGCACGGCGCACCACCTGGTGCGGCGGCTCGACGTCCCGGTGCTGGTGGTGGGCGACCACGCCGGCCCGATCCGCCGGGTGCTGGTGCCGGTGGACCTCTCGCCCGCCGCGGCGCCCACGCTCGCGGCGGCGGACCGTCTGGCCCGCGAGAACGAAGCGGTGCTTCGCGTCCTCCACGTGGTGGAGCCGATCCCCTTCTTCGACGGGATTCCCATCACGGTGGATCAGCAGGACCTGTTCACCTTCTCGGCGCGGGATTTCGAGAAGCAGCTGGCCACGCTCGGGAAGGAGCGGCGTTGCGAGCGAGTGGTGCGGCGCGGGCCCGCGGCGGACGTGATCACCGAGGAGACGATCACCAGCAAGGCGGACGCGGTGGTGATGGGCTCGCACGGGAAGGGCTGGGTGGACCGGCTGCTGATCGGCAGTGTGACCGAAACCGTGCTCTCCGCGCTGCCGGCGTCGGTGCTGGTGGTGCCCACGTCCTCGGAAGCGCGGCGGCGTGCCGCGGCACCCAAAGCGAAGAAAGCGAAGGTGGAGGCATGAAAGTCGCGGACCTGATGCGCACCGAGCTCAAGACCGTGGCGGCGGACGCCACGGTGGCCGACGCGGTGGACATTCTCGCGGAGACCCAGCTCAGCGCCCTGCCGGTGCTGGACCGTTTCGGACGGGCGGTGGGGATCGTCTCCACCCGCGAGATTCTCGCGGCCGAGCACAAATGCGGCTCGCCGGAAGCCCGGGAGCGGCTCTTCGAGGAGCGGCTGGTACTCGAGATCATGGCGCCCTGGCCGCCGACGATCGGGCCCGAGGCGGAAGCGCGGGAAGCGGCGCGGGAGATGCTCTACCTCGACACCCAGCGGCTCTTCGTGGAGGACGACGGGGCGCTGGTGGGCGTGATCTCGCAGACCGACATCGTCACCGCGGTGGCGACGGCGAAGCTGTAGGAATTACCGCAG
Source organism: Gemmatimonadales bacterium (assembly GCA_035702425.1). Lineage (GTDB taxonomy): Bacteria > Gemmatimonadota > Gemmatimonadetes > Gemmatimonadales > GWC2-71-9 > DASSQQ01. Next base: position 25,442 of record DASSQQ010000042.1, read on the forward strand.
CGGAATCGTCAGCAGCGCGCGGCCCGGCAGCGCGAGGAGCCGGGGCGCGATCCGCGCCGCCAGCCCGTGGGCGTGGCCGTGATCCTGGCCCAGCACGATGAGGTCGAGTGCATCCTCTTCCGCGGCCACCAGGATCTCGGTCGCCGGGTCGCCTTGGCGAACCACGACGTCGCAGGGCGCAACCGCCGTGTTGCCGCCACGGTCGCCGCCCTCCCAGGCGCTCGCGACCGCGGCCGCCACCTGCTCCGCGTCGTGGCGGGTCCGGCGCCGCGACCAGCTCATCTCCGGCGCGCCGGGCTCGACGTGCAGGGCCACCGCTTCCGCTCCGTACACCCGGCCCACGGCGAACGCGCCCTGCAGCACGTCGCTCGCGTCCGGTGACGCGTCCACCGCCGCGGCGACGAGCCGCGGCCGGTGGGTGCCGGGCGTGACCACGAGGCAGGGCACCCGCGCGCGGCGCAGGGTGCCGTCGATGGCGGGGCGCAGCGGCCCCGCGTCGTGCCCCAGCACGATGAGGTCGGCGTGCTCCATCTCCGCCCAGCGCGCGATTTCGACCGAGGGCACGCCGAACCGGACCGCGTGGCGGTGGCCGGCGAGGGCCTTGGGTTCGGCCTTGTCCCACGGGTCGGAGAGGATGGTGAGCGCGGTGAACCCGCCGCCCGAGGCGGCCGCGAGCTCGGCACCGGCCTCGAGCGCCGCGAGTCCCCCCGGCGTGTCCCGCACCGCCGCGACGATTTTTTGCAGGCGCATATCATCCCCCTTTTCTGCGCCGGAATGTGCGGGCGGTCTCCTAAAGCGACCTTGAAACCCGGGTGAGAGTAGCCCCTCCCGGGGGCCCGCCATAGCTTCCCACCACCCATGGACCCGTCGCGCCCGTCACCCGATCCCCGGCCCGGGAAGGGGTCCGAACCCGCCGAAACGTCACGGGTCCGAGGCCGGTTCGAGCGTCTGGTGCAGGCGGGGGTGGAGATCTTCTCCCGGGTCTCGCTCACCGAGGTCTTGCAGACGGTGGTGGACACGGCGCGCGAAGTGGTGGGCGCCCGCTACGCCGCGCTGGGCGTGCTCGACGAGCGGGGCGAGTCGCTCGACGCCTTCGTCACCTCGGGGATGTCGCCGGAGGAGCACGACCGGATCGGCGCGCTCCCCCGCGGCCACGGCCTCCTGGGACTCGTGATCCGGGAGCAGCGCGCGATCCGCACCCCGGACATCATGAGCCATCCCTCGCGCTCCGGGTTTCCGGCCCACCATCCGCCGATGCACTCCTTCCTGGGCGTGCCGATCGTCGCCCGCGGGAAAGTCTTCGGGAATCTCTATCTGACCGAGAAGATCGGCGCCGACGCCTTCGACGCCGAGGACGAGGCGATCGCGGAGCTGCTCGCCGGACACGCGGCGGTGGCGGTCGAGAACGCGCGGCTCCACGACGCGAGCGGGCGGCTCCTGGAGCAGGTGCAGGGGATGCAGCGCCAGCGCGATCTCTTCTTCGCGATGATGAACCACGAGCTGCGCAACGCGCTCACCGGCGTGTACGGCTGGGCGGAGCGGCTGGTGCGCGGGAAGTCGCAGACGCCGGAGGCGCTGACCCGCGCGGGACGGGAGGTGTTCGAAGCCGCGGAGCGCACCATCACCCTCCTCAACAACTTCCTGGACCTGAGCCGTCTGGACGCGGGGAAAGTACGGCCGGTGTGGCGCGACGTGGACGTGCGCGCGGTCGCCGAGCGCGCGCTCGCCGGGATGCGTCCCGCCGCGGAGGCGCGCCGGGTCGCGATCGACGAGCATTACCCGGACCCGCTCCCCGCCCTGAGGACCGATCCGGTCCGCCTGGAGCAGATCCTCGTCAACCTGCTCTCCAACGCGATCCGCCACACCGCGGAGGGGACCAGCGTGATCCTCCGGATCGACCGTGCGGCGTCCGGCATCGCGTTCCGGGTGCGCGATCACGGCCCGGGGGTTCCGCCCGAGCTGCGCACCCGGGTGTTCGAGCCCTTCGAACGTTTCGATCCGCATTCCGGGATCGGCACCGGGCTGGGGCTCCCGGTGTCGGGGCGTCTGGCCGACGTGCTGGGGGGCAGTCTGGCCGTGGAGGACGTCGCGGGACCCGGCGCCACCTTCCTCTTGATCCTGCCGGCCGCGCCCACCGAGAAATGAAGCATTCTTCATACGGCCTTTAGAATGCGTTCAGCGCGTGGTTTCTAGTCTATCCCCATGAAAGTTCTCGTGGTGGAGGACGACCGTAAGGTCGCGAGCTTCATCGAGCAGGGCCTCCGGGAGGAGGGATACGCGGTGGACATCGCGCCCGACGGCGACGAGGCCACCATGCTGGCGCACGTGTACGAGTACGACCTCCTGGTCCTGGACGTGATGCTGCCGAAGAAGACCGGTCTGCAGGTGGCGGGCGAGCTGCGCCGCGAGGGTCGCAAGACGCCGATCCTGATGCTCACCGCGCGGGACACCACCGAAGACGTGGTCCGCGGCCTCGACGCCGGCGCCGACGACTACCTCACCAAGCCCTTCAAGTTCGACGAGCTCCTGGCGCGGGTGCGCGCCCTGGTACGCCGCGGCGGCGCGGAGCGGACCGAGCTCCTGAACTACGGACCGATCGAGCTCGACCGGCTGAAGCACAAGGTGAAAGTCGGCGGGAAGACGCTCGACCTCACGCCCAAGGAATTCCACCTGCTGCAGCACTTCCTGCTCCGTCCGGAAGAAGTGGTGCGCCGCACCGACCTGCTCGAGAAGGTGTGGGACATGCATTTCGATCCCGAGAGCAACGTGGTGGACGTGCACGTGGGGAACCTGCGCCGCAAGCTGCAGTCGGCTTCGGGCGCCAACCTGATTCACACGGTGCGGGGCGTCGGCTTCCGCCTCCAGCTGCCGGACCAGAGCCCGGACGACGAATGAGCCGGGCGCTGCACCGCACGCTCGCGGTGCGCTTCGCGCTCACCATGGGTGTGGGACTGAGCGGCGCGGCCATCGCGCTCTCGATCGACAACGTGCTGCTGCGCCCCTTCCTGCTGGGCTTCATCGTCGTCATCGGGACGTTCGCGACCTTCGTGGGCGCGTGGCGCCTGGCCCGCTCCGCGGTGCGGCCGGTGGAGGAGATCACGGCCCAGGCGACGCGGATCGAAGCGGGGACCCTGGACCAGCGTCTGGTGGCCGAGTCCGAGACCGACGAGTACCGCGGCCTGGTGGCGGTCCTGAACCGGATGCTGGAGCGGATCGACAGCGCTTTTCGCGCGCAGCGGCGCCTCACCGCCTCGGTGAGCCACGAATTCCGCACGCCGCTCACCGCGATGCAGGGAGAGATGGAGGTCGCGCTGCGGGCGGAGCGGACCCCGCGCGAGTATCAGCGCGTCCTGCGCAGCGTGCTCGAGGAAACCGAGCGGCTCTCGCACATGTGCGAGGACCTGCTCTGGCTCACCCGCGCCGAGTCCCGGCTGATCACGGCGCGGCCCGCGCTCACCGACCTGAACGTGCTGGTGCGGGACCTGGTGGAGCGGTACCACCCGCGGTTCGCGGCCAAGGGCTTCGAGGTCCGCGCCCAGGTCGCCGCCCCGCGCCTCCAGGTGGACGCCGCCCTGGTCACCAAGCTCCTCGAGGAGCTGCTGGACAACGCTCTCGAACACACGCCGCCCGGCGGCTCCATCGAGGTGGGCGCCGCCGAGGAACCGTTCGGCGTGCGGATGTGGGTGGAAGATTCGGGATCGGGGATCGCCCCGGTGGACCTGCCGCACATCTTCGAGCCCTTCTACCGCGCGGACCCCGCGCGGAGCCGGGGCTCGGGCGCGGGGCTCGGCCTCTCGGTGGCGCTGGCGATCGCCCGGATGCACGGCGGCGGCATCCTGGCGGGGAACGGCGCCGAGGGCGGCGCCCGGTTCGAAGTCGAGCTGCCCCGTCAGTCCCCGATGCCGGAGGTCGCTCGGCGTGCGTCCGCAAGCGTCCCGGCGGCCTGAGCGCAGAATTGCGGCCCTCCTAGCGGCTCCCGGCGCGGTCCGGCGCTACCCGCTGGTCGCCATCGCGGCGGCGGGGCTCGTGGCCGGAATCGCGGCGCGGTTGGGATTCCGGTCGGCGGCCACCGCCGACCTTTTTTTTCTCGCCACCCTGCTCCTCGCCGGCACGCCGCTCGTGGTGCAGACCCTGCGCGGCCTCCTGGCCCGGCGCTTCGCGGCGGACGTGGTCGCGATGCTTGCCATCGTCACCGCCGTCATCCTCCGCCAGTACTTCGCCGGCGCCGTGATCGTGCTGATGCAGTCGGGCGGCGAAGCGCTCGAGGCCTACGCCATGGGCCGGGCGTCGAACGCGCTGGAGGCGCTCCTCGCGCGCGCTCCCAAGACCGCGCACCGGGTGCGCGGAGACACCATCCAAGACGTGCCGGTGGGCGACGTCCGGCCCGGCGATCTCCTGCTGATCCGGCCCGGGGACCTGGTCCCGGTCGACGGCGAGGTGATCGAGGGGACCGCGGCGGTGGATCAGTCGGCGCTCACCGGCGAGCCCGAGCCGATCCGCGCCGGCCCCGCCACCGTGCTCCTGTCAGGAAGCGTCTGTCTCGACGGCGCCCTGCGGATGCGCGCGGAGCGGCCCGCGGCGGAGAGCCAGTACCAGCAGATCGTGCGCCTGGTGGAAGGCGCGCGGCGGGAGAAGCCGCCCCTGGCCCGGCTCGCCGACCGGTACGCGGCCTGGTTCACTCCGATCACGCTCGCGATGTGCGGGGTCGCGTACGCGGTCACTCACGACCCGCACGCGGTGCTCGCGGTGCTGGTGGTGGCGACGCCGTGCCCGCTGATCCTGGCGGTGCCGGTGGCGGTGATCGCGGCGGTGAGCCGCGCCGCGGAGCTGGGCGTCATCGTGAAGACCGGCGCCGCGCTCGAGCACGTGGGGCGGGCGCGGGTGGTGGTCTTCGACAAGACCGGCACCCTCACCCTGGGCCGGCCCAGCGTCGCGCGCATCCGTCCCGCCGAGGGCTGGACCGAAGGCGATCTGCTCGCGCGGGCGGCCGCCCTGGAGCAGCTCTCCTCCCATCATCTGGCGCGGGCGGTCACCGCGGCCGCGGTCGAGCGCGGCGTGCGCGGCGCGTTCCGCACCGAGGGCTTCGCGGAGACGCCGGGTCTGGGCGCGGTGGGAGAGGTGGACGGGCGCCGGGTGGTGGTGGGATCGGCCGCGTTCCTCGCCACCCGCGGCATCATCGCGCCGGACGGCTCGACCCGCACCACCGCGCAGGTGGCGGTGGACGGCAGGTGGGCGGGGGCGATCGAGTTCGCCGACCGCCTCCGCTCGCAGGTTCCGGCGCTGATGAGCCGGCTCCGCGCGCTGGGGGTCCGGGAGACGGTGATGCTCACCGGGGACCGCGCGACGAGCGCGCAGGCCATCGCGAAGGAAGCGGGCGTGGACGCGGTGCGCGCCGACCTCCTGCCGGCGGACAAGGTCGCGGCCGTTGAAGTCCTGAAGAAGCGGCGCGGGGAGGTGGTGATGGTGGGCGACGGCATCAACGACGCGCCCGCGCTCGCCGCGGCGACGGTGGGGATCGCGCTGGGCGCGCACGGCGCCGCGGTGTCGGCCGAAGCGGCGGACATCGTGGTGCTGGTGGACGATCTTTCCCGGGTGGCGGACGCGATGGACGTCTCGCGCCGGATGCGGCGGGTCGCGCTGCAGAGCATCGGGGTGGGACTGGGCGTGAGCTTCGCGCTGATGGTCGTGGCGGCGCTGGGGTTCGTCACGCCGGCGGTCGGCGCCGTGCTGCAGGAGGGCCTCGACGCGGCGGTGATTCTGAACGCGCTGCGCGCGCGTCACGGCGGATTCATCCCGCCTTCATCCACCGCGGCCTAGCCTTCCGGTTGGACCCCGGAGGAGGCCATCATGACGCCGACGACGCTGGTGGTGGGGCTGGGCGATCCGGCCCGGGCCGACGACGCGCTGGGCCCGCTCGCGCTCGCCGCGCTCTCCCGCGCGGGACGGACCAACGCCGGAGTCGCCTGGCTCGACACGCCGGCGCTCACCGCGCGCGACCTCCCGGTGCTGGGCGCGGTGCGCCGGGTCCTGGTGCTCACCACCGTGCACGTCGGCGGCCGGCCGGGAGCGGTGCACCGGCTTACGTGGCAGGGCGAGGGGCCGGGGCTCGCGCCGCGGCTCCCGCTGCTCCGCGCTCACGGCGTCGAGCTGCTGCGGACCCTTCATTATTGGGTGGACCCGCCGCCCGAGCTCGTCCTCCTGGGCGTCGAGACCGGCTCGCCGGCGGAGGATGGACCGCCGCATCCGGCAGTGGGGCGGGCGCTCCCCGCGCTCGTCGCCGCGGCGATGCATCAGCTGCGCGAGTGGGGACACGAGCTGGCGCTCCATCCCCGCCCTTCGATCCGCTCCACTCTCCCCTGAAGACCGTCTCACCGCGTTTTCAACGCGGCCTCGCGGGGCTCGAATCGCGCTGCGCGTCAGAGCCGGCGGGCGAGATAGGCCTTGAGCAGAAGCGCGTGGTTGCGTTTCACGTCCCGCGAACCGAAGAGCAACGTCACCACGCCGCGGCGTGCGGCGGCGAGGAGCGGGCGCCAGCTCTCGGGCCGGGCGTCGAGCTCCGCGCGGTAGCGCTTCCGGAACTCGGCCCACTTCCCGGTATCCTTGTGGAACCAGACCCGGAGCGCGGTGGAGGGCGCCACGTCCTTCTGCCAGAGATCGAGCTTGAGCCTGGCGCGGGTGAGCCCGCGGGGCCAGAGCCGGTCCACCAGGATGCGGACGCCGTCAGACCTGGCGGGCGCCTGGTACGCGCGCTTGACGCGAATCCGGTCCCGGCCCGCCATTCCCGCTCGGCGCTAGCGCTCGGCGAGCTGCCGCAGCACGTATTCGAGAATGCCGCCGTGCCGGTAGTACTGCAGCTCCTGCGGGGTGTCGATGCGGACCGTGGTCTTGAACGCGATCGTTTTTCCATCGGCGCGGGTGGCGCGGACGGTGAGCTCCTTCCCCCGCGGGAATCCCTCGGCCAGCACGTCCTTCAACCCGGTGAAGTCGTAGGTCTCGGTGCCCGTGAGCCCCAGCGTCTCGGCGCTCTCCGCGCCCGTGAACTGCAAGGGGAGAATGCCCATACCGACGAGGTTCGAGCGGTGAATGCGCTCGTAGCTCTGCGCGATCGCCACCCGGACGCCGAGGAGCCGCGGGCCCTTGCCGGCCCAGTCCCGGGAGGAGCCGGAGCCGTATTCTTTTCCGGCGAGAATCACGCAGGGGACCTTGGCCGCCTGGTACTTGAGTGAGGCGTCGAAGATCGTGGTCTTCTCGCCCCCGGGCGGATAGGTGGTCCACCAGCCTTCGGTGTCCGGCGCCAGGCGATTCTTGAGCCGCACGTTCGCGAAGGTGCCGCGCACCATCACCTCGTGATTGCCGCGGCGCGCGCCGTAGGAGTTGAAGTCCACCGGCTGGACGCCGTGCTCCACCAGGTACTTCCCGGCGGGACTGTCCTTCCGGATCGATCCCGCGGGCGAGATGTGGTCGGTGGTGATGCTGTCGCCCACGAAGACCAGGACCCGCGCGCCCTTGATGTCCGCGACCGGCGGCGGCGCTTTGGGCATTCCGTCGAAATAGGGGGCGCGGCGGATGTAGGTCGAGTTCTTCTCCCAGACGAAGAGATCGCCTTCGGGGACGGGGAGCGATGCCCAGCGCTCGTCGCCCTTGAAGACCTCGCCGTACTCCTTGTGGAACATCGAGGACTGGATGGCCCCGCGCACCACCTCGTCCACTTCCTTGGTCGAGGGCCAGATGTCGCGCAGGTAGACCGGCTTGCCGCCGCGGTCGGTGCCCAGGGGCTGGGTGTGAAACTCGATGTCGATCCGGCCCGCGAGCGCGAAGGCCACCACCAGGGGCGGGGACGCCAGATAATTGGCGCGCACCTCCTGCTGGATCCGGCCCTCGAAGTTGCGGTTGCCGGAGAGCACGGCGCAGGTGACCAGCTCGCCCTCGGTGATCGCCTGGGAAACGCTTTCGGGCAACGGTCCCGAGTTGCCGATGCAGGTGGTGCATCCGTAACCGACGAGATTGAAGCGGAGCAGGTCGAGGTACTGGGTGAGCCCCGCCTTCTCGAGATAATCGGTGACCACCTTGGACCCGGGCGCGAGGCTGGTCTTCACCCAGGGCTTGGTCTTGAGACCGCGCTCCACCGCCTTCTTGGCGAGCAGGCCCGCGGCCACCATCACCGACGGGTTCGAGGTGTTGGTGCAGGAGGTGATCGCCGCGATCACTACCGAGCCGTGGCGCAGCTCGTGAATGGTCTCGTCCAGCTTCACGTTCACGTGGGTGCGCCGCGCGGGCGGCGCTTCCGCCACCGCGGCCGCGGTGTGCCCGCCTTCTTCCTCCCAGCGCTTGGCGTTCGACGGCGGCGCGATCGGCGACGCGGTCTTCATGAGCGAGGAGAGGGAGTCGAGGAAATTCTTGCCCACGTCGCGGAGCGGCACCCGGTCCTGCGGCCGCCGCGGTCCCGCGAGCGAGGGCTCGACGGTGCCCAGCTCAAGCGCCAGCGTGTCCGAGTAGGCGGGCTCCGGCGTCTCCCTGGAATGGAAGAGCCCCTGCTCCTTCGCGTACGCTTCCACCAGCTGGACCTGCTCCTTCGAGCGTCCCGTGAACTCGAGGTAGCGGAGGGTCTCCTGGTCCACCGGGAAGATGCCCACGGTGGCGCCGTACTCGGGCGCCATGTTGCCGATGGTGGCGCGGTCGGCGAGCGGCAGGGTGGCGATCCCGGGTCCGTAGAACTCCACGAACTTTCCCACCACGCCCTTCTTGCGGAGCATCTCGGTCACGGTGAGGACCAGGTCGGTCGCGGTGGCGCCTTCGGCGAGCTTCCCGGTGAGCCGGAATCCGACCACCTGCGGAATCAGCATCGAGATCGGCTGGCCCAGGAGCGCCGCCTCGGCCTCGATGCCGCCCACGCCCCAGCCCAGCACGCCGAGCCCGTTCACCATGGTGGTGTGCGAATCGGTGCCGACCAGGGTGTCGGGGTAGGCCTGCGGGGTCTTCCCGGCGCTCGTGAAGACGACCCGCGCCAGATACTCGAGGTTCACCTGGTGGACGATGCCGGTGTCGGGCGGCACCACGCGGAATCCCTGAAAGGTGCGCTGGGCCCAGCGCAGCAGCGCGTAGCGCTCGCGGTTCCTCTGGAACTCGAGCTCGGCGTTGGCCTGGAAGGCGGTCGGCGTCCCGAACTGGTCGACGATCACCGAGTGGTCGATCACCAGCTCGGCGGGGAGGAGCGGGTTTACCTGCTTCGGGTCCCCGCCCAGGACCTTCATCGCGTCCCGCATGGCGGCGAGGTCTACCACGGCGGGCACGCCGGTGAAGTCCTGCATCAGCACCCGCGCCGGCATGAAGGCGATTTCGTCGGTCGGGGTCTTCCCGGGGTCCCACCTGGCGAGCTTCTCGATCTCTTCGCCGCGCACGGTGCGGCCGTCCTCCCGGCGCAGGAGATTCTCGAGGAGGACGCGGAGCGAGTAGGGGAGCCGGGCGACGGGGAGTCCGCGCTTCTCGAGCGCGTCGAGCCGGAAGATTTCGTAGGACGCGCCGCCCGCCTTGAGCGTGGCGCGCGATCCGAAGGAGTTCGCCGTCATTCCGCCGCTTTCACTTCGGTCACGAAATATTCGGTCTCGCCGAAGCAGGAGGTGGGGACGCCCTTGTGCTGGTGGTAGGTGAGCGCCACCCGTTTGCCCATCGAGGCGCTGACCAGGGCGGCGGCGGAATCGTCGCGCACCGTGAAGTAGAACGTCTCCGGCATGGCGCCGGGGAGGTTCACCATCGCGAGCTCGCCTTCCCAGGTCTTGCAGAGGAATCCCTTGCGCGAAAACTTCTGCACGTACCCCACCCGCTGGCCCACTGAATAACTCCAGGTGAGCGCGGACCAGGTGTAGAGACAGAACGCGAGGACCGGCGCGGCGATGACGCCTGCGATGATGAGCTTGGCTTTGCGGGAGAGGGTCACGGGGGGAAGCTAATTGCGGATTGTTGATTGCGGAATGCGGATTGTCTACCTCCTGGCAGAATCCGCAATCCCCAAGCCGCCATCCGCAATTCACTCTACGTCATACTCCTCCTTCTTGTACTCGACGAACCCCCGCGCCTTGTAGTTGGGGAGCGCGTGGGGATGGTCGAGCGTGCAGGTGTGGAGCCAGACCCGCGACGGCGCGAGGGCCCAGGCGTCCCGCACCGCGCAGGAGAGCAGGTGCTTGCCCAGCCCCTTGCCGATCGAGCCCGGCGCGAGCCCGAAGTACGCCACTTCCACCGAATCGTCCGAAGAGATCCGCTTCAGCTCGTACCAGCCCGCGAGCGCGCCGTTCACTTCCGCCACGTAGAGCGTGATCGCGGGGTCGGCCAGGTGGGTGCGGATCTGGTCGTCGGTCCAGTCCCAGCGGTCCCGCCAGTGGTAGGCTTCGCCCACGGTGCGGTAGAGCCGCCGGTAGAGGGCGGGCCCCGGCTCTTCTACGCGGGCCACGCGGAATCCCGGGACCTCCCGGAACGCCGGTACGAAACGGCCGGGATCGGCCAGCTCGAGGTAGGTGCGGGTCACGCGCATGGGCCACTATATTTTAAGCCATGAACACCGACCGCATGAGCACCGTGCCCCTTCCCCTCGCCCTCCACCTCGCGTCCTACACGGTGGTGGGGCTCTTCTGCGCCTTCGCCGGCGCGCTGAACCTGATCGACCCCGGCCACATCCTGCGCCTCGGCCTGCCCCTGCTCCTGGTGGCCGGGTTCAGCTGGGGCTACGTGTTCGGGATTCTGATGGGACGCAAGGAAGTGATCGGGCTCGGCATTCTGGCCGGCGTGGCCTACACCGCGGCCGGAGTATGGAAGTTCCAGGCCGACTGGCGGCTCGGCGCGCTGCTGCTGTTTCTCGGTCTGTGGGGCCTGGGCGCGGTGATGGCGTACCGGAAGTGGATCGTCGCGTAGCTTCGACCGGCCGCGCCCGGCGCTAAGGCGGCGGCGCTATGTACCACCATACCCAGTCCGGCCCGCGGACCGTCCTCGCCCTCGTCGTGGGCGCCGTCATCATCGCCTTCCTTCCCGCGCCGGTCCCGCTTCCGATCCGCGTCCTCGTCCCGGTGGCGCTCGCCGGCGCCGCCTACGCGTTCGCCTCCCTCACCACCGAAGTGGACCAGTCGCGGTTCACCTTCTGGTTCGGGCCCGGCGTGTGGCGGCGTTCGTTTCTCCTGGCCGAGATCCGCTCGGTCCGCCCGGTGCCGAACCCCTGGTGGCAGGGGCGCGGCATCCACTGGACGGGGAGCGGCTGGAATTACAGCGTGGCGGGCCGGGAGGCGGTGGAGTTCATCTTGACCAACGGGTCGCGCTTCCGGGTGGGAACCGACGAGCCGGAGACTCTCTGCCGCATGATCACCCAGCTCAAGGGGAGCGGGTAGCGCGCACTCAGCCGATCGTCTGCTCGCCGCTGACCCGCTCCGGCGCGGCGGGGAGCTCCACCACGAACTTCGCGCCGCCCAGCTCCGAGTCCTCGAGCCAGATCCGCCCGCCCACCTCCGCCGCCACCCGCTGACAGATCGCGAGCCCCAGGCCCGACCCCTCGTCGGGTCCCTTGGTGGTGAAGAAGGGGTCGAAGATCCGGTCTCGCACCGCCGCGGGGACGCCCGGCCCCGAGTCCTCCACGGTGAGCCGCACCCAGCCTTCGCGCGCCAGGGTCGAGAGCCGGATGATCGCGGGGGTGCGGCCCCGGATGGCGTGCTCGGCGTTGGTGACGAGGTTGATCACCACCTGCTGCAGCTCCTGGCCCAGGCCGAGCACCGCCGCCGCGCCCTGGTCCATGTCGGTCTGGAATTGGACGTTGTCGGTGCGGAGCACGCGCTGCCGGATCTCGGCCACGTCCCGCACCAGCTCGTTCACCTGGACCCGCGTCGGTTGGGTGTCGGCCCGGCGGGCGAGGCGCAACAGCGAGCGGACGATCCGTGCCGCGCGATCCACCTCGCGCATGATCGCGCTCGCGGCGGCGCCGGTCTCGGGGTCGGTCGACCCGCGGCCCAGGAGCTCGGCCTCCATCCGGATCGCGGCGAGCGGATTGTTCACTTCGTGCGCCACGCCGCTCGCGATCTCCCCGACCGTGGCGAGCTTTTCCCGGGCCACAAGCTCCCGCTGGGCGCGCAGCTCGTCGGTGCGGTCGTACAGGGCCACCAGCAGGTCCTCCGAGCCCAGCCCCGCGAGATCGGTCACGGTGCAGTCGCAGATCCGGCGGTCGCCGGAGGGCTGAGTGACCAGCACCCGCCCGTGCCAGGGCTCGGCGCCGCGGCGGCGCGACAGCACCGCCTTGAGCGAGATCTCGCGCGGCGAGAGTCCGAGGGCGTCGAGACTCTTGCCCAGCGCGTCCGAGTCCGCGTCCACGCCGAACACCCGCCGCGCCGCTTCGTTCACCTGGTGCACGTGGCCCCGGTCGTCCACCAGCGCCATCGGGAGCGGGCTCGCGCCCACCATCGCGCGGGCGCGATTGGCCGCCGCGCGGGTTCCGGCCACGAGCTGGGCCAGCTCCAATCCTCCCGCGATGTGCGCCGCCACCGCGAGGAAATAGTGCAGGTCGCTGACGGCGAAGGGAGGCGGGTCCGATTCGTCGCCGGGCTGGCGATAGCGCAGGAGTCCCACGGCGCCGTGGACTCCCGCGGACCCGTGGAGGGGCGCGATCATCGCCGCGCGGACGTCGACCCCCACACCGGTCGGCGTGACGGCGTCGGGCTCGGCGAGGAGATTGGCGGTGAGGAGCGCTTCCGCGTTGCGCACCACGCGGCCGGTGGTGCTCGCCTCGAGCGGCAGGATCACGTCCTTCAGCTCGGCGGCCTGCTCGAGCGCCACCGCGACCCGGAGCGGGCCGCCTTCGGTCTCCCGGAGAGCGGCGTACGCGCCCTGGGCGTCGAAGAGCTGGAGCACGCTCTGCAGGGTGTAGCGGAGGGTGAGATCGCGCTCCGGCGCGGCGAGGAGCCAGCGCGAGAGCTCCACGATGAACGCGCCGAGGCGGCGGTCGCGCTCCAGGGCGAGCCGGCGGCCCACCTGCACCGCGAGATCGGCGGCGGCGTCGAGCACGCTCTGCACGTCGAGGAGCGACGCGCCCGGCGGAACCGCGGCGAAGGTCGCGTCCACCCGCCGCCCTTCCTTGTCGCTCCACTCGAGGGCCAGCGGATTGGCCCCGGCGGGGGCGCCCTCTCCCGCTTTCGCGGTGCCCCGCGCGGCCCGCCCGCGATACTTGAGCTCCACCCGCGCCCCTCCCGCCCAGTCGGAGAGCGCGGCGGCCGCGGCGGCCCAGAAGTCGGCGGCGCGGGCGGCGCCCGCGGACGCGGCGACGAGACGGCGGATGGGTGCGAGAGCGGCGGACGGTTTCATGAGCCGGAGGCGGGAATATACGCCGTCCGGCGCGGCCCGCCTTCACGCTTCGCGGGGCGGGACTAGGCGCGAATCGCGCCCGGGAACCGCGCCTGGTCCGGCGCGAACCCGGGGAACACGGCGGGGAGATTCGCGGCGCCCAGGTGGCGCGCCAGGACTTCGCCGAAGAGGTCGCGAAAATCGGTGGTGACGGCGACGTCCCGTCCCTCGAAACGCTGAGCGGGATCGAGTCCGGGCCAGCGGCCCAGCACCTTGCCGCCGTTCACCGCGCCACCCAGCACCAGCATCGCGGTGGCGTGCCCGTGATCGGTCCCGCTCGATCCGTTTTCCCTGATGGTGCGCCCGAACTCGGACATGGTGAGCAGGACCACGTCGCCGCGGCGGTCGCCGAGGTCGCGCATGAACGCGGCCAGGCTCCCCGCGAAGTCGGTGAGACGCGCGGCCAGCTGGCCCTCGCTCGCGCCCTGGTTCACGTGGGTGTCCCAGCCGGTCACGTCGGCGAAGGCGACGCGGAGCCCGAGGTCCGCCTTGATGAGCTGGGCGATTTCCTTGAGCGAGCGGCCCAGCTTGCCCGCGGGGTAGGACGCGCCGTTCGCCGGCGTGTAGCTCGCGGGATCGATGCCGGAAAGCATCCGGACCGCCTCGAACCCTTCCTGCGACGACGACGCGACGAGCCCGGTGGATCCGCCCTGGTACAGGGCTTCGAAGGCGCGGGTAACCTTGTCGCGGGCGCCCGCGCCCGCGGCGCGCAGCCCGAAGGCCTGGAGATCGTCGATGGCGAGCGCGGGAGCGCTCCCGGCGAGAATGCGGGGCAGCTCGGGCCCGAAGGCGACGGCGTGAAACGGGGTGTCGGCGTGCTCGCGGTCGTGCTGGCAGTAGCGGTTGAGCCACCCGTCGGGCGTGGTCTTGCTGCCCGGGGTGCCGGTCTCCATGTAGTCCTGCGCGTCGAAGTGACTGCGGGAGGAGTCCGGGGAGCCGGCGGCGTGGATCACGGCGAGGGTCTTGTCGTCCCACAGCGGCTTGAGCGGCGCGAGCGAGGGATGGAGCCCGAAGTAGCCGTCGAGATCGATGACGTCCGTCGCCGGCACCGCGATCCGGGGCCGCTCCTCGTAATAGATCCGGTCGCCGTGGGGGACGATCATGTTGAGGCCGTCCACGGCCCCGCGCTGGAAGAGGCAGACCAGAATGGGTCCCGAGGGCGCGTGCCCCGGCGCCGGGGACGCGAACGCCGCGCGGGCGAGGAACAGGGGGTCGAGCCCGAAGCTCACCAGGGCGAGGCCGCCCGACTTCACGAACACGCGACGCGAGACCATCGGTTCCTCCGTTCGCTACTGCTTCTGGAAATCGGGGCCGCCCAGCGCGAGCCCCACGGCGAAGCTGCGGCGGGCCGCGGGGTCTCGCAGGTCGGCGAGCTCATCCCGGATCACCGAGCGGGTGTGGGCGGACATCGCGCCGCCGAGCACTCGAGCGTTGATCCGGTCGAGGAGCGTGTCCGGGTCGGGGGCCGGGGGCACCACCGAGTCGAGATCCACCGTGACTCCCGGGAGCCGTCCCGCCGCGATCGCGACCGCGGCGTTCATCCGGGCGAGCAGCGCGCCGCTCGTCACCCAGTCGTCCTGGCGCTCCGGGTACCCGTCGGGCGCCACGTGCTGATAGAGCGGCTCGCCGAGGCGCGCCACCACCTGCGCCAGGCGCGGGGTGGAGTCGGGATCGGCCGAGACGGCCCGCACCGCGCTCACCAGGAACTCGAGCGGGGTCTTGACCTTGTTGTTCAGGTTGGCGGGCGCCCAGAAGTCGGGCCCGTGAAAGATGGCGCGAAGAATCTCGCGGATGTCTCCGTCGGAGCGCTCCCAGGCGGCCACCGCGTCGTCCACGCAGCCGTCGGGCGGATCGTCCGCCACGAACCGCGCGCAGAGCTGCCGGGAGACGTGGTGCATGGTGGCGTGCTGGCTCGCGAGCCAGGAGAGGAGCGAGCGGCCTTCGTCCTCGCCGCCTCCGGCGGGATAAGGCACGCCCATCACCACCTTTGCGCCGCGGTCGTGAGCCCAGTCCCGGTACGCGAAGTCGGCGCCCTGGCGCGGCGGGGTGATGCCCCACCCGGTGAGGACGCGCGCCACGTTGATCACGTCGTCTTGGGTGTACCCGCCGTCCACGCCCAGGGTGTGGAGCTCGAGGAGCTCGCGGGCGTAGTTCTCGTTGATCCCCTGCGGCCGGGCCTTGCCGCCGGCGCCGCGCCTCCCGCCACCCCGGGGCGGCTCGGAACCCGGCGCCACGCTCTCCCAGTTGTCGAGATAGAACATCATCGCCGGACTCCGCGCCGTGGCGATGAGCAGGTCCCGGAATTTGCCGAGGGCATGGGGACGGATCACGTGCTCCACGTAGTCGGGGAGGAGAAACCGGTCGGCGCCCTTGGTGAGCGACACGTTGAAGTGGTTGGTCCAGAAGTCGACCATCACTTCCTCGAGCTGGCGCTCGGAGAGCGCGGCCCGCACCACCGCGACCTCCTGGAGCTCGCCCGCGAGACGGCGGGCCTGCCGCACCTCGGGCGTCATCGCGGCGGGGTCCGGGTCCGCCGGGGAGGCGGCGGTCCGGGACATCGAGTCCGCGAGCCGCGCCCGCCGGGCGCGCTGGGCCGCGGTGTAGGCGTCCGCGAGATCCTGGCGCGACATCCGGAGCAGGGGGAAGGCTCGCTCCTTCGCCGCGAGCACCGGGTCCGGAATCCGGTCCGGCTGGAGCTGAGCGTCGATCCAGTTGAGGACGCCCATCCCGGCGACGCGCTCCACCTCGCCGGGCCGCGGTCCGTAGGCGAGCCGGTTCAAGGCGTGCAGGGCGGAATCCCGGGGGGTGAGGGTGGCGGGCCCCTGGGCGGGCGCGGTCCGGGCCACGAGGGCCAGGGCGCCGATCAGCGGGAAGAGCTTCATGTGACTATTCTGACGACACGCCCCCCGGTCCGTTAAGGGTGCGGGGCCACCACTACGCCAGGTAACGTTCCTTTATGATGTCCAGATGGTGCCGTTCGTGACCCGCGATGATGTGAACCAGCGCCCGCACCGTGACCGGATGACCGCTCGCGATCCCCTGGCGCTCGAAGGCGCCGGCCGGCAGCCCGCGCACCAGCGCGAGGGTCGCCGCGCGCACCGCGGCGAGCTCGGCCGCGAGATCGGCGAGAGGCCGCGCGTCGAAGTTGCCCGCGGGCACGTACGCGTTCTCGTCGAACTTGGCGAGCGCCGAGGCGTCCCCGCGGCCGAAACGCAGCGCCCGGTAGGCGAAGACCCGCTCCGCGTCCGCGACGTGGCCCACCACTTCCTTGATGCTCCACTTGCCCGGCGCGTAGCGGTGCAAGGCCTTGGCCTCGGGGATGGACGCGAGGAACGCGGGCGTCTCCTTCGCCTGGCGCTCGAGCTGCGCCAGCACGTCGCCCTGGACCTTGGCGATGTAGCCGGCGTAGTGAGGATTGTATTCGACGGCCTCGGGGCGGGCGATGGTGAGCTTCGGCATCGGTTGGCTCTCGAGCAGGGTTACGCGGAATATACCCGGGGCCGCCCCAACGGCGCGGCGCGGGGCTTCGTAGAGGAGACGTGATGTCGCTCTCGGATCACCCGCTCTCGGCCCTCGCCACGCTGTTCGCGGCCGGCGTGGTCACCAGTCTCACGCCCTGCATCTACCCGATGATCCCCATCACCGCGGGGGTGCTGGCGGGGACCGCCGGCGGCGGGGCGCCGCGCCGCCGGGTGGTGACGCTCACCCTGACTTACGTGTCCGGGCTCGCGCTCTTCTACGCCCTGCTCGGCCTCCTCGCGGGACTTTCGGGGACCCTCTTCGGCACCGTCTCCGCGAATCCGTGGGCGCGCTTCGCGACCGGCAACCTGCTCCTGCTCTTCGGGCTCGCGATGCTCGACGTCTTTCCGGTGGCGATGCCCCAGCGGCTCCTCGCCTGGGCCGGCGGATTGGGAGGCGGCTCCTACCCGGCGGTCTTTCTCCTCGGCGCCACCTCGGGGATCGTGGCGGCGCCCTGCGGCGCGCCCGCCTTCGGCGTGGTGCTCACCTGGGTCGCCACCACCCACAGCGCGGTGTGGGGGTTCATCTATCTGTTCGTCTTCTCGCTCGGCATGATGGTGCTGCTCGTCGGCGTGGGGCTCTTTTCCGGCGCCGCCGCCCGGCTGCCGCGGCCCGGACCCTGGCTCGCCTGGGTGAAACGGGGGGCGGGGTTGATCATGCTGGCGATGGCGGAGTATTACTTCATTCAAATGGGACAGGTGCTGTGAAGAGAATGCGTGGTGCGTGGTGCGGGCTTGTGCTCGGCGCGCTGCTGGCCGCGGCGCAACCTCTGAGAGCGCAGGATGAGGGGGACCTGGGTATCGCGCTCGGGGCGAAGCCGGCGCCGGTCCAGATCCAGGACCTCAACGGAAAGCCGGTGGACCTCGGCGCCTACATCGGCAAGGGCCCGGTGCTGCTCGAGTTCTGGGCCACCTGGTGTCCGATCTGCCGCGCCCTCGAGCCCCGGCTTCGCGCGGCGTACGCCAGGTACTCCTCCCAGGTCACCTTCCTGATCGTGGGCGTGGCGGTGAACGAGACTCCGGAAACGATCCGCCGTCACGTCGCCGATCATCCGCTGCCCGGCACCGTCCTCTGGGACGTGGAGGGCCGGGCGGTGCGCGCCTTCGACGCGCCCCAGACCTCCTACGTCGTGATGCTCGACAAGAATGGCAAAGTGGCATACACCGGGGCGGGGTCCGACCAGGATATCGAAGGGGCGGTGGCGAAGATGCTGAGTCGCTGAGACGCCAAGTCGGTAAGTCGCGACGTGAAGAGATGGCGACTTACCGACCGGGCGACGTTTGCGCCTTCCTAATGCCTGGTGGTGTCCGGTAGCGTCCTCTCGATCGCGACCCGCAAACTGTCGTACGCCGTCGGATCGATTTCCCGGAACGGCGTCGCCCGCCAGGCGATCTTCCCGTCCGGTCCCACCACGAAGAGAGTGCGGTTGTCGAGCTTGTACTTGGCGAAGTAGGCGCCGTACGCCTTGCCCACCGCCGAGCCGGTATCGCTCGCCATCAGGAACGGGAAGTCCGAGTCCCGCATCCAGGACTGCTGGGCCGTATCCACGTCGGCCGAGATTCCGATCAACACCACGTTGCGTCCACCCTTGAAGACCGGCGCGTACTGATCACGGTACGCGTTCATTTGGATCGTTCACCCACGCGTTCGGGCTTTGAAGTAGAACGCGATCACCACGGTCTTGCCCCGGAAATCGGAGAGCCGGACCGGGTTCCTGAGGGTGCCGAACCGGGTGGAGCCGGGCAGCGAGAAATCGGGCGCCACCGTTCCGACCGCGAGCGGCGTCGAGTCGGAGGCCGCCTGCGCGGCGGCCGGACCCGCGGCGAGCGCGAGCGCGGTGGTGAACAACAGAGCTCGGTGCATGGACGCTCCTTGAAGGTCCTTAATAGTACTACTTCTTCACCATCTTGAAGGCGTGGTTCCAGCCCCCGGTGGTGGCGCCGTAGATCACCCACAGGATGCACAGCGGCTCCAGCAGACGCGCCCCTTCGATTCCGCCCACGTCGATCGACCCCTGCCAGCCGAACGACTTGAGAATCCCGTTCACCGTTTCCTTGGCTGCCGCGTCGTTTCCGGCGATGAACATGTCGGGCGGGCCGCCGGGGAACTGCGGGTGCACCATGTGGGCGTGGCCCACGATGTTGAACGCCTTCACCACCCGGGCGTCGGGGAGCCAGCGCTGGATCTGCTCGCCGCCGGAATCGGTGTGGCCCAACGCCAGGCGGGGCGGCATGCCGCGGGAGAAATCGAGCGGGTTGGTGGCGTCGATCACCACCTTGCCCGCGAAATTCGTCGGGTCGGCGAGTTTGATGGCGTTCTCGGTGCCGGTCCAGAGGGTGGCGAGCACCACCAGCTCGCCGAACTTCGCCGCGTCCGCGAAGGAACCCACCGAGGCCTTGGGCCCCGCCGTCTTCAGCCAGTCGGCGAGCTTCTTCGAGTCCCGCGTCCCCAGCTTCACTTCGTCGCCCCTGCCCGCGAATCCCTTGGCGAGCGCCTTCGCCACGTCGCCCGATCCCAGAATCCCGATTTTCATCGTCTCACCCGCCGCTCTCCGTTGGTTGGCGAACACCGCGCTCCCCGCGCGGGTTCCCGTCAGTCCATCGCGACCTTTTCGATCGCCGAAAGCCGCGAAATGTCCACCGTGGGGACGCCCCGCCCATCGTGCCGGAACATGTCCAGGAATCGCGCGCCGCACACCACCTCGCCGGCGCGATAGGAGGTGCGGGCGTGCACCGTCTGGGTGAAGGTGTCGTCGGTGCCGGCGAGAAGCACCAGGAACTCGCTGTCCGAGCTCCGGAGCCCCTCGGCGGTCGCGTCCTTGAGCGGGCTCTGGTCGTCTATGGGGTGGACGACGGTCCACGAAAGCGGGAAGAACGCCACCCGCCGCCGCTCCAGGGTCAGGGCGTGAAATTCACGGGACCCGCCGCCCGCCCGCCGGCGGGTGAGCACCACCTGGGCGTCGAGCTCCACGATCTCGCTCTTGCGCCCGTTCACGATCCGGAACATGAACGCCTCGCCGCCGCGGTAGGGGGCGATCACCGCGACGTCGGAAAAGAGAATCGCCGCCGTGGGCCGGGACACCCGCGCGAAGGCGAGCCCCGCCGCGAGCGCGAACACCAGCAGGCCGACCAGGGCCTCGAGGGTCACCAGCAGATTCGCCACCAGGCTCCCCGGCGTGACGTTGCCGTACCCGATGGTTGCCAGGGTGTGGACGCTGAAGAAGAACGCGCGGCCGAATCCCGAGACCGGGGCGCCGCTCGCGTTCACCAGGGCGCCGGGCCCCGAGGCGAGGTAGAGCAGGGCGAAGATGGCGTTCAGCGCGAGAAAGGCGCCGCAGACGAGGAGCAGGAAGTGCGGCCAGGAAATGGTGAGGAGATCGCGGTACAGCGAATGCGAGCGCCAGTAGGGGAGTCCCTCCCGGCGCACGTTGAAGCTGCCGTCCTTGTTGAGGAGCCGGCTCTTCGCTTCCCGGGCTACGACGGACCCGAACCCCAGGTCCTCCGGCGGCTCTCGGGTTACGGCCACCCGTCTAGAACTCGCGCTTCTTCATCTCGCTGAAGAAGTCGCGCACCTCGGTGTCCTCTTCCTGGCGAATGCGCAGGGTATCGTCGTAGGTGGGGCGCGCTTTCGCCTTGGGCTTCGCGGCCTGGGCCGAGAGCTTCTTCACGAGCTTCGCCATCTTGCGGTCGTCGCTGGCGGACATCCGGACCCTCCTCCGGGTGGGAGTGCGTGGGTGAAACCTAATGCGGTCCCCCCCGGGGGGCGCTAGGGACGCCGCGCCTCCGCCGTATCCATCGTAATGTGCACGTTGATGATGGAGTCGTGGCGGTGGGTGAGGGTGATCTTCCAGATCAGCACCTCCGGCCCGTCCGGGGAGCGCTTGGAGCAATAGTCGCGCGCCTTGTCGTCGAAGGGCGCCTCGGCTTCGGACTTGAAGCTGCACTCGAACCCGTAGCTCCGCAGGGAATCCATCGCCGCCGCCGGCCGCCCCCCGAGCGGCAGGAGACCCGCGGTGCGCGCCTGAAGATCGAGCGCCGAGTGCGCGCCGTCGGTGAGCGCGTCCGAGAGCACCGGCGGATACCAGACCCGGTAGGTGAGGACGCCGCCCAGGTACAGCGCGGGAATGATGAACAGCAGCGCGTGACCGAGCGTGATCACCTGGGGCAGGGGCTCGGGGAGCGTCTCGGTGATGTCCTCCCGCTCGGCCCGCAGGGTCTCGACCGTGGTCACGACCTTGTAGATCGCGGCGTACAGGAAGAGCGGAATCACCCATCCCGAGAGCCGCGCGTTCAGGCGGATGTCCCAGTACGCGAGGAACAGCGCGGCGCACGCCGCCGAGCACGCGGCCTCGGCCGCGACCCGTACGATGTCGCGCCGGCGGAGCAGCGCGAGGAGGAGCGCTCCGCCCGAAAGCACGAGACCGACCACGAGCTGCGCGCTGGCCCAGCCGGGCATGCGTCCTCCTTGGCGAACCCGGTCAACGTACGCCGCTTGGCCGCGGGGCGCGACGGCCGGGCCGCGCTATCTTCTCTCCCGTGCCGACACCGGACGCCGGCGCGGGCGCCGCCCGCCTCCGCATCGTGGTCGCCGCGGTGCTGTTCTCGACCGGCGGCGCCGCCATCAAGCTCTGCGGGCTCACCGGCTGGCAGGTGGCCGGGTTCCGCGGGCTCGTGGCCGGAGTCGCGATCCTGGTGATGATCCCCGAGGCGCGGCGCTCCTTCAGCTGGCGGGCGGCCCTGGTCGGCGTCGCCTACGGCGCCACCACCGTGCTCTTCGCGCTCGCCAACAAGCTCACCACCGCGGCGGCCGCGATCTTCCTCCAATCCACGAGCCCGGTGTTCATTCTGGCGCTGGCGCCGTGGCTCCTGAAGGAGCACGCCAGCCGCCGCGACCTCGCGCTGATGGGCATCGCCACCGGGGCGATGGCCCTGCTCTTCGTCGGCGCCGGAGGACCCACCGCCACCGCGCGCGATCCGCTGCTCGGCAACGTGCTCGCCACCGGCAGCGCGCTCACCTGGGCCGTCAATCTCATCGGATATCGCCTGCTGGTGCGGGGGCGGGGGCCGCGCGGCGGCGAGGGAGCGGTCGCCGCGGCGGCGGCCTCCGGAAATTTCTTCTCGTTCATCGTGGCGCTTCCCTTCGCGTTCCCCGTCGCGCATTCCCACCCGGCGGACTGGGCGGTCCTGGTCTATCTCGGCGTCTTCCAGCTCGGGCTCGCCTACGCGTTCATGTCCCGCGCGCTCTCCCACGTGAGCGCGCTCGAGGTGTCGCTGATCGTGATGATCGAGCCGGTGCTGTCGCCGATCTGGGCCTGGTTGGTGCAGGGCGAGGTGCCGGGGGTCTGGTCGCTCGTGGGCGGCGCCATCATGCTCGCCGCCCTGGGCGCCAAGGCGCGGCTGGACGCGCGGGGGCCGGCGTCGCCGGTGCCGGTGCTCGCGGATTGAGGGCCCCCCCGTTCCGCCCGCGCGCCGCGCGCTCCCGCGGCCCCTCGCCGTCTCCCTGCTCCCACCTCATATTTTCTTCCCCCCGCTCGAGGAGGTATGGATGCGAGTTTACAAGACAGGGGAAATCCGCAACGTGGCCGTCCTCGGCCACGGCGCGAGCGGGAAGACCTCCCTGGTCGATGCCCTCGCGTTCGTGGCCGGATCGAGCAAGCGTCACGGCTCCGTGAAAGACGGCACCGCCCTCACCGATTACACTCCCGACGAAATCGAGCGCAAGTACTCCATCAACCTGGCCCTCGCCGTGGCCGAGTGGATGGACACCAAGGTCAATCTGATCGACACCCCGGGATACCTCGACTTCACCGGCGACGCGCTGGCGGGCGTCTACGCCGCGGACGGGGCGGTGGTGGTCCTCGCCGCGACGGCGGGCGTCGAAGTGGGCACCGAGAAGGTGTGGGATTACTGCGAGTCGCGGCAGCTGCCGCGCCTGTTTTTCGTCTCCCTGATGGACAAGGAGCACGCGGACTTCGAGCGGGTGTACGCGCAGGTGAAGGAGCGTCTCACGCCCAAGGTGATCCCGGTGGAGATCCCGGTCGGGGAAGGACCGGAGTTCCACGGGATCATCAACCTCTTCTCCAGGAAGTGCCATCTGTACAAGAAGGGCACCAAGGCGGGGGAATACGAGGAAGTCGACATTCCGGCGGAGTACCAGGAGCGCTTCAAGAAATACTCGCAGGAGCTGATCGAGAGCATCGCCGCGACCGACGATACCCTGCTCGAGCGCTACCTGGGCGGCGAGGAGATCGGCCGCGACGAGGCGATCCGGGCGATGAAGACGGGAATGCAGCGGGGCGAGATCTTCCCGCTCTTCTGCGGCGCGGCCGAGCTGACCTACGGCACCCGCGCGCTCCTCTCCAAGATGGTGGAGCTCTTCCCCTCACCCGCCGAGCGGCCGCCGGTCGAAGCCCAGGTCTGGGGGTCGGCGGAGAAGCTCACCCTGAAGCCGGAAGACAACGGGGCGTTCGTGGCCCAGGTCTTCAAGACCATCTCCGAGCCCCACGTCGGCGACGTGACCTACTTCCGCCTGGTCTCGGGCGCGGTGAAGAACGGGCAGGAGGTCTGGAACGCGCCGCGCGAAGCGTCGGAGAAGCTCAACCATCTCTGCGTCGCCATCGGCAAGGACCGCACCGAGATCGCGGAGCTGCATTCGGGAGACCTGGGATGCGTCGCCAAGCTGCGCGACACCCACACCAACGACACGCTCTCCTCCCGGGAGCGGTCCGTGGTGCTCCCCCGGATTCCGTTCCCCGAGCCGGTGATCACGGTGGCGGTCGAGGTGAAGCAGCGGGGCGAGGAAGACAAGCTCTCCACCGGTCTCCACAAGCTCCACGAAGAGGACCCCACCTTCCATCACGAGTACCAGGCGGAGCTGGGCCAGACGCTGATCCGCGGCCTGGGCGAGCGGCATCTCGAGATCGTGGTGGGGCGCTTGGCGCGCAAGTTCGGCGTGCACGCGCTCACCACCAAGCCCAAGGTTGCCTACCGCGAAACGCTGAAGGGGAAGGCCGAGGGGCAGGGGAAGCACAAGAAGCAGACCGGCGGGCGCGGGCAGTACGGCGACTGCTGGATCCGGGTGGCGCCGCTGCCCCGCGGCTCGGGGTTCGTCTTCGAGGACCAGATCGTGGGCGGGGTGATTCCGCGCCAGTACATCCCGGCGGTGGAGCGGGGCGTGGTGGAAGCGGCCCAGCGGGGGCCGGTGGCGGGATATCCGATGGTGGACTTCAAGGTCGAGCTGTACGACGGCTCCTATCACGACGTGGACTCGAACGAAATGTCGTTCAAGATGGCGGGCATTCTCGCCTTCCGGACCGTGACGCCCAATGCGCGGCCCGCCCTGCTCGAGCCGATCATGGAGGTCGAAGTCTGGACCCCGGACGAATACCAGGGCGCGGTGATGGGGGACCTCTCCTCCCGGCGCGGGCACATCGTCGGCACCGAGAAGGACGGCCGGCTCACCAAGGTGAAAGCGCTGGTGCCTGAAGCCGATCTCGACCGCTACGCCACCACGTTGCATTCTCTCACGCACGGCCGCGGCACCTACCGCCAGAAGTTCCACGTCTATCAGGAAGCGCCGCCGGACGTTGCGGCCAAGATCGCCGACGCGCGGAAGAAGGAGCTCACCGAGGTGAAGGACTAGGCGAGAACACTCCACACCGGAACGGGTACTGGGGAGCGACCTGGTTCTGGAGGATGTCGACTCATGAGACTCACGACGCTCGCCGTGGCCGCCGCGCTCCTGGGTGCGGCCTGCAAGCTGCCGGATAAGACTCAGCGCAGCTCCGACATGCCGCCTGCCCCGCCCGCCCCCGCGGCGGCCACCAAGGTGTTGGCGGTGGACGGGTTCCTCGCGCCCGAGTCCGTGCTCTACGACTCGACGCAGGACATCTACTTCGTTTCCAGCATCGCCGGCAGCGGTACCGCCAAGGACGACAACGGCTTCATCAGCCGGCTCCGCCCCGACGGCGCCATCGAGAACCTGAAGTTCATCGAGGGCGGGAAGAACGGCGTCACCCTGAACGCGCCCAAGGGTCTGGCCATCGTGGGCGACACCCTGTGGGTGGCGGACATCGACGTGGCGCGCGCCTTCAACGCCAAGACCGGCGCGCCGGTGGACAGCGTCAGTCTCGCCCCGCTGGGAGCGGTGTTCCTGAACGACATCGCCGCGGCGCCGACCGGCGCGCTCTATCTCACCGACACCGGAATCCGCTTCGACGACGTCGGCAACCGGCTCCATCCCGGTCCCGACCGCATCTACCGCATCGGCCCCGACCGCCAGCTGACCGTCGCCGCGCGGGGCGACACCCTGGACCAGCCCAACGGCATCGCGCTCGACGGCCCGGGGAAGCGGTTCATCGTGGTGTCCCTGGGCGGAAAGTCGGTCTTCGCCTGGAAGCCGGGCGACAAGTCCCCCGCGGTGCTCGCCACCGGCCCCGGCTCCTACGACGGCGTGGTGGTGGCGAAGGGCAGGATTCTGGTGTCGTCGTGGAAGGACTCGACGGTCTCCGCCTACGAGACCGGCCAGGAAGTCCGGATCATTTCGGGCGTCGGCGCGGCCGACATCGGCTACGACGCCAGGCGCAACCGCCTGCTGCTGCCCTTCGTCGACGGCACGCGGGTGGAAATCTGGCAGCTCCCCTAGACGAGCGAGGAGGCCCGCATGGTCGTCCCGGTTCAGCTCCCGACTGCCCAGCGCGACGTCCAGGTGGGTGGCGTCACCTACCACGTCGAGGGTGAGCTCGTTCCCGTGCTGCACCTCGAGCTGCAGCGGATGCCGGTGTACTTCGAGCATCACATTCTGCTCTGGAAGAGTCCCGGCGTGGAGGTGGACATCAAGCCGCTCAAGGGCGCGTTCAAGCGGGTGATGGCCGGAATGCCGGTGTTTCTCACCCAGACCAAGGGCGTGGGGCACATCGCGTTTTCGCGGGACGGCGCGGGACACGTCTTCGGCATCCACCTGAAAGAGGGGCAGGCGATCGACGTGCGCGAGCATCAGTTTCTCGCGGCCACCGACAACGTCGAGTACTCCTTCGCCCGGGTGAAGGGCGTGGCCAACATGCTCTTCGGGGGGACCGGGTTCTTCATCGACACCTTCGCCTGCAAGAGCGGGAGCGAAGGCGTGGTCTGGCTCCACGGCTACGGCAACGTGTTCGAAGTAACCCTCAAGCCCGGGGACATGATCGACGTCGAACCCGGCGGCTGGGTCTACAAGGACCCCACCGTCAGGATGGAGACCATGACCCAGAAGCTTTCCACCGGACTCTTCGGCAGCGCCGGCATGCTGTTCTGGAACAGGTTCCACGGCCCCGGCCGGCTCGCCATTCAGTCCATGTACCTGCACCTGCCAACGGAGGCGTGATTTTCATGAGGCTCGACCGTCACACCCTCGCGGCGGCGTTCGCCGTCGTCACCGTGAGCGCGTTCGCGCGCCCGGCCCGCGCCCAGGGCGCGACCCGCGTCGCCATCGTGGACTCGCTCCAGACGCCGGAGTCGGTCAAGTACGACGCCGGGCGCGACATCTACTGGATCTCCAACATCAACGGCACCCCCTCCGCCAAGGACGGGAACGGATTCATCAGCAAGGTCCGTCCCGACGGCTCCATCGTGGCGCTCAGGTTCATCGAGGGCGGGAAGAACGGCGTCACCCTGAACGCGCCCAAGGGTCTCGCCCTGAAGGGCGATACGCTTTGGGTGACCGACATCGACGCCGTGCGCGCCTTCAACGCCAACACCGGCGCCCCGGTCGCTTCGGTGGACCTCTCGGCGCTGGGCGCCGTGTTCCTGAACGACCCCGCGTTCGGCCCCGACGGCGCGCTTTACGTCACCGACACCGGCATTCACATCGACGAGAAGGGGCAGTCCACCCATCCCGGACCCGACCGCATCTTCCGGATCGCGCCCGACCGCAAGGTGACGGTCGCCGCCGAGGGTGCCGCGCTCGAGGCGCCGAACGGCATCACCTGGGACACGGCGCACGGCCGGTTCGTGGAAGCGGGCTTCGGCGGGCCGGACGTCTTCAGCTGGAAGCCGGGGGAAAAGGCGCCCACCGCCATCGCCAAGGGGCCGGGCGGCTTCGACGGCGTGGAGATCGTGAAGGGGCGGCTCCTGATCTCGTCGTGGGCCGACTCCACGGTGTCGGCGTACGAGACGGGAACCGAAGTGAAGATCATCACCGGGGTGCCGAGCCCGGCCGACTTCGGCTACGACGCCAGGCGGAACCGGGTCCTGATTCCCAACATGACGGCGAACCGGATGGAGATCTGGCAGCTGCCGTAAGCGAACGGCGTGGTGCGTGGGGCGCGGGCATCCGTCCGCCCCACCCACCACGCCTTCACCCGCCTGCTTCAGGTTCTTGCTGCGTCAGGCAGTGGATCGTCCCCAGCCCCCAAACCAGGTCCACGGCGTGAATCCCCACCACCGGCCGGTCCGGAAAGACTTCGGCCAGAATCCCTAACGCCTCCCGGTCCTTCGGGTCGTTGAAGGTGGGGACCAGCACCGCCGCGTTCGCGACGTAGAAATTGGCGTAGCTCGCGGGCAACCGCTGGCCGTCGAAGACGAGCGGCGCCGGCATCGGCAGGTCCACCACTTCGATTTTCGATCCGTCCTCGGTGACGAGCCCCTGCAGTCGCTCGCGGTTCTCCGCGAGTGGCGCGTAGTTCGCGTCCCGGGGGTCCGCCTCCACGCAGAGGACCACGGTGCTCGGCCCCACGAAGCGGCAGAGGTCGTCCACGTGGCCGTGGGTGTCGTCCCCCGCGATTCCCCGTCCCAGCCAGAGCACGTTGGTGGCGCCCAGGTAGTCGCGCAACACGCTCTCCAGGTCGGTGCGCGAAAGCCCGGGGTTCCGGGTCTGCACCACCGGGTCGAGCAGGCACTCCTCGGTGGTGAGCACCGAGCCCTCGCCGTTGACGTCGATGCTCCCGCCCTCCAGCACCACCCGGCGCCCCCGCAACTCGGCGTCGAAGATCTTCCGGCGGAGCTTCTTCGCCGCGAACTCGGGGAGCTTCCGGTCCTTCTTCCAGTCCGGATACTTGGCCCAGGCGTTGAAGTGGAACCGGGAGACCGCGATTTCCGGCGCCGGCTCTCCGCGCCGCACGAAGATCGGCCCCGAATCCCGGGTCCAGCCGCGGTCGGTGGGGAAGCGGAGGAACCGGACCCGCGCGAGACTCGCCCCCGCCTTCTCGAGCACCCGCCGGGCGGCGCGCTCCTGTGCCGGCGAGCTCACCAGAATCCGCGCCGTCTCGCCTTCCGCGATCCGGCGGGTGATTTCGCCGTACACCCAGGGGATGACGGCGAGCTTCCCCGGCCAGTCGCTCGCGTTGTGGGGCCAGGCGAGCCAGGTCGCCGCGTGGGGCGCCCACTCGGCCGGCATCCGGAAACCGAGCGCGGCGGGGGTGGGGAGCACCTTCATCGAGATGAGGAAGAGGAGCGGGACCGACGCCGCACTACCGGGCGTCGCCCGAGTAGCGCGCGTCGATCCCGCCGTAGGCGTCCACCCGGCGGTCGCGCCAGAAGGGCCAGTTGCGCCGGACCTCCTCCACCCGCGCCAGGTCCACCTCGGCGACCAGAATCGTCTCCTGGTCCGCCGGGGCTTCGGCCACCACCACCCCGAACGGGTCGGCGAGGAACGACGAGCCCCAGAACTCGATCCCGTCGCCCTTGCCGTCGAGCCGCTCCAGGCCCACGCGATTGACCGCCGCCACGTAGCACCCGTTGGCGATGGCGTGGCTCCGCTGGATCGTACGCCAGGCGTCCCGCTGCTCGGGACCGTACCGCTGCTTCTCGGCCGGATGCCAGCCGATCGCCGTGGGATAACAGAGCAGCGTCGCGCCCTGGAGCGCGGTGAGCCGCGCGCCTTCCGGATACCACTGGTCCCAGCACACCAGGGTGCCCACCCGGCCGGCCTTGGTGTCGAAGGCGCGGAACCCCAGGTCGCCGGGCGCGAAGTAGAACTTCTCGTAATACGCCGGGTCGTCCGGGATGTGCATCTTCCGGTAAAGACCCAGGACCTTCCCGTCGGCGTCGATGATCGCGGCGGTGTTGTGGTAGATCCCCGCCGCCCGGCGCTCGAAGAGCGACGCGATCACCACCACCCCCAGTTCCCGGGCGACCTGGCCCAGCGCCTCGGTGGAGGGCCCGGGCACCGGCTCGGCGAGGTTGAAGAACGCGTGATCCTCGCGCTGCCCGATGTAGAGAGTGCGGAACAGCTCGGGAAGGACGACCAGCGCGGCCCCCCGCTTCGCGGCGTCCCGCACCCGCGCGATGGCCTTCTCGAGATTCTGGCCGGGGTCCGCCGTCATGCTCATCTGCACCAGCGCGACCTTGTACTTCGCGGGCGTCCGGAGATCGGTCATAAGGAGGGAACAGTACAACCGGGAGACGGGAGGCGGGAGACGGGCGGCGTCCCCGGCTCGCGTCTCCCGATTCCGGTCAGCCGACCAGCACCGCCTCCAGCTCGGTCTGGAGCTGGGGTTGTTTATAGCGGTAGCGCTTGCCGGCGTAGTTCCTCAAGACCACTTCCTTGTCCGTGATCTTCACCACGTACTCGGGGAGGAGGGGAATCTTCCCGCCGCCGCCCGGCGCGTCGATCACGAAGTGCGGCACCGCGAGGCCCGAGGTCCAGCCCCGGAGCCCCTTCACGATCTCGAGGCCCTTCTCCACCGTGGTCCGGAAGTGCTCGGCGCCGGCCACCTGGTCGCACATATAGATGTAGTAAGGGCGGACCCGCGCCGCGAGCAGTTTCTGCATCAACAGCTTCATCACTTCGACGTCGTCGTTCACGCCGGCCAGGAGCACGGTCTGGCAGCCGAGGGGAATCCCGGCGTCGGCCAGCATGCCCAGGCCGGCCACCGCGGCGGGCGTGAGCTCGTCGGGGTGGTTGAAGTGGGTATTGATGTAGAACGGATGATACCGTTTGAGGATCGCGCACAGCTCGGGCGTGATCCGCTCCGGCAGGTGGCAGGGGACCCGGCTGCCGATGCGGATGATCTCGAGGTGGGGGATCGCCCGCAGGCGCTTCAGGATTTCATCCAGGCGCCGGTCGGAGAGCAGCAGGGGATCGCCGCCCGACATGATGACGTCGCGGATTTCCTTGTGATCCTCGAGATACTGGAACCCGGACTCGAGCTGGGAGAGCGGGATTTTCTCCGGATCGCCCACCTTGCGGCGGCGGGTGCAGAACCGGCAGTACGACGCGCAGACCGGGGACACGAGGAACAGCGCCCGGTCCGGATAGCGGTGGGTGATGTTGGGGACGGGGGAATCCGCGTCCTCGTTCAGCGAATCCACGATGCCGTCGTGGACCTCGAGCTCCTGCAGGTCCGGCACGTACTGCCGCCAGATCGGGTCGCCGGGGGACTTGATCAGGTCCACCATCGCCGGCGAGATGCGGAACTCGAAGTTCTCCGCCGCGAGGCGGAGGCGCTCCAGGTCGGGGAAGTGCTCGGGTCCGAACCGGGCCGCGAGCGTCTCCAGCGACGCGATGCTTTTCTTACGAAGCAGCTCTTGCCAGGACTCCATGCGTCAGGTCCTTGAGATAGATGACCAGGTCGTCACCGGGAGCGTAATAGCCCGGAAGCACCGCGGCCCTGGTGAAGCCGCGTTTTTCGTAAAACGCCCGCGTCGGCGCGTAATCCGCGCGGGATGACGTCTCGACCACCACCAGCCGGCCCCCGCCGGCCCGCACCTGCCCCTCCACTTCCCGGAGCAGGTCGCTGCCCACCCCGGTCCCGTGCCGCGCCGGATCCACGGCGATCCAGTACAGGTCCCAGGTCCCGTCGGTGCCCGGCGTCGGCCCCCAGCAGGCCCACCCCACCAGCTCGTCGGCGGCGTAGGCGCCGACCAGCCGGTAGTCGTCGTCCCCCGCGAGGGCATCGTCCAGGAGCTCGACCGCGGTCCGGACTTCTTCCTCGCGGAAGACGCCCGTGGCGCGGGTCAGGGCTTCAAGACGTGCGCGTTGCGCGCGGCCGACGGGGCGGAGCGAGCAGCTCACGCGCGGCCTTCGCTCCCTGCGCCTCCCGCAGCGCGACTTCGGCGACGCGGCGCACCAGCTCGGCGTAATCCCACCCGGCGGCCTTCGCCATCCGGGAGAGGCCCGCCTCGTCCGTCAGGTCGGGGTTGGGATTCACCTCGAGCACCCAGGGCCGGCCGGTGTCGTCCACCCGGAGGTCCACCCGGCCGTAGCCCTTGCCCTGCATCACCTGCCACGCCCGCTCCGCAGTGCGCACCAGCCGGTCGGCGAGGCGCTGCGAGATGTGGGCCGGCACCACCGGCACGCTCCCCACGTCCTCCGCCGACCCGGTGTGCCACTTCGCGGCGTAGGTGAGGATCGGCCAGCTCCCCTCCGGCATTCCGGTGAAATCGATCTCGGCGACGGGCAGCACCCTCGAGCCCACGAAGCCGACGTTGAATTCGCGGCCGGGGATGTACTGCTGGACCAGCACCTCGTCGAACTGCTCGGTCATCGCGGCGACCTGCGCTTTCAGCGCCTTGCGGTCGGTGACCACCGAGGCCTTGTCGAGTCCCGCGCTCGCGTCTTCCGCGGCGGGCTTGATGATGGCGGGCAGCGGGAAGTCGTCGTCGATGCGGCCCTGCGCCACCGCCCACGCCGGGATCGGCACGCCGGCGCGGGCCAGGATGGTGTTGGCGATCGGCTTGCGCCGGCACGCCGCCACGGTCCAGGAGCCGCAGCCGGTGAAGGGGATGCCGGCGAGCTCCAGCACCGCGGCGACGTGGTCCTCCCAGTCCTGCACCCCGTGCACGCCCTCGCAGAGGTTGAAGACCAGGTCGGCGCGGCGCGCGGCGGTGAGCCAGCGCATGTCGTGCTTCACCGGAACCTTCTGCGCCTGATGGCCGATGCCGGTGAAGATCTCGGCGATCTCGTCCACCGCCTGCATCACCCCGGCGATGTCCTCCGGGGTCCAGTCCCCCGCTCCCGGGTCGTACAGAATGACCAGTTTCACGCGAACGCCTCCCGGGCCACTTCCAGCTCCCGTCCGTGGACGCGCCGCCAGGCGAGCCGGACCACTTCCTGGATCAGCTCGTCGTAGGAGAGCCCCGCCACCCGCGCGGCTTTGGGGAAGCAGGAGTTCATCCGGGGGTCGGGGATGATGCCGGGGAGCGGATTCAGTTCCACCACGTTGGGCACGCCGAAGCGATCCATCCGGATGTCGATGCGGCACCAGTCGCGGCAGCCGAGGGCGCGGTAGGCGGCGAGCGCGACCCGCTCCACGGCGTCGGCGACGCTCGGGGGCACCCGCGCCGGGCACTGGAAGATGTCGAGCTGATGCTCGGCCGTGTCCCAGATCCACTTGGCCTCGTAGCCGTAGACCGGCGTCGCGCCCTCGGGGAGGGTGGCGAAGTCGAACGCGACGAGGGGGAGACAGCGCGCGCCGGCGCCGTTGCCGAGAATGGCGGCGGTGAACTCCTGGCCGGGGAGGTAGGTCTCGACCAGGACCGGCTGGTCGTATTCTTCTAAGAGGAAGAGGCCCCGCTCCCGGAGGGCCCGGGGGCCTTCGCATAAGTTGTTGGCAAATATGCCTTTACCGGATCCTTCGCCGACCGGTTTCACGAACAGCGGGAAGGGGAGTCCGACCCGGTCCAGGTCCCGCGCGGTCTCCACCAGCACGAACGGCGCGGTGGGGATGGCGCGGTGCGCGAGGATTTCCTTGGTGCGCGCCTTGTGGAGGGTGAGCGCGAGAGTGAGCGGGTCGGAGCCGGTGTAGGGAACGTTCAGGTACTCGCAGATCGCCGGCACGTGGGCTTCGCGATTCAGGCCGTGCAGTCCCTCGGCCATGTTGAAGACCAGGTCGGGACGGGCGAGCGCGAGTTTTTGGGGGAAGAGCGGATCGGCTTCGAGGCGGATGACGGGACCGAAGAAACTGAGGGCCTGCTCCACCGCGCTGATGGTGGTGGGCTCGTCCCATTCGACGAACGCGTCGCCGCTACGACTGGGCGGCTCGTCGGCCAGGGTGCCGGGATCGGGTTTCTCGTTGTATGCGAGACCGATTCGCATGTGGTCTCGGGATACCTCCTACAAAAAAGGCCGCACGGTGACGCGGTCTAAAAAACGCCAACCCATTGTCCGTTATCAGAATACGAAATGAGCGCGCGATGCGCAATAGGGAAAATGCATTTCGTCGAGTCGCGCGACTGAACGACGCGCGACGCGCGTCGCTCAAACTTTGTGGTAGGTGACGCGCGCGGCTTCGCGTTTGTCGCCGGCGGTGTAGATCTCGAAGTCGGAGAAGAGCGCGGGCGCTTCGCGCGCGAGCGCGCGCAGACACGCCACCGCCATCGCGCGGATCTCGAGCTCCGCGCCCTCGCCGCAGCGCAGCTCGAGCATCGTCCGCCACGCGCGCGCGTTGGCGGAGACCACGATCTTCACTTCGGTGGCGTTGGGAAGCACGCTGCGCGCGGCTTCGCGCGCCATTTTGCGGCGATGCACCTTGTCGTCGACCCAGCCGTAGCGCTCCATCAACCCCTCCACCGCGCGCACGTACGCCGCCTGCGCCGCCGCCACCTGGCGCTCCCACTCGGCCTCGAGCGCCGCGTCGCCCACCATCGCCGGCGGCATCACGAAGGCCGCGTGCGACTCGTCCACGTAGCGCTGGGAGAGCTGGGAGTACCCGAAGCCGGCGCGGTGGCGCACCAGCTCGTGGGAGCAGGAACGGGAAATGCCTTCGATCAGCAGCACGTACACCGCGTGCTCGATCACCGAGCCGTGTCCCTGCTTCTTGATGTTCTCCAGGTACTCCGCCGTGGTGCGATGCACCGGGTTGTGCTGGCTCATGTAACAGATCCGGCCCGCGAACTCGGCGAGGCGCTCGCCGTCGGACGCGTCGCCGCGCCATTGCACCGGCAGGTGCGCGGGCTCGAGGAACTGCGGGCGGGCGATGAGGGTGACGCGCGGTTCGCGGAAGATTTCCATGAGAACGGTGGCTAAGGGGTGTTACGACGCCAGGTCGATCTTGGGTGTCGCCCAGCCGCCGGTCTGCTCCAGCTCCCGGAGGCGCGCTGCGATGTCGTCGGGAATTGGGGCGGCGTCGCGTCCGACCTTCAGGTCGGCGAGAGGCGCCCAATCGGCCGCGGGAAGTATAACACCCGGATTCAGCATCCCGCGCGGGTCGTAGGCGCGCTTCAGGTCGCGAAAGCACTCCATCCCCTCCGCTCCGAAAAACCGCTCCAGCAGACCCGCGCGCAGCCGTCCGTCGCCGTGCTCGCCGGAAGGCGTGCCCCCCAGGTCCAGGAGCAGGGTGGTGACGTCGTCCAGGAGGCCGCGGAGCGCGGACACGAATCCGGGCGCCTCCGTGTCCGGCAGGGCGTTGACGTGCACGTGGCCGTCGCCGGCGTGGCCGAAGACCGCCACCGGGATCCCTCGCGCCTCCGCCGCCCGCCGCACGCCCAGGACGTATTCGCCCAGGCGCGCCAGCGGGACGCACCCGTCCTCGATGACCTGGAGGGAACGGCGACTCCTGGGGAGCCGCGCCAGCGCGGGACTCGCGAGCTTGCGGACCGCCCAGAGCCGGGCGAGTCCGTCCCGGTCCACCGCGGTCTCCACGTGGGCGGTGAGGTTGCGCAATCCGCGCACCGCGTCCCCCACCGAGCCCCGCGCCGCCGCGCTCGTTTCCCGCTCGAACTCCACCAGCAGCAGGCAGGCGAGTCCGTCGGGGAGCTCCGCGCCCGCCTCCCGCACGAACGACAGGAGGGTGGCGTCCAAGAGCTCGACCGCGGATGGATTGAGTGCCACCAGGAACGGCACCGCCTCGGCCAGGGCGGAAAGATCCGCGAAGCCCAGGGCCACGCCCGCCACGTCCGGCGGAATGGGATCCAGGCGCCAGGTGACTTCGGTGACGAACCCCAGGGTGCCCTCGGCGCCGATCAGGAGATCGAGCTCGTCCCCCGAGGCCAGGAAGGCGTCGAGGGCGTAACCGCTCGAGTTCTTGCGGGTGGCGGGAAACCGCCGCGCGGCGCGCTCCAGCGCGTCCCGCGCGGGACGCCAGGGGCCGGGCCCGCCGCCGCGCCGAACGCCGCGGGGTTCCCCATCCCCGCCCACCACGGTCACCGCCTCGACCCATCGCCGGACACTGCCGTAGCGGACGGTGCGCGGGCCGGCGGCGTTGGTACTGACCATTCCTCCCGAGGTGGCGAAGGCGCCGGAGGAGGGATCGGGCGGGAGCCGGAGACCGAAGGCCCGCGCCGCCTCCTGCACCGCGGCCCAGGTCGCGGCGGCGCCGGCGGTGGCGAGGCGCGCTTCCCGGTCCACGGTGACGCCCTGGAAAGCGGAGAGGTCCACGATCGCGCCGCGGCCCACGCTCCCGCCCGGCATTCCGCTTCCCGAACCCCGGGGAATGAGGGGCGTCGCCGCGGAGTGGCTCCACCGCAGCAGCCCGGCCAGCTCCGCCACGGAGGCCGGGCGGGCCACCGCGCGGGGGAGGATACGATAGATGCCGGCGCCCTCCGCGTAGGCGGCGCGAATGCGCTCGTCGGTCAGCAGGGATGGAGGGTTCGCCACGGAGGGAAGTTATCAAGGCGCGGTCCGCTTGACACCGCCCGGCGCCCGCGTGAAGCTTCCCGCGCCATGGGCGTCGTCACTGAAACGCCGCGCGCGCAGCTCATCCACATCGAAACCGACCGCCGCCTCGGTCACGAGTGGGACGAGTGGAACGGCAAGCCGCTGCCCGGAAACGGCGACTTCTCGGCGCCCGCCGGTCTCTTCTTCCGCTACGCGGGCATCTCGCTCGCGGCCGCCGCCGGCCTTGCCGCCCTTCTTCTTTATCTGCTGGCGCCGCGTCTCGGGGCCCTCTACGCCCCCCTGCCCGCGATCCTTGCGTGGGCCCTGGCCGGGGCCTCCGCGGTGGCGGGCCTGTGGTTGATCCTGCTCGTCGCCTCCTACTACGGTGGTTACGCGCTGCTTCCGGAGCATCTGCTGGAGCGCGGGCCGTTCCTCCGGGTGATGAACCTGGCGTCGCGGGTGTCCCGGGGGCTGGGCCGGCGCGACTGGGTGGAGCACGCCGCCATCGACGTCTACAACACGCTCGCCGTGCGCCGGGGCCGGAAAGTGGGGAAGGGTGAGCTCCTGGTGCTGATCCCGCGCTGTCTCTCCAAGGCGGCGCTCGACGGCGTCCTCGAGATCGCGGGGCGCTACGAGGTGCCGGTGTTCGTCGCCACCCGCGGCCAGCTGGCGCGGCGGGTGATCCGGGAGCGGCGCCCCCGGGCGGTGGTGGCGGTGGCGTGCGAGCGGGACATGATGACGGGATTGCGCGACGTCGCCGGGAAACTGCCGGTGCTCGGCCTCACCATGCGTCTCCCCAACGGACCCTGCCGCGACGCGGCGCTCGATCTCGACGAGATGGAGCGCTGGGTGAAGGGCCTGGTCGGCGCCTAGCGGGTCGTATCGGGCGCGGTCACCACGCCCGCTTCCACCTCAGCCAGCATCGCGCGCGCCATCGCGGCGGAAGGGTGATCCCGCGGCACCGCGCGCACCCCGACCGCCGACAGCGGGTCGGCCTGGGCGTTGAGGCCGCTCCCCGTGCCCCCGGTGCGGAACGGCGAGTAGAGCGCGAAGACCGCCACCCGGGACCCCCGTCCCAGCGAATCCGACGTCACCTTGAACACGAACCATGTGAGCCGCTCCTCCGGCGGGTAGCGATCCGCCACCGAGGGATCGCGCGAGGCCGGGTCCCAGCCCCCGCTCTCCACCAGCGCCGAGTCCGCCATCAGCCGCGCGGCGAGTCCGTGCCGGGAGATGACGTCGGCGGCGGTGCCGAGCGCGACCTTGATCGAGGCGCTGACGAGCGCGGTGGCGAGCGCCGGCTGGCCGCGCAGGGTCTCCAGCGTGGTGTCCGGCGGACGGTGATAGCAGGCGAGGGCGGCCAGCAGGACGGAAGTCGTGACCCGGCGCATCGGAGTCCTCGGCGGTTACTGGGAAAGGGCGACTTTGGCGATCCGTTCGATCAGCTTCCGCGCGTACGCCGCGCCGGGATGGTCGCGGGGGACCAGCCGCTCCCGGCTCCGGCTCTCCATTCCCAGCTGGTAGGGCTGGTAGAAGACGAAGAGGTCCACCAGCGATCCGCGGCCCATGGTGTCCGCGGTGACGGCGATGCGGAGCCGCACGAAACGCTGCTCGGAGGGATAGCTCTCCGAGTGCGGGTCCACGGTGGCGAGATCGAAGTACTCGCTTTCCACGACCCCCGCGTCCTCGTCGGCGCGGCGGAGGGTGAGCCCATCGTCGCCCAGCGCGCGGACCGCGGCGCGGATGGTGGGCTGGACCGCCGCGTCCACCAGCGCGTTGATGGTGGGGGCGTCGCGACGCGGCGCGGCGGTGTTCGGCCCCGAGGGCTGGCACCCGGCCGCGAGCGCGAGGACCAGCGCGGCGCCCGCGCCTCTCACTGGCCTCCGAACTTCTGCGCCAGCTCGGCCAGGAGCCGCTGGGCGATCCGGTACCCGTCGCTGCCGATCGGCACCATCACCTCGAGGTCCCGCTCCGGGCGGGAGGGGTCGAGCGCCGGGCGGTACACCGGTTCGACGGTGAACCGCGCCTTCCCGGGAACGTCGGGATCGGCCCAGCAGCGGATCTTGACGGTGCTGGAGAGGTCCGCGCTCTCCGCGTTCCCGGGCGCGGACCGGTGGGTCCGGGTGTCGTACCAGGTGGTTTCGAGGAACCCGTCGGCGGGGTTCACGAACGACACCTGCACGCCCTCGCCCGCGAAGAAACCCGTGGCCTCGGCGATGGCGCGCGCCGGCGGGGCGTTCACGATCGCCGTCAGGGCCTCGGGGTACGGCAGGAACGCGGGCCGGGTGGTGCCGGGGGCGCAGGCGGACAACAGAATGACGATTGCGGGTTGCTGAATGCGGATTGCTCGCCGCACCCGCGTGGCAATCCGCAATCCGCAATCCGAGATCCGCGATGTCATTGGTGCCCGTGCGCCGTGTCCGGTGGCGTTGGCTCGTCGTGGTCGTGGTCCTCGTCGGCTTCGCCCGGATGGTGATGGTGGCCGGCTTGGCGGTCCTTGATTTCCGCTTCCATCTTGACCATCGGCACGCCCGCCGCATGGTCGAAGACCATCTCCCCGCCCAGCATGCCCACCCGCACCAGAATCGCGAGCGCGAAGAGCGAAACCACGCGCAGGATCCACTGTTCCACCCGCGGCAGCTTGCCGCGGCGCACCAGGTGCCAGACCAGAATGGCGGTGAAGATCCCCATGGTGACGAGCGCCCAGGTCTCGTGCTGGTCCATCAGCTCGTGGATGGCCTCCCCGTGCTCGATCGCGTCTTCGGCCTGGAGGCCGGCGATGACGGCGGCCCACCCGCCGACGACGCCCGCCCACAGGGTCCAGAGTCCCGCGGAGCGGATGGTTTCCCGCTTGAGGAGCCAGCCCAGCCACTCGAAGAAGACCGCGACGGTGAGCAGGGCGGCGGGGAAGTCGTTGAGCAGCGCGTGCAGCTTGGCCCAATCGTAGCCGAACATCGGTCCTAGGCTCCTGTCGGAGGGGCGGGTGAGAGTGGCTTAGAGGCCGAGACTGGAGACGGCGGGTGGATTCACGGAGTAGTCGTAGAACCCCTTGCCGCTCTTCTTCCCGTACATCCCCGCCAGCACCATCCGCTTGAGGAGGGGCGGGGACGCGTACTTCGCCTCCTTGTACTCCGCGAACATGATTTCGGCGATCTTGTGGGTGGTGTCGAGCCCGACGAAATCGAGGAGGGTGAGCGGCCCCATCGGGTACCCGCACCCCAGCTGCATCGCCTTGTCGATGTCCGGCACGCTCCCCACGCCACCCTCCACCGCGCGGATGGCGTCGAGGAGGTACGGAACGAGCAGCAGGTTCACGATGAACCCGGAGTTGTCCTTCGCGGCGACCGGCTCCTTGCCGAGCGACTTGGCGAAAGCGTAGGCCCGGGTGAAGGTCTCGTTCGACGTGGTGACGGTGCGCACCACCTCGACCAGCGCCATCAGCGGCACCGGGTTGAAGAAGTGCAGGCCCACGAAGCGGTCGGCGCGCCTGGTGGCGGCCGCCATCGCAGCGATGGTGAGACTCGAGGTGTTGGACGCGAAGATGGTGGCGGGACCGCAGAGCTGGTCCAGGTCCTTCCAGAGAGCGTTCTTGGTGTCGAGGTCCTCGGTCACCGCCTCCACCACCACGTCCACGCCCTTCAGGTCGGCGACCGAGGTGGTGAAGCGGAGCCGGGCGAGCGTGGCGTCGCGGTCGGGCGGGGCGAGCTTACCCTTCTCCACGAACTTGGCGAGCGACTTCTCGATCCCCGCTTTCGCCTTGTCGAGGAGCGGCTGGGCGACGTCCCGCGCGATGGTCTCGTAGCCGGCGGCGGCGGCGACCTGGGCGATGCCCGACCCCATCAGCCCGCATCCCAGCACGCCCACCCGTTTGATCTCGCTCATGTCACTCCTTCAAAGCCCGGGGTTATTCAAAGGCCTTTCGCAGCTCGTCCGCGATGCGGACGAACGCCGAGGGCCGCGGTCCGCCGATCAGGTGCTCGGGGCGGATCTCGCCCCGCTCCAGGCGGTCGAGCACCTGCTCGAGCGAGACCTGAATCCGCTCGCTATCGCCGCGATGGGTCCGCGCGATCGCCACGACAAACGGGGCCAACACGACACCCGGCAGTAGTCCCAGCGCGCCGAACGGCACCATCACGGCAGCGATCGCGAGCGATCCCAGCCCTAAGACCACGCCCGCGGCCAGCATACGGCGTGCGCGCCGCCGGCCCACGTCGGCGCTGAGACCGACGAGGCAGAAGCCGGGCTCGAGCGGCGTGACCTGGCCGGCGATCTCTTCCGCGTTCGCGAGCGAGTAGCGGCGCCCGCGTTTGCCCAGCGCGCGCTGGATGCTGGCGAGCGCGCCCGCCTTGGGCTCCCACGTCGTGCGGTCGGGATAGCGCCGCTTCACCAGCAACGACTCTTCGTCGTCCATCCAGTGGCTGAGCGCTCGTTCGACCACCGCGCGATCGCCCGGCACCACGCGCTGCGCGCTCAGGCGACGCGGCCCGGTGAGCCAGGCGAAGAGTCCGCCCACCGCCGCGTCGGGCGCCCGGGTCTGCTCCTCCAGCATCGCCTGCCGGAGGTAGCGGGTGGGGATGCCGACGTCGCCTCCCAGCGCGATCACTTCCTGCTCGGTCAGCCCCTCGCCGATGTCGCGCTCGCCGGCCTGCAGCTCGGCGGCGCGCTGGATGATGCGCTCGAGCGCCTGCCGGCCGATCAGCTCTCCGGCCACGTCAGGCGCGGGCCTTGCCCGCGGTGGACGGGGCGGGCACCGGTTCGCCGGAGGCGCGGGCGGGGAGCGCGGGCGTCGGGTCGCCGGCGCGGCGCCCGACCGCGTCGAGGAGGCCCTTGAAGAGGTCGATGGGGATGGGGAAGATCGTGGTCGAACTCTTCTCGGACGCGATCTCGCTGACGGTCTGCAGGTACCGGAGCTGGATCGCGGCCGGCTCGGAGCCGATGATCCGCGCGGCCTGCGCCAGCTTCTCCGACGCCTGGAGCTCGCCCTCGGCGTTGATGATCTTGGCCCGCCGTTCCCGCTCCGCTTCCGCCTGGCGCGCCATGGCGCGCTTCATCTCCGGCGGGAGGTCCACGTCCTTCACTTCGACCGCCGACACTTCCACGCCCCAGTCTTCGGTGCGCTTGTCGATGATGTTCTTCAGGATCTCGTTGATCTTTTCGCGGTTCATCAGCAGCTCGTCCATCTCGGTCTCACCCAGCACCGAGCGGAGCGTGGTCTGGGCCAGCTGGCTCGTGGCGTAGAGGTAGTTCTCGACGCCGATCACCGCGCGCACCGGGTCGGCCACGCGCATGTAGAGCACCGCGTTCACCTTGATCGAGATGTTGTCCCGCGTGATCACGTCCTGGGGCGGGATGTCCAGCGCGATCACCCGGAGCGACACCTTCTGCACCTTGGTGAGGAGGGGCGGCAGGAATACCAGGCCCGGGCCCTTGGCGCCCCAGGAACGGCCCAGGAAGAAGACCACGCCGCGCTCGTACTCGCGGAAGACGTTGAGCGCCGCGAAGGCGTACAGCACGACGACGCCGACCGCGGGGAGCAGGAATTCGTTCATGGCGACTCCTCTAGGCGGGGAAGGCTTCGACGATCACCGCGGCGCCCTGACCGCCGCCGATGCACGCCGAGCCCAGCCCGTAGCGCTTCCCCTGCTTCGCGAGCGCGTGCAGGAGATGAATGGTGATGCGGGTGCCGGTCGCGGCGAGGGGATGCCCGATGGCGATGGCGCCGCCGTGCACGTTGGTCCGGGCGCGGTCCAGGCCCAGCTCCTTCTCGACCGCGAGGTACTGCGGCGCGAACGCCTCGTTCACTTCCACCAGATCCATCTGGTCGAGCTTCAGGCCCGCCTTGGCGAGCGCCTTGCGCGCCGCGGGCGCGGGCCCGATCCCCATGTACTTGGGCTCCACGCCGACCACCGCCCAGGCGACGAGGCGTCCCAGCGCCTTCGCACCCCGGGCTTTCGCGAACTCCTCGCTCGCGATCACCGTCGCCGCGCCGCCGTCGCAGATGCCGGACGCGTTGCCCGCGGTGACGAGGCCGTCCTTCTTGAAGTAGGGCTTGAGCGAGAGCAAGACGTCGAGCGTGGTCTCGGGACGCATGTGCTCGTCGGCACGGAACTCCGCCGTCTGGCCCTTCTTTTTCACCGGCACGCCGATCACTTCGTCCGTGAACACGCAGTCGTCCCACGCCTTCTTGGCCCGCTGCTGCGACCCGAGGGCCACTTCGTCCACCTCCCGGCGTGCCAGGTGGTATTTCTCCGCCAGGTTCTCGGCGGTCTCCGCCATCGAGAAGCCGCATTGCGGGTCCTTGAGGGACTCCCAGAGCAGGTCCTCGAACGCCGCCTGGGGCCCGAGCCGGATGCCCCAGCGCGCGCCGCGCACCACGTGCGGCGCCTGGCTCATGGACTCGGCGCCGCCCGCGAGGACGGCGTCGGCTTCGCCGAGGAGAATGAGCTGAGCGCCCTGGGTGATGGCTTCGAAGCCGGAGCCGCAGAGGCGGTTCACGGTGACGGCGGGCGTTTCGATGGGGAGGCCGGCCTTGAGCGCCACGTGGCGGGCCAGATAGATCGCGTCGGACGAGGTCTGAAGCGCGTTGCCGAAGACGGCGTGGCCGAGATCGGCGGGCTTTACGCCGGAGCGCGCGATGGCCTCCTTCGCCGCGGCCGCGCCGAGATCGATCGCCGAAATGTCCTTGAGCGAGCCGCCGAAGGTTCCGAAACCGGTTCTGACGCCGGAAAGGAAAACGACGTCTTTATTGGCACCCTGGGTCTTCACGGGGAGAACTCCGGGAGAAAGTCGTTCAGAAAGCGGAATATACCCGCCACCCCTCCCCTAGACGAGAGCCGCGATGGCCTCGGCGACATCTCGGGTTGTCGCCTTCCCGCCGATGTCGGGCGTGCGCGCGCCCCGGGCGATCGCCTCGCGCACCGCGCGCTCGAGGTCGC
Source organism: Gemmatimonadales bacterium (assembly GCA_035702425.1). Taxonomy (GTDB): domain Bacteria; phylum Gemmatimonadota; class Gemmatimonadetes; order Gemmatimonadales; family GWC2-71-9; genus DASSQQ01. Next base: position 67,771 of record DASSQQ010000042.1, read on the forward strand.
GCGCCGGCTCCGGGTGTCCCAGCTGCTCCAGCATCAGCGCGCCGGTGAGGACGGTGGCGACGGGGTTCGCCACGCCCTTGCCCTTGAGCGGCGGCGCCGATCCGTGCACCGGCTCGAAGAGGCCGGCGCGCCCGGGGCGCAGGTTGGCGGACGCGGAGATCCCAAGCCCGCCGATGAGGCCGGCGCCCAGGTCCGACAGAATGTCGCCGTAGAGATTGTTGGTGACGATCACCTGAAAGCGCTCGGGCTCGCGCACCATCTCCATCGCCAGCGCGTCCACGAAGCGGTGCTCGGCCGCGATGCCGGAGAATTCGGCCGCGATCCGCTTGAATTGCTCCTGCCACACCCGGTGCGCGGGCACGGCGTTCGACTTGTCGCTCATGGTGACGCGGGTCTTGCCGTGCGCTTGCGCCCACTCGAAGGCGGCGCGGATGATGCGCTCCACCCCGCGCTCGGTGTTCACTTCTTCCGCGATGTACTCGCCGTTGCCGATCCGGCCCCGGCCCAGGTAGACGCCCTCCGTATTCTCGCGGAAGATCACGAAGTCGATCGCGGGGCCGGACGTCGGGGCGCTCCGGCCGGCGACGGTCTTCCCCCGCAGCGGCGTGAGGTCGGGATGCAGCAACGTCACCGGACGAAAATTGACGTAGAGATCGAGGCGGAAGCGGAGACCGAGCAGGATGTCCCGCGCGTGCTCGTTGCCGGGGACCCTGGGGTCGCCGATGGCGCCGAGGAGGATGGCGTCCACGTCGTCCCGCAGATGATTGAAGGCGTGGTCAGGGAGGGTTTCGCCGGTGGCGAGATAATGGTCGGCGGAGTAGGGCAGGCGCTCGA
>DASSQQ010000043.1:0-9260 GCA_035702425.1 Gemmatimonadales bacterium
CGGTTCTTCGGCGGACAGGCGATCGACGCCCTGCTGATCGGCGGGGGCTCGCTCCTCGCCGCCGCGGCGCTGATGCTCCGCGTCCAAGACGAGTAGTTACTTTCCCCTGCCATGACCACGACTCAGGACGGTAGTGCGCCACCCCCCTATCTCCCCGATCGGCTCTCGGCGCTGGCGGGGATCGCCCGCAACCTCTCCTGGAGCTGGAGCCGTACCGCGCGCGCGATGTTCCGCGCCGTGGACCCCGCGCTCTGGCGGCTGACCCGGCACAACCCGATCGAGCTGCTGCGCCGGGTGGCCCCGGCGCGGCTCGCCGCCCTCGCCCAGGACCCCGCGTTCCTCGCCCAGTACGACGCGGCGGCCGCCGCCGCGGCCGGAGACGCGAGCGCCGCCGGCACCTGGTTCGCGCGGCATCACCCCGGGCTCGACGCTCGTCCCGTCGCGTACTTCTGCGCCGAGTTCGGCCTCCACGCCTCGGTGCCGATCTATTCGGGCGGACTGGGCGTACTCGCGGGGGACCACTGCAAGGCGGCCTCCGATCTCGGCGTCCCGCTGATCGGCGTCGGGCTGTTCTATACCAAAGGGTATTCCGACCAGCGCCTCCGGCTCGACGGCTGGCAGGAGGACGCGGAAGAGCAGTTCGAGGTCTCGGCGACGCCGCTCGAGCGGATCCGCGCCGCGAACGGCGGCTTCGCGCTGGCGAGCGTGCGCACCTCGGGCCGCGAGGTGGGGGTCGGCGCCTGGCGGATTCACGTCGGCCGGGTGCCGCTGGTCCTCCTGGACACCGATCTCGAGCAGAACGATCCCGCCGATCGCGGCCTCTCGAGCCGGCTCTACGCCGGCGGGCAGGAGCTCCGGCTCCGCCAGGAGTGGATCCTCGGCGTGGGCGGCGTGCGGGTGCTCCGCGCCCTCGGTTACGACCCCGCCGCCTGGCACGCCAACGAAGGCCACGCCGCGTTCATGATGGTGGAGCGGGTGCGGGAGCTGGTGGCCGCGAAGACGTCCTGGGACGACGCGGTGCGGCGGGTGCGCGCGTCGAGCGTGTTCACCACCCACACCCCGGTCCCCGCCGGGCACGACGCCTTCACGCCGGACCAGCTCGAGGCCTGCACCGGCCCGATCTGGGACGACATGGGCGTCACCCGCGACGCGGTCCTGAAGCTCGGCCATCACCCCGCCCAGGACCACGGCGCCTTTCACATGCCGGTGGCCGCGATCCGGCTGTCGGCGCGCGTGAACGGTGTCTCGCTCCGGCACGGCGAGGAATCGCGGCGCATCTGGGCGCCGCTCTGGCCCGATCGCGATCCGTCCCGGGTTCCCATCGGCGCCGTGACCAACGGCGCCCACGTCGCCACCTGGATGGCGAACCGGTTCCTGAAACTCTTCGACGCGAACTTCGGCGCCGATTGGCTGGGGCGCGTCGATGATCCCGCGTTCTGGGACCAGGTCTCGGAACTCGACGCCGGCTCGCTGTGGGCGGCGCACGTGGACCTCAAGGCGAACCTGATGCGGGCCATCCGGGAGCAGGCCCGGCGCCGCTGGGCGGACCAATGGAAGGAGGCCCTGCATCTGGTGGGGGCGGGGACCCTGCTCGACCCCGAGGCGCTGACCATCGGCTTCGCGCGGCGCTTCGCGACCTACAAGCGCGCCGATCTGCTGTTCCGGGATGTGGACCGCCTGCAACGGTTGCTGGTGGAGCCGCACCGGCCGGTGCAGATCGTGTTCGCGGGGAAGTCCCATCCGGCCGACGAACCGGGGAAACAGGCGCTGCAGCGCGTGTACAACCATACCCGCGAGGCGCGCTTCGAAGGGCGCATCGCGTTCCTCGAGGATTACGACCTGCATCTCGCGCACGTCCTGGTGCAGGGCGTGGACCTCTGGCTCAACGTGCCGCGGGTGCCGATGGAGGCGTGCGGCACCAGCGGAATGAAGGCGGCGCTGAACGGCGTGCCGCAGCTCTCCACGCTGGACGGGTGGTGGGCCGAGGGTTACGATGGGCGAAACGGGTGGGCGATCCCCGCGCCGCCCTCGGGCGGAGACGCCGACGCGGCCGACGCCGCCGAGCTGTACCGCCTGCTCGAAGACGAGGTGGTGCCGCTGTACTACGACGCCGACGCGGGCGGCGTCCCGGCGGGCTGGGTGGACAAGATGAAAGGCGCCCTCCGCGCCGCCGGTGCCCGTTTCACCGCCCAGCGCATGGTGCGGAACTACCTGACCGATTATTACCTCCCCGCGATGCGGGGCGACGCGCCGGCGGACGACCCGCCGACGGCTTAAGGAGCGCCGGGGTGGCGGTGAAGCAAGGGACCGGAACCAGGGCGGCGGGAAAGACCAGTCGGGCGCGCGTCGCCGCGCCCCGCCGGACCTCGCGCGAGCCGCCGATCGGCGTGGTGCACCTCGCCGCCGAGTGCTGGCCCTTCGCGAGGACCGGCGGCCTCGGTGAAGCGGTGAGCGGACTCGCGGCGGCGCAGGCCGCGCTCGGCAACCCCACCACCATCGTGATGCCCCTCTACCAGCGGGTGCGCGAAACCACGCCCGCCCTCGAGCGCACCGCCGTCTCGCTCGCCGTCCCGCTGGGCCTCCACGCCGAGCACGCCTGGCTCTACCGGCTCCCTCGCCGGCCGGGCTCGCCCGACGTCTTCTTCGTCGAGCACCCCGATTTCTTCGACCGGCCGGGCATCTACGGGGACAACGCCGGAGACTACGACGACAACGCCCGGCGCTTCGCGTTCTTCTGCCGCGCCGCCCTCGCCGCGCTCCCGGAGATCGCGCCCGAGGCGAGGGTCCTGCACGCGCACGACTGGCACACCGCGCTCGCGCCCCTCTACCTGCGCACCGCGCTCGCGGGAACCGCGTTCTACGACCGGCTGGGAGTGGTGCTCGCCGTTCACAACGCCGCCTTTCAGGGCCATTTCCCGCCGGAGATGGTGGACGAGCTCGGCCTCCCGTCCGAACTCTACCGGCAGGGCGTGCTCGAGTGGTACGGACGGATGAACTTCCTCCAGGGCGGGCTCGCGTTCGCCGATCTCGCGGTGACGGTGAGCCCCACCCACGCGGCCGAGCTCCGCACCCCCGAGGGCGGATTCGGGCTGCAGGGCACGTTCACCGCGCTGGGCGACCGGCTGGTGGGGATCCTGAACGGGATCGACCCGCTGCTCTGGGACCCCGCCGCGGACCCCGAGATTCCGTCGCGCTACTCGCGCGAGGATCCGTCGGGCAAGCGCCACTGCAAGGCGGAGCTGCAGAAGGCGTACGGGCTCGCCGTCCGGCCCGACGCGCCGCTCTTCGCGATGAGCGCGCGGATGGTGTCGCAGAAGGGACTGGATCTGGTGCTGGGCGCCGACCTCGCGGGGAGCACGGGCGCGCAGTTCGTGTTCCTGGGCGCGGGGGAGCATCGCTATCACCAGGCGCTGACCGAGCTCGCCGCCGGCGCGCCGGACCGGGTGGCGGTCGAGTTCATGTTCACCGACCGGGTGGAGCACCGGCTCCTCGCCGGCGCCGACGCGCTGCTGATGCCGTCGCTGTACGAGCCCTGCGGACTCACCCAGATGCGCGCCCAGCATTACGGAGCGATCCCGGTCGCGCGCCGGGTGGGCGGCCTCTCGGACAGCATCGAGGACGGGGTCACGGGGTTTCTGTTCGACGCCTACGAGCCCGCCGCGCTCGCGGCGGCCATCCACCGCACCACCGCGGCCTACGACGACCGCGCGGCGTGGAAGCGCATGGTCCGGGCCGCGATGGGCCGCCAGTTCGGGTGGGACCGCTCGGCCGAACGCTATCGGGCGGTCTACGTCCGCGCGCTGAACGGCGTGGTGTGATGGATTTCGTTCTCGCGCTGCACAGTCACCTCCCGTATGTCCTGAATCACGGCCGCTGGCCCCACGGGAGCGACTGGCTCTGCGAAGCGGCCCTCGACACCTATCTGCCGCTCCTGGAACAGCTCGACGCTCTCGCGGCCGAAGGGACCCCCGCGCCGGTGACGATCGGTTTCACCCCGGTCCTCGCCAACCAGCTCGTCTCTCCCACCTTCCAGCGGGAGCTGGAAGCCTTCTTCGCCCAGCGGATCGGCGCCTGCGACGAGGCGCCCGCGTCCCTCGCCACGACGGGCGACCAGCCGCTGCTGCCGCTGGTGCGCTTCTGGCGGGAGCGGCTGGAGCGCCTCCAGAAAAAGTTCCGGGCGATTGACGGCAATCTGGTCGCGGCCTTCCGGCGGCTGCAGGAGCAGGGACGCCTCGAGATCATCGGCTCCGCGGCCACGCACGGGTACCTGCCGCTGCTCGCGCGCGACGAAAGCATCCGGCTGCAGCTCGCGGTGGGCCGTGACGAGCACCGCCGGCTCTTCGGGGCCCCGGCGGCCGGCTGCTGGCTCCCGGAGTGCGCTTATCGCGGGAGCGTCAAGCGGCGTCCCGGCATCGAGCAGCACCTCGCCCGCGCCGGGTTCCGCTACTTCTTCACCGACGCGCATCTGGCGCGCGCGGGCACGCCCCTCGGCGCCTACGAGGACATCCCGCTCGGCGCCGAGCGTTTCGACGCCGAGCGGCACGACGATCCGCGGGCCCCGGGCCGCCGCCGGCCGCTGCACTCCCCCTATCAGGCCTATCGGGTGTCGAAGCGCGCGAAGGGCGCGGGCGTGGTCGCCGCGCTGGTGCGCGATCCCCGCTCCTCGATGCAGGTCTGGAGCCGGCACCAGGGCTACCCCGGCGACGCGTCATACCTCGAGTTTCACAAGATCCGCTGGCCCGGCGGCTTGAAGCTCTGGCGCGTGACCGGAGCCGACGTGGATCTCGGCGCCAAGCGACCGTACGATCCCGCCGCCGCGCTGGGCCGGGTCCGCGATCACGCCGGCCACTTCGTGGGGCTCCTGGACCAGATCGGATCCGAGCACGCGAAGGAGAAGGGCGGGGTGATCGTGGCGCCCTTCGACACCGAACTTTACGGCCACTGGTGGTTCGAGGGGCCGGATTTTCTCGCCGACACCTACCGCGGGCTGAAGGGGCGCGCCGGCGTCCACGCGGTGACCGGCAGCGGCCATCTCGCGGCGCACCCGCCGCGGACCGCGCTGCAGCTGGCCGAGGGTTCCTGGGGCGCGAACGGCGACCACAGCATGTGGCTCAATCCCGGCACCAAGTGGACCTGGACCCGGCTCCACCGCTTCGAGCAATCGTTCTGGGACGCGGCGCCCGAGGCGCTCCGGTCAGAAGCCGCGCGGCCGATTCTGGCGCAGGCCGCCCGCGAGCTGCTGCTCGCGCAGGCGTCCGACTGGCAGTTCATCATCTCGACCGGCGCGGTGGTGGATTACGCCGAACGCCGCTTCACCCAGCACTGCGACGACGGCGAGGGACTGCTGCAGGCGCTGGGCGGCGACGCCGCGCGCCTCGCCTCCGCGCGCGTGACCGCCCTGGCGCTTGGCCGCCGCGACGATCTCTTCCCCGACGTGCTGGCCCAGGTGGCGGAGGCCCTCGCCGGCTGATGCGGTCGGTCGTCATTCACGGGCACTTCTACCAGCCGCCGCGCGACGACCCGTGGACGGGAGAGGTCCCGCGCGAGATCGGCGCCGCGCCGGACCACGACTGGAACGCGCGAATCGCCCGGGAGTGCTACGGCCCCATCGCGCCGCTCCTCGGCGCTCTTTCCTTCGACTTCGGCGCCACGCTCTTCACCTGGATGGATCGCGCCGCCCCCCGGATTCTCGCCCAGATCCTCGCCGCCGACCGGGCCAGCGTCGCCAGTCACGCCGGCCACGGCGCGGCGATCGCGATGCCGTACCACCACGTGATCCTGCCGCTCGCTCCCCGGCGCGACAAAGTCACCGAGGTGCGGTGGGGAATCGCGGACTTCCGCCGGCGTTTCGGGCGCGAGCCGGAAGGGATGTGGCTTCCCGAGACCGCGGTGGACGAGGAATCACTGGACGTGCTCGCGGACGCGGGGATCCGGTTCACCGTCCTCGCGCCCCGCCAGGTGGAACGGGCGCCGGCGGGGGGCCGGCCCGGGTGGTACCGCACCCCGGGAGGCCGCCGGATCGCGGTGTTCGTCTACGACGGCGGCATCGCGCAGGAGGTGGCCTTCGGGCCCTTCACCCGGGAGCCGGACCGGTTCGCGGACCGGCTCACGTCGTCGCCGAACGCGCTGGTCTCCTGCGCCACCGATGGCGAGACCTTCGGCCACCATCATAAGGAAGGGGTCGTGACGCTGGGCCAGGTGCTCGAGATCCTGGGAGCCCGCCCCGACGTGCGGGTGGAGAACTACGCGTCGTTCCTGGCCCGTCATCCGCCCGAGGAGGACGTGCGGCTCGTCGCGCCCACGTCGTGGAGCTGCGTGCACGGCGTGGAGCGCTGGCGCTCGGACTGCGGATGCAAGTCGGCGCCGGAGCGGCCGAGTCAGCAGCGCTGGCGGGGGCCGCTGCGCTCCGCGCTGGAGTGGCTGGCGGGGGAGATTCACCGGATCTTCGAGCGGGAAGGGCAGGCCGCGTTCGGCGATCCTTGGGCCGCGCGGGACGCCTACGGCGATGCGCTCGCCGGTCCGCCGGGGCACCGGCTGCTCGAGATGGAGCGCTTCGCGCTCCGGATGTTCACGTCCTGCGGCTGGTTCTTCGACGACATCGGCGGGCTGGAATCGGTGATCGTGCTGCGGTCGGCCGCCCGGGCGATCGAGCTCGCCGGCGCCGAGGGCCCCCGCCTCGAAGCGGGCTTGCTGGAGCGCCTGGCGGCGGCGCCCTCGAACGACCCCGCGCTGGGCGACGGGCGGGGGGTGTACCTCAGGATGGTGAAAACGCGGGCGCCGTGACGGTCCCGCGTCGCGTATCGGGCGTCGCGTCACGTTGCAGCGCGTGACTCCGCCGGGGTAGCCCGGTCTTCCGGAACGCTGCATACTCCTCGCTCCTTCTTCCTCAAGAGCCAGAGGTTTCGCCGTGCGCGTCTCGATCTCCCTCCTCGCCCTCGCCGTCACCCTGTCGTCCCGCTCCTTCGCCCAGACTCCCGACGCCACGTCGGCCCTGCGCTGGCGCGCCATCGGTCCCACCCGCGCGGGCCGGGCCCGCGCGCTCTCCGGCGCGCCCGGACATCCGGCGGTGCTCTACGCCGGGTTCGACAACGGCGGCGTCTGGCGCACCACGGACTACGGGTCGAACTGGGAGCCGATCTTCGATCAGGAGCCCACGGGATCGATCGGCGCCATCGCCGTGGCGCCGTCCAACCCGAGCGTGATTTACGTGGGATCGGGCGCGGGGATCATCCGGCCCGACCTGGCGACCGGAAACGGGATGTACAAGTCCACCGACGCGGGACGGACCTGGACCCACCTGGGTCTCGACTCGACCGAGATGATCGCGATGGTGGACGTGGACCGCACCAACCCCGACCGGCTCTTCGTCGCGGCGCTGGGTCATCCCTACGGTCCCAACCCGGAGCGCGGAATTTTCCGCTCCACCGACGGCGGCCGCACCTTCGAGCGGGTGCTCTACAAGGACGAGTACACCAGCGGCAACGACGTCCGCATCGATCCCGCCAACCCGAGCGTGGTCTACGCCGCGCTCTGGCAGCAGCAGCAGGCCTTCTGGGAGGGCGGGGATTTCGGCGGCGGCTCGGGTGGCGTGTTCAAGTCGTCCGACGGCGGCTCCACCTGGACCCAGCTCACCGACGGGCTTCCGGCGGTGCTGGAAGCGAATCTCGCCATCGCGCCCAGCGATCCCCAGGTGATCTACGCCATGGTGGCGTCGGTCAATCCCGCGGGGGGCTCCGGGCCGGTCGGCTTCTACAAGTCGTCCGACGCCGGCGCGCACTGGACGCTGCGCACCCGCGGCGGGCGCGGGGACCCGGACAGCGCCGGCACCGTGGACCCCCGGCCCCTCGCCCGCATCGGGGGCGGGGACTTGCCGACGATCGTGGTGGACCCGAAGGACGAGAACGTGGTCTACTCGGCGTCGGTGGTGATGTGGCGGACCGAAGACGGCGGGGCGTCCTGGTCCGCGGTGCGCGGCGCGCCCGGCGGGGACGATTATCAGCGGGTGTGGGTGGATCCCGACGACGCGAACCTGATCCTCGCGGTCTCGGATCAGGGCGCCGTGGTCTCCGGCAATCGCGGCGAGTCGTGGAGCAACTGGTACACCCAGCCCACCGCCGCCGTGTACCACGTGACCGCCGACGACGCGTTCCCCTATCGGGTCTGCAGCGGCCAGCAGGATTCGGGCTCGATCTGCGTGGACAGCCGCTCCGACGACGGCGAGATCACCTTCCACGACTGGCACCCGGCCAACATCCAGGAGTACGGCATCGCGGCGCCCGATCCCCGCGATCCCGACGTGGTCTTCGGGAGCGGACGCACCAGCGTCTCCCGCTACGACCGCCGCACCGGGCAGACTACCTTCGTCGGCCCCGACCAGGCCGCGCGCGGCGACCAGTTCGGGCGCAACGTGCGCACCATGCCGATTCTCTGGTCTCCGGTGCGTCCCGACGTGCTCTACTACGCGTCCAACGTGGTGTGGCGCTCGACGGACCACGCGCGCACCTGGACCCGGATCAGTCCCGACCTGGCCCGCGCCACCTGGGACGTGCCGGCGAGCGCCGGCAAGTACGCGAGCACGGTCACGCCCGGGCCCCGCGGCGCCATCACCGCGCTCTCCGCGTCGCCCATCGCCCTCGGCGTCCTCTGGGCCGGCACCGACGACGGCAACATCCAGACCACGGCGGACGGCGGCGTGACCTGGAAGAACGTCACCCCGGCGGCGATCAAGCCCTGGACCCGGATCTTCAACCTCGACGCCGGCCACTTCGACACTCGCACCGCCTACGCCGCCGCCAACACCATGCGGATCGACGACGCCAATCCGCACTTCTTCCGCACCCACGACGGCGGGAAGACCTGGACCGAGATCGACGCCGGCATCGCGCCCGGAGCCGTGGCCAACGCGATCCGCGAGGACCCGCGCCAGCGGGGACTCCTTTACGCCGCCACCGACCAGCAGGTCTGGGTCTCCTACGACGACGGCGACCACTGGCAGTCGCTGCGGCTCAACATGCCGGCGATTTCGGTGCGCGATCTCGCGGTGAAGGACGACAGCACCTGTCTCTGCGCCGACCTGATCGCGGGCACCCACGGCCGGGGATTCTGGATTCTCGACGACGTGACGCCGCTTCGCCAAACGGCGGCCCTCGCCGCCGCGCAGACGTCGGGCACGCCGTACCTCGTGAAGCCCGAGACCGCGGTGCGGGTCCGCTTCGGGACCAACGATCCCACGCCCTGGCCGCCCGAGCTTCCCGCGGGCG
>DASSQQ010000044.1:0-4988 GCA_035702425.1 Gemmatimonadales bacterium
CGAGAACACCGGCAACTTCCGGATCGTGGCCTGGGTGGACGACCGCCCCGCGCTCGACCGGCGGATCGCCCGGGGCGACGCGCAGGCCGGGATCGTGGTGCCGCACCAGTTCCCGCGCGATCTGGCGCGCGGGCGCACCGCCACGGTCCAGATCATCGTGGACGCGTCCGATCCGCTGTCGTCGCAGTCGGCCCTCGCCGCCGCGGCGGGCGTGGCCCAGGCGCGCAACCTCGAGATCCTCTCCGCCGCGGCGCACCGCGCCGTCCCGCTCGACGCCCGGGTCCGGCCCCGCTACAACCCGGGGCTCCGCAGCCCCAACTACATCGTGCCCGGCCTGGTGGGCGTCCTGCTCACCCTGACGATGGTCTTGATCACCGCGATGGCGATCGTGCGGGAGCGGGAGCGCGGCACCCTGGAGCAGCTGATCGTGACGCCGGTGACCAAGACCGAGCTGATGCTCGGGAAAATCGCGCCCTACATCGGCGTGGGGTTGGTGCAAATGACCACGGTGCTGTTCGCCGGCCGGTTCATCTTCGACGTCCCGCTCACCGGCAGTCTGACCCTGCTTTACGCCATCGCCCTGCTGTTCATCGTCGCGAGCCTCGCCTTCGGGCTCTTCATCTCCACCCTGGTACGCACCCAGCAGCAGGCGATGCAGGTCGCGTTCTTCTTCGTTCTGCCCAACATCCTGCTCTCCGGGTTCATGTTCCCGCGGCAGGCGATGCCGGAGCTGTTCCAGTGGATCGGCGCCCTCCTGCCCCTCACCCATTTCCTGAAGGTGCTGCGCGGCATTCTGCTCCGGGGCGTGGGACTCGACGCGCTGTGGCGGGAGGTGCTGATCCTGACGGGCTTCGCGGTGGTGCTGATCGGACTCGCGGTGCAGCGCTTCCAGAAAACGCTCGACTGAAGCGGCCGGCTACTTCCCCACCGGCGCGATGCCGATCCGGTTCGGCTCGCTGGCCTTCCCGCGCGAGAGCGCGGCCTCGACCAGGGTGAACAGATCCTCGGGGCGCAGCACCTCCGAATGCGGAAACGCCACCACGCCCGCCGAGATGGACGGCACCCGCCCCGGCCCCAAGTCGGGGAAGGAGTGCCGCGCGATGAGACCGCGCAGGCGCTCCACGAACAGCGCGCCCCCCTCGGCCTGGGTCTCGGGGAGAATCAGCGCGAACTCGTCCCCGCCGTAGCGGGCCACGAAGTCCGGCGCCCGGATCTCGCGGTGCAGCAGGGCGCCCAGCTCCGAGAGCACCCGGTCCCCCGCGCCCTGCCCCAGCCGCTCGTTGACGTCGCGCAGGCGGTCGATGTCCAGGATCACGAGACAGAACTGGAGCTGGTAGCGCCGCGCCCGCTCGAATTCGTCCCGCACCCGGCGGTCGAGCGCGTCGAGACTGGCGCACCCGGTGAGCACGTCGGAGGCGCCGGCCGAAATCTGGCGGCGGTAGATGGCGGCGCGGCGCTCTTCGTTCTCGAGCACCCGGGCCGCGGCCTGCGCGATGGTGTTCGCGAAGGTGACGTCCTGCGGCCGGAGCTCGGGATCCCCGCGCTCGGTGCGCAGGAAGAAGACGCCGGCGGCGCGCCCCTGCACGAACACCGGGAGCGCCACCGCGGCCTGCACGTTGACCTCGAGCTGCTGCTGCACCCAGCGCTTGCGGATGGACTCGAAGAGCGGATGCTCGTGGACGTCGTTGATCACCACCGGGCGCTCGGTCCGGATCGCTTCCTGAATCTCGGGGTAGCGCTCCAGCTCCACCCGGAGGTCGCGGATGGCGGGATTCTCGTAGACCGCCACCACCCGCCCCTTGTCTTCGCCGGGCGCGGTGAGCACGAACGAGCAGTGGGACAGCCCGAAGGCCTGCCCCACCCGGCGCACCAGCGTTTGAAAGATTTCTTCGGCGCGGAGCGCCGCCGACACTTCCTGGAAGATGTCGAACAGGAGATCGCGGGCCCGCAGGGTCTCCCGCGCGTCCTCGAGCTCGAGCCGGACCCGCGCGTCGGCCTCGATCCGGGCCTTGAGCTCCCCCAGCGGGGCCGTCACCGGCATCGCGTCCTGCGCGCCGGCGGCGAGCGCCGCCATCGCCGCGTCGTGCCCGCCCCCCTTGAGCAGCACGAAGACCGGCGCCCCCCCGAACCGCCGGGCGTCGGCCAAATCCTTCACCTGCTCGGTCCACTTGGAGCCGGTGGCGGCCACCGCGAAGATCAGCAGGTCGGGCGGATTGGACTCGGCGTGGGAACTGCCGGCGCCCGGCATGTCGGCCTCAGTGAGCTGGAATCCCTCGCGTACCAGAAAACGCTCCAGGCCATCCGGACGGATGGCGGGATCGCCCAGTAATAGCGCGCGCGGGTGCCCCGGCTGCGACACGTGACCTCTGACGATATGAGAGCGTGGCAAGCTACGTTTATCGTCATGCCACGGCAAGCACGCGCGTCACATGCGCCCGCCCGCGCCTGAGTCGCGGGGCGCGCGTCGCCGGATGCTCGTGACCCAGGTCACGAGTCGCGGCGTGCGCGATCCCCGGGTGCTGGCCGCCCTCGCCCGGGTGCCGCGCGAGTGGTTTCTCCCGGACGCGCTGGCGCCGCGCGCATACGAAGACGGCCCGCTCCCCATCGGCGCGCACCAGACCATCTCCCAGCCCTACATCGTCGCCCTGATGACGGAGTGCCTCGCGCCCCGGCGGACCCACCGGGTCCTCGAAATCGGGACCGGCTCGGGATACCAGACCGCGGTCCTGGCGCGCCTCGCCCGGCACGTCTACACCATCGAGCGGATCCCGACGCTCCTCGCCGAAGCCGAGCGGCGGTTCTCGCGGCTGGGTCTGCGCAACGTCCTGGCCCGCCTGGGCGACGGCGCCCAGGGATGGCCCGAAGCCGCGCCCTTCGACCGCATCATCGTCACCGCGGCGGCGCCCCGGGTCCCGGAGCCGCTGATGGACCAGCTCGCTCCGGAGGGCCGCCTCGTGATTCCGGTGGGAGACGCCGCCGCGCAGGAACTGCTGGTGGTGGAGCGCGCGCCGGCCGGCTGGCGGGAGCGGCGAGTGGAAGGGGTCCGGTTCGTTCCCCTGATTTCCGATCTCGCGTTCGCCGAGCACGAGTGGCGGTGAAGCCGCGGGACCAGCGACTCCTCGGCGCCCACACCTCGACCGAGGGCGGGGTCGCCGCCGCGCCCGCCCGCGCGGCCGAGATCGGCGCCACCGCGATGCAGATTTTCACCAAGACGCCCAATCAGTGGCGCGAACCGAACCTCGACCCGGCGCTGGCGGCCGCCTTTCGCGAGGCCCTCGCGGCGAACGGAGTCCGGGCGGTGGTGGCGCACGACAGCTACCTCATCAACCTCGCGTCGCCGGACGACGCGCTCCGCGCCCGCAGCGCCGCGAGCTTCACCGCGGAGCTCGAGCGCTGCCGTGCCCTCGGCATCCCCTACGTCGTCTCCCATCCGGGGAATTACATGGACGACCGGGCGGCGGGCCTGGCGCGGAACGCGCGGGCGTACGGCGAGTGCCTGGAGCGCGTCCCCGGCGTCGGCCTGCTCATCGAGGGAACCGCCGGCCCGGGGACGGCCCTCGGCTCCACCTTCGAGGAGCTCCGGGCGTTGCGGGACGGAATGCCGGCGGCGGTGCGGGAGCGGGTGGGGTTCTGTCTCGACACCGCCCATTTGCACGCGGCGGGGTATGAGGTGGCGCGCGACACGCCGGGCGTCTTCGACCGCTTCGATCGCGAGGTGGGACTCGCCCTGCTCAAGTGCTTGCATCTCAACGATTCCAAGGCGGAACTCGGGTCCCATCTGGACCGGCACCAGCTGATCGGCGAGGGCACCATCGGACCCGGCGCCTTCCGGGCCATCATGCGGGACCCACGCCTCGCCGGGGTGATTATGATTATCGAGACTCCGAAGGGATCGGACCCGGCGCGGAACGACCGCCGGATGCTGACCCGGCTCCGGGCCTACGGCCGGAGCCACACCGGACGGCGCCCACGCGTACCCAGCAAGGAATGACGACCGGCTCAGCGCGTCACCCAGTCCAGGCCTCGCTCTCCGCCCTGCTCCTCTCGCTCCAGGCGCTGGGGGGCGCGGGCGTCGCGCTCGCCCACGCGCGCGATGTCTTCTTCGCTCCCAACGCCATCGAAGCGCACCACACCGCGCAGTGCGCGGTGCTGCACGACGAAGCCCGCTGCGTGCTGGGCCAGTACGCGCGCTCGCTCACCGGAGCCCACGCGGCGCGCGTCGCCGTCCTGGTGTCCCGGCGCCCCACCGTCCGGAGCGTGCCCCGTCAGCTCGCCGCGCGCTCCGGCGACGGCCCCGCTTCCACCACCCGCTCCCGCAGCCCGCCTCCCGTCATCGCCTGATAGCGCGCGCCCGCGAGGGGCACGCGAGCCCGACGGACCCTGGGGTCCGTCTCCGGACGATTTCGACGGGAGTACTCACGAATGCTGGGACATTTCCGCGCCGCCCTGCTGGTGGCGCTGATCGCGGCGCCGCCCCTGGCGGCGCAGCAACCGACCACCGCGCGGGCCGATTCGCTCGCCCAGGCGCTGCGCGCCCTCCAGGCGCGCGTGGACAGCCTCACCGCCGCCCTGCGCAGCCTCCAGGCCGCCGCACCGGGCGCGCCGGCTCCGGCCGCATCCGCCGGCGACGACCTCGCCGCCTTGCGGGCCGCGGCGGCGAGCGCGGCCGGCACCGACACCATCAAGCCCGACACCGCTCCCACCCAGTTCGTGGGACGGGAGCGAAACCAGAACCAGCTCAATCCCGAAATCAGCGCCACCGGCGACGTGCGAGCCTACGCCCAGACCAGCGGCGCGCAGGGGGACAACTTCGATCCCCGCGAATTCGAGGTCGCGTTTCAGTCCGCCCTCGACCCCTACTCGCATACCAAGATTTTCGTCAGTCTCGAGAACGGCGAGGTGAGCGTCGAGGAGGGCTACGCGTACTGGATCGGACTCCCGGGACACCTGCGCTTCGACGTCGGGAAATTCCGGCAGCAGTTCGGCGA
>DASSQQ010000045.1:0-4395 GCA_035702425.1 Gemmatimonadales bacterium
ATCGCTGATCCGCTGGGGAGCCTACGACCTGGTGCGGGTGGGCAAGCCGCCGCGGGTGGAGTTCGCGACCTGGCGCTACGGCGAGCGGCTGAAGGCGCGCCAGCGGGAGCGGTTGAAGTACGTGATACCCATCGGACTCGCCGCGGTGGGGCTGGTGGTGGCGGTGAACGTCGCGCTGGGCGGGAGTGTGGGCGGCTTCGCGTGGCAGTTTTCACGGCTGGCCGACGGCACCTACGTCTGGCTGGTCGGCAACCGGCTCGTGACCCTCGCCGAGCCGCCGATCTGCGAGCGCTGCGGGAGCGTGCTGCATCTGCGGGCGCGTCACATCCAGCAGGCCCGTCTCGTGCCTCACGCGCACGAGGATCTGGCGCTCGTCGTCACCTGCCCCAAGTGCGGGAGCGAAGCGACGATGCTGACCGGGGACGACGCCGGGCAGGCCCTGCGGCAGGGGCTCACTTACCTCAATACCAAGGGCAAGAGAAAGAAGGCCGCCGACGCGGCGCGGGTGGTGGACGCCGCGGGCGGTCCCGACCAGCTGATCCGCGATACCTCCCGCCGGGAGCTGACCCTGCGCAGCCTGGCCAGCGAGCGGCGCCTCGCGCTCGAGATGTCCCTGGACGAGGCGGCCGAAGTGCGGGAGCTCGAGCGCCGCTGGCGGGAGGCGGAGGAGATCGCGGAGATCGCGGACGGGACGCTGTCCACGGACCCGCGGATAGAGGAGGAGTTGAAGCGCCTGCGACAGCGGGACGACGGAAGACCGCCCCAAGCCTAGACGCCGGCCGGAGACCTGCATGTGGCGAAGGGTTAAGAATCAACCAAACGGTTGAAAAAGGCGCTACCCCACCCCCCACGGCGCCGCTATCTTCAGTTTCCATGGCGCTTCCACTGGTCCAGATCACGCTTTCCCGGCCCGCGGCGGAGCCGCGCAAGCCCTCCTGGCTCAAGGTGAAGGCGCCCGGAGGCCGGAATTACGTCGCCCTCCAGCAGATGATGCGGGACCTCTCTCTCCATACGGTTTGCGAGGAAGCGCATTGCCCCAACATCGGGGAATGCTGGGAGCACCGGGCCGCCACCTTCATGGTGCTGGGCGACGTCTGCACCCGCAATTGCGCCTACTGCGCGGTCGCTCACGGGACGCCGAAAGCCCTCGATCTCGACGAGCCGGTCCGCCTCGCCGAGGCCGTCGAGCGCATGGCGCTGCAGCACGTGGTGATCACCAGCGTGGACCGCGACGACCTGCCGAACGGCGGCGCCGAGATCTTCGCCGGCTGCATCACCGAGATCCGGAAGCGGCTTCCGGACACGTCGATCGAAGTCCTGATCCCCGACTTCAAGGGCAATCCGGAAGCGCTCCGCATCGTGGTCGCAGCCCGCCCCGACATCCTGAACCACAACCTCGAGACCATCGAGCGGCTCTACCGGATCGCGCGGCCCGGCGGCCGCTACCCGCGCGCCCTCGAGCTGCTCCGCCGCGCCAAGGAAATGGCTCCCGACTCGCTGACCAAGTCGGGGATCATCTGCGGTCTGGGCGAGGAGTGGGACGAGCTCCTCGCGTCGATGCGCGACCTCCGCGCGCAGCACGTGGACATCATCACCCTCGGCCAATACCTCCGGCCCTCGGCCGATCACCTGCCGATCGCCCGCTGGTACACGCCGGATGAGTTCGCCGAGCTGAAGCGCCGGGGCCTGGAGATGGGATTCCGTCACGTCGAGTCGGGGCCGCTGGTGCGCTCGAGCTATCACGCCTGGGAGCAGGTGGCGCAGGCTACCGCCGCTCCCGCCGCCGGCTGACCCCTTCCTCTATATATGGCCACCGCCACCCAACCCGCCCCGACCAAGACCCAGACCGAGCTTTCGCGCCGGATGCTGCGCGAGATGCTCCTGATCCGGCGGTTCGAGGAGAAGGCCGCCGAAGCGTACGCGCTGGGCAAGATCGGGGGCTTCTGCCACCTTTACATCGGGCAGGAAGCGGTGGCGGTCGGCTCGAGCGCCGCGCTCGGTCCCGAGGATTACGTCATCTGCTCTTACCGCGAGCACGGACAGGCGCTGGTGCGCGGCATCCCCGCGGGCGCGGTGATGGCCGAGCTGTTCGGGAAGGCGACGGGCTGCTCCAAGGGCAAGGGCGGCTCGATGCACCTCTTCGACGCCGGGCGCCGGTTCATGGGCGGTCACGGCATCGTGGGCGGGCACATTCCGCTCGCGGCGGGGATCGGCTTCGCGATCAAGTACCGGGGCGGCAGCGAGGTCTGCGTCTGCTACTTCGGCGAGGCGGCGGTGAACATCGGCGCCTTCCACGAGGCGCTGAACATGGCGTCGGTATGGAAGCTCCCGGTGATCTACGTCTGCGAGAACAACCGCTACGGGATGGGGACGGCCTTCGAGCGGGTGGCCGCGGTGACCGACGTGGTCGAGCACGCCTGCAGCTACGACCTCGCGGCCGAGGTGGTGAACGGCATGGAAGCGCGCGCGGTGTACGACGCCACCAAACGCGCGGTGGAGCGCGCGCGGACCGGCGGGCACCCCACCCTGCTCGAAGTCCGCACCTACCGCTTCATGGGCCACTCGATGTCGGATCCCCTGCACGGCGTCTACCGCACCAAGGATGAGGTGGAAGAGCAGAAGAAACGGGATCCCATCACCCAGCTCGCGCACCAGATGATGGCGGAGAAGGCGATCGATCAGGCGGGGGTGGACGCGATCGACGCGGACGTGAAGGCCGAGGTGGACGCGGCGGTGAAGTTCGCGGACGAGAGCCCCGACCCCTCGCCGGAAGAGCTGTACACCCACGTGCTGGCGGACTGACGCGATGCCCACGCTCACCTACCGCGACGCGCTGAACCAGGCCCTGCGCGAGGAGATGCAGCGCGACCCCGACGTCTTCCTGATGGGCGAGGAGGTCGGGGTCTACCAAGGCGCCTACAAGGTCAGCCGCGGCCTGCTCGAGGAATTCGGGCCCCAGCGGGTGGTGGACACGCCGATCGCGGAGCTGGGCTTCGCGGGAATCGGCGTGGGCGCGGCGATGGCGGGACTCCGGCCCGTGATCGAGTTCATGACCTGGAACTTCGCGGTCCTGGCGCTGGACCAGATCGTGAACTCGGCCGCGAAAATGCTCTACATGACCGGCGGCCAGTTCCGGATGCCGATCGTGTTCCGCGGCCCCAACGGCGCGGCGCTGCAGCTCTCGTCCCAGCACTCCCAGGCCTGGGAGAGCTGGCTGGCGCACATCCCCGGCCTCAAGGTGGTCGCGCCGGCGACCCCGGCGGACGCCAAGGGGCTCCTCAAGTCCGCGATCCGCGACAATAACCCGGTCATCGTGCTGGAGGGCGAAATGCTCTACAACACGAAGGGCGAGGTGCCGGACGGCGAGCTCGTGGTCCCGATCGGCAAGGCCGACCTGAAGCGCGAAGGCTCGGACGTCACGCTGATCTGCCACTCCAAGACCGTGACGGTGGCGCTCAAGGCCGCCGAAACGCTCGCCGCCGACCGGATCGCCGCGGAGGTGCTGGACCTGCGCTCGCTCCGTCCCCTGGACGAAGCGGCGATTCTCGGGTCGGTGTCGAAGACCAACCGCTGCGTGGTGGTCGAGGAGGGGTGGCCCCACGCCGGCATCGGGGCGCAGGTGGTGGACCTGATCCAGCGGGACGCGTTCGATTCGCTGGACGCGCCGGTGCTGCGGGTCACCCAGGCGGACACGCCGATGCCCTACAACAAGGCGCTGGAGCGCGCGGCGAAGGCCTCACCGGAGAAGGTCGTGGCCGCGGCGCGGCGCGTCCTCTATCTCGACTGATGGCGACCAAAGTCGTGATGGAAGCGCTCTCGCCCACCATGGAAGAGGGGCGGCTCGTCACCTGGACCAAGAAGGAAGGGGACGCCGTGAAGACCGGCGACACCCTGGCCGAAGTCGAGACCGACAAGGCGGTGATGGAGCTGGTGGCGCGGGTGGACGGCCAGTTGCTTCAGCGCGCGGTGCCCGAAGGCGCGACGGTGCCGGTCGGCGGGCTGGTGGGCGTGATCGGGGCGCCGGGGGAGAAGGTCGATGCGGGAGACGGGAGACGGGAGACGGGACCCGCTGCGGCGGCAAGCGCCCCCACTCCCGCGCCGGCGCAGCATCCTCCAGCGTCTCCCGTTTCTCGTCTCCCGTCTCCCGACGTCCCGGGACGGATCAAGGCCTCCCCGCTCGCCAAGCGGATCGCGCGGGACAGCGGACTCGACCTCCAGGGCCTGCAGGGCTCGGGGCCGGGCGGGCGGGTGGTGAAGCGGGATCTCGAGAAGGCCGGGATGCGGGACGCGGGACTGGCGGCGGCGCTTCCGCGAGTCCCGCCGCCCGCTCCCCTCGCGGTGACGCGCGGCGGGGCCCCGTACGAGGACGTTCCGCTCACCCAGATCCGGAAGACA
>DASSQQ010000046.1:0-23510 GCA_035702425.1 Gemmatimonadales bacterium
GAAGTGAGTGAGGCCATCATCGCTCAATGGAAAGCACTGGCGCCGCTTTCCGAGTATCCGACCATCGCGCCGTCCGACCAGCGCCGTTTTGCCGACCCCCACTGGACCTGGCGCCGCTAGCCCGGCGGTGGAATGTTAGGCGACATGAGACGGATCGTGTGGACCGCGGCGGCCGCGCTGCTGGCGCTCGCGTCGGCGTGCCGGCCCCGCGGCGGATGCAGCGGCGACTACTGCGGCACCCTGGTGGTGGCGCTCACCGGCGAACCGGACGTCCTGCTGCCGCCCATCACCGAGCAGAGCGAGTCGCAGGCGGTGCTGGATCAGATTTTCCTGAAGCTCGCCGACCTGGACACCACGCTCAACACCTTCGGCGACTCGGCGTTCACTCCGCTCATCGCGCGCTCCTGGGAGTGGGCCGATCCGAAGACGCTGGTCTTCCACATCGATCCCCGCGCGCGCTGGCAGGACGGCACCCCGGTCACCGCCACCGACGTGGCGTTCAGCTACGACGCGTACGTGGATCCCAAGGTCAACTCGCCCTACGCGGGATCGCTGCACCAGATCAGCGCCGTCACCGCGCGGGACTCGCTCACCGCGGTGTTCCGGTTCCGCCAGCACTACCCCGAGATGTTCTACGACGCGGTCGGCGCCCTGCGCGTCTTGCCCGCGCACATCCTGCGCGGCGTGCCGCGCGAGCAGTGGGCCACCGCCGCCTTCGGGCACCAGCCGGTGGGGGACGGACCCTACCGGTTCGTAGAGTGGAAACCGGGGGACCACATCGAGCTGGCGGCGGACAGCACCTTCTTCCTGGGCCGGCCGCACATCCGGCGGCTGATTTTCCGGTTCACCAGCAACCAGCAGGTGGCGGTGTCGCAGACCATCGCCGGGGACGCGGACATGATTTCCTTCCTCGGCCCCCCGGACGTGGTGGCGCGGGCCCGCGCGGCGCCGCAGCTCGCGCTCTACCCGTACCGCGGCTCGGTGCATACCGACCTGGTCTTCAACTTCGTGGACCCCGCGGACACCACTCGCCCCCATCCTCTGTTCGCCGAGCGTGACGTGCGGCGCGCGCTCGCGATGAGCGTGGACCGGGCGCGGCTGCTCCAGAGCGTGTTCGGCAACCTGGCGCGCGTTCCCCCCGGCCCGATGACGCCGATGTGGTGGATCTGGGACACCACGCTGGCGCAGACCAAGTACGACACCACCGGCGCCCGGTGGCTGCTGGAGCGCCAGGGCTGGCGCGACAGCGACGGGGACGGCATCCGCGACAAGAACGGCGTGAAGCTGTCGTTCCACCTCCTGGTGCCGACCACCAGCGGCCTCCGGCGCCAGTACGCGCGGCTGCTGCAGGACCAGTTCCGCAAGGTCGGCGCCGAGGTGCAGATCGACGAGGTCGAGCCCAACGTGCTGGACACCCGGGCGCGCACCGGGCAGTTCGACGCGGTGCTGGCGTCGTGGAACACCGATCCCAGTCCCTCCTCCGGCATCGCGCAGACCTGGACCCGCGAGGGGTTCGGCCGCTCCAACTGGGGTCGCTATTACAACGCCGACTTCGAGCGCTTCCTGGCGCAGGCCGAGAGCTCGAAGACCAGGCCGCAGGCGGCGCGCGCCTGGCGGGGGGCGATGCAGGTCCTGAACTCCGACGCGGCGGGCATCTGGCTCTACGCGCCGGACAACATCGCCGCGGTGCACCGGCGCGTGGCGGGCGTCGTGATCCGTCCCGACGCGTGGTGGGCCTTGATCCGGCTGTGGAGGATCCCCGGGGACCGGCTGATCGCCCGGGACCGGCTGGAGCGGTAGTGGGGGCGTGGCTCGCGCGGCGATCGCTCGCCGCGCTCGCGATCGTCCTCGCGGTCGTCACGTTCACCTTCCTCCTCATTCACCTGGCGCCGGGCTCGCCGTTCCTCCCGCCGCCGGGGCGTCCGGTGGACCCCGACGCCCTGCTCCGCACCCGCCACACGTTCGGACTGGACCGCCCCCTGCCGGTCCAGTACGTCCGCTACCTCGCCGCGCTCCTCACCGGCGACTTCGGCCCGTCCTACTCGCGGCACGAAACGGCGGCCGCCGCGCTCGCGGGCGCGATTCCCAACACCCTCCTGCTCGCCGGCGCCGCGCTGGTCATCGATTTCTCCCTGGGCCTCGCGCTGGGCTGCTGGCAGGCGGCGCGGGCCCGCCGCGCGGGGGACGTGATCGCGGGATCGGTCACGCTGTTCATCGCCTCGCTCCCGACCTTCTGGCTGGCGCTGGTGCTGCTCCTGGTCTTCGGCGAACGGCTCCGCTGGTTTCCGGTGGGCGGACTCTCGGACCCGGTCACCTACGCCGCGCTCCCCTGGATCGGGAAACTCGGCGACCGCGCCTGGCACCTCGCCCTTCCCGCGCTGACCCTGGGCCTGGTGGGCGCGGCGGGGACCGCGCGCTATCAGCGCGCGGCGCTGCTCGAGGTGCTGGGGAGGGATTTCGTGCGCACCGCCCGGGCCAAAGGCCTGCGCGAGCGACGGGTGCTCCTGGTCCACGCCCTCCGCAACGCGCTCCTTCCTTTCATTACTCTCGCCGGCCTCGCCTTCCCGTTCCTCCTCACCGGCGCGGTGCTGGTGGAGACGGTGTTCGCCTGGCCGGGGATGGGCAAGCTCGCGGCCGACGCCATCTTCAGCCGCGATTATCCCCTGGTGACGGCGTCGGCGGTGATCGGGAGCGCGATGGTGGTGACGGGAAGTCTCCTCGCCGACGTGCTCTATGCCGTGGCCGATCCCCGCACCCGGGTGCCGGCGCCGTGAATCCCCGCGCCTGGCTCGCGGTGACGCTCGCGATCGCGGCCGGGCTCGCCGCGGTGGCGCTGCTGCGGCGCCGGGCGGCGGGCCGGCCCGCGTGGCGCCGGTTCTTCCGGCATCCTCCGGCCGCGATCGGGATCGCCCTCCTGGTGAGCGTGACCGCCCTCGCGCTGCTCGCCCCGCTCGCCGCGCCGTACGCGCCGGCGGCCCAGCTCGACATCATCGGCCTCCAGAACCAGGCCCCCTCCCTGCTCCACCCCATGGGCACCGATCTCTACAGCCGGGACGTGTGGAGCCGGCTGGTGTACGGGGCGCGGATCTCCCTCGCCATCGGCGCGCTGGCGATGGCGGTCGCGGTCACGGTGGGGGCGGTGGTCGGCGCCCTCGCGGGATACTTCCGGCGGAGCGTGGACGCGGTGCTGATGCGCCTGGTGGACGTGGGGCTCGCGGTGCCGCGGATGTTCATCCTGCTGATGATCGTGGCGCTCTGGGAGGGCCTCTCGCTCCCGATGCTGGTGCTGGTGATCGGCCTCACCGGATGGTTCGCCACCAGCCGGCTGGTGCGGGCGGAGGTGCTCTCGCTCCGGGAGCGCGGCTTCGTGGAATCGGCGCGGGCGCTGGGCGCCTCCCCGGCGCGGGTTATCTTTCGCCACGTGCTTCCCAACGCCGCGGCGCCGATCGTCATCTCCGCGGCGCTCGGGATCGGTAACGTGATCCTGCTCGAGTCCGGGCTGTCGTTCCTGGGACTCGGCGTCGCGCCGCCCATCCCCTCCTGGGGGAACATGATCGCGGACGGCGCGAGCGAGCTGGCGACGGCGCCGTGGAGCACCCTGTTTCCGGGACTCGCGATCGGACTCGTGGTCATGGCGCTGAACGCCGTGGCCGACGCGCTCCGCGACGCCCTCGACCCCAGCCAGGAGACCGCGTGACGGATCCGCTGCTCCGCGTGCGCGACTTGAAGACCTACTTCGTCACCGAGCACGGCACCGGCACCGCCCGCGCCGTGGACGGCGTCTCTTTCGAGCTCCAGCCCGGCGAAACCCTCGGCCTGGTGGGCGAGTCGGGGTGCGGGAAGACGGTCACCTCGCTCTCCATTCTGCGGCTGATCCCCGAGCCGCCGGGCCACATCCTTCCCGGGAGCTTCATCGAGTTCGAGGGACGCAACCTCCTCGCCCTCGCGCCCCGGGATCTTCGCGCCATCCGCGGCAACCGGATCGCGATGATTTTCCAGGAGCCGATGACGTCGCTCAATCCGGTCTTCACCATCGGGGATCAGGTGGCGGAGGCGGCGATCGTGCACCAGGGGCTCTCGCGGAAGGACGCGCGCGCCCGGGCGGTCGAGATGCTGGCCCTGGTGGGGATCCCCGAGCCGGACCAGCGCGCCGACGATTACCCGCACCAGCTCTCGGGCGGCATGCGCCAGCGGGTGATGATCGCGATGGCCCTGATCTGCCACCCGCAGGTGCTGATCGCGGACGAGCCCACCACCGCGCTCGACGTCACCATCCAGGCGCAGATTCTCGAGCTTCTCGACCGCCTCCAGCGCGAGCTGGGAATGGCGATTCTCCTGATCACCCACGACCTGGGAATCGTGGCCGGCGCGGCGGACCGGGTGGTGGTGATGTACGCGGGACAGGTGGTGGAAAGCGCGCCGGTGAAGGAGCTCTTCGCGCGGCCGGCGCACCCGTACACCGAGGGACTGATGGAGTCGGTGCCGCGGCTCGACGCCCAGCGCTCGCGGCTTCACGCCATCCCGGGGAGCGTGCCCGCCGCGACCGCGTGGCCCGCGGGGTGCCGCTTCCATCCCCGCTGCCCGCACGCGTGGGACAAGTGCCGCACCGAGGAGCCGCCGCTCCTCGCCGCCGGCCCGGGCCGCACCGCGCGCTGCTGGCTGGTGGCGGAGCCGGCCCGGCGGAAGGGCGGCGCGTGAGCGCGCCCCTCCTCGAAGTCCGCGACCTGGTGAAGCACTTCCCCGCCCAGCGCGGGTTTTTCGGAATGGGCCGGCCGAAGGGCGTGGTGCGCGCCGTGGACGGCGTGTCGCTGAACGTCCTCCCGGGCGAGACCCTGGGCCTCGTCGGCGAGTCGGGAAGCGGGAAGTCCACCCTGGGCCGGACGATTCTCCGGCTCCTCGAGCCCACCGCGGGCGCGGTGCGGTTCGAGAACCAGGACGTCTTCGCGCTCGGCGCCGACGCGCTGCGCGCCCTGCGGCGCCGGATGCAGATCGTGTTCCAGGACCCCTACGGCTCGCTCAACCCGCGGATGACGGTGCGCCAGACCCTGGCCGAGCCGCTCCAGATCCACCGCATCGCCTCCGGCGCGGCGGCCGCCGCGCGGGTGCTCTCGCTCCTGGAAGAAGTCGGACTGACGGCGGATTTCGCGGACCGGTATCCGCACGAGATGTCGGGAGGCCAGCGCCAGCGGGTGGGAATCGCGCGGGCGCTGTCGGTCGAGCCGGTGTTCATGCTGTGCGACGAGCCGGTGAGCGCGCTCGACGTCTCGGTCCAGGCCCAGGTGCTGAACCTGCTGGCCGACCTGCAGAAGAAGCGGCGGCTCGCGTACCTGTTCATCGCGCACGACCTGGCGGTGGTGAAGCACATCGCGGACCGGGTGGCCGTGATGTACCTGGGCAAGATCGTGGAGGAGGCGCCGGCCGCGAAGCTCTACGAGCGGCCGCGCCACCCCTACACCACCTCACTCCTGTCGGCGGTCCCGATCCCCGACCCCGCGGCGCAGAAGCGGCGGATCGTGCTCGCGGGCGACATCCCCTCGCCCAGCAATCCGCCGCCGGGGTGCCCGTTCCATCCCCGGTGCCCGCACCCGAAAAAGGACGCCCGCTGCGGCACCGAGGTCCCGGCGCTCCGCGAAGTGGCGCCGGGCCAGCGGGCGGCCTGCCATTTCGCGGAAGCGCCGATGTAAGGCGCTCGCCGCCGCCGTCGCGGGCGTCAGCCCCCGTGGGTCACCGGGGCGGCGCGCGCCAGCCCCCGGATCTCTTCCGCCACCGCCACCACCCACCCCAGAGTCACGATCCAGCCGCCGTACTCGAGCCCGCCGCTCAGCCCGGTCGCGAAGTAGAACACCTCGGGGAGTCCGAAGATCGCGAGCAGGAGCAGCGGCAAGCGCTGGGCCTTGCTGCCGCGTCCCTGCTGCCAGAGCAGCAGCGCGTAGCAGACGGCGAGGGTCACCACCACGCCGATTTTCTCGGTCCGGGCGTTGCCGCCCCGCACCAGCTCCGCCAGGTAAAACCCGGAGAGAATGAGGCAGACGGCGCGGAAGAGTCCGTGCAGCGACGCGCCGTTCCGCTGATGGAACCGCGCGAGCGGCGGCAGGAGCACGTGCGCCGCGTAGGCGATGCCGCAGAGCATCGGGACCGCGATGCCCAGAATGCTGGCCCAGTCGTCCCAGACCCCGGTGATGGGCCGCACCGAACACGAATAAGGGAGACAGAGCCCCACCAAGAGAAGCACCGCGGCAATTTTCCTGGTCATCGTCCACCTCCGCCCCGGGGTTGACCCACTCCGGTGCGAAGGTAGCTTCCCGCCACTCTCGCGCAACCTGGAGCGTTCATGCTGCGTCTCGCCCGCGTCTCCCTCGCGCTCACCGCGCTGATCGCCGTCCCGGCCCCGCGCCTCCCCGCGCAGGGCTTCACCCTGGAGCAGGCGCTCTCCGCGCCCTTCCCGGATCAGCTCACCCCGGCGCCCGCGGGCGGCGGCGTGGCGTGGGTCTTCAACGCGGGCGGCGCGCGGAACATCTGGGTGGCTCTGCCCCCGGATTACCGCGGCCGCCAGATCACCGGCTACACCGAAGACGACGGGCAGGAGATCTCCGATCTCTCCTGGACCCCGGACGGCAAGCGCATCGTGTTCGTGCGCGGGGGCGACGCCAACGGCCGGGGCGAGATCCCGAACCCGCGCAATCTTCCGTCGGGGGTGGAGCAGGCGCTGTGGATCGTCACCGCGGACTCCGGCGCGCCGCGCCAGATCGCCGAGGGTCACAGCCCCGCGATGTCGCCCAGGGGTGACCGCGTGGCCTTCTTGCTTCACGGCCAGGTGTGGTGGGCCCGGATCGACACCACCGCGGCCGCGGAGCAGCTGATCCACGCGCGCGGGCGCGCCGGCTCGCTGCGCTGGTCCCCGGACGGGGCCAGGCTCGCCTTCACCAGCGATCGCGACGACCACGGATTGATCGGCGTCTACGACATCGCGGCGAAAGCCCTGCGCTACGTGGATCCGAGCGTGGACACCGACGCCGAGCCGGTCTGGTCGCCGGACGGCGCGCGGATCGCCTACATCCGGTTTCCCACCGCGCCGCCGGTCTGGCCCTTCACGCCCAGCCGCTCCGGCCCGCCCTGGTCCATCCGGGTGGCGGACGTGGCGACCGGCGCCGGCCGCGAGATCTGGAAAGCGGACACGGGGCGCGGCAGCGTGTTCCGCGAGATCGTGGCGCCGAACCAGCTGATCTGGGCGGGCGACCGCCTGGTGTTCCCCTGGGAGCGCGACGGCTGGACCCACCTCTACTCGGTCCCGGCGGGCGGCGGTCAGGCGGCCCTGCTCACGCCCGGCGCCTTCGAAGTGGAGCACGTCGCGGCGGCGTCGGACGGAAAGACCGTCGTCTATTCGTCCAATCAGGATGACATCGACCGGCGTCACGTCTGGCGGGTGGCGGTCGCGGGCGGAACGCCCGCGGCGGTCACGAGCGGCACCGGCCTCGAGTGGGAGCCGGTGGTGACGAGCGACGGGAAAGCGGTGGTGATCCTCCACGCCGACGGGCGCCGTCCGCCTCGTCCCGCGATCATCCTCGGCGGCGCCGCGCCCCGGGACGTCGCGCCGCAGGCCATCCCCAGGGATTTCCCCGAGGCCCAGCTGGTCGAGCCCCAGCCGGTGATCTTCTCCGCGGCCGACGGGATGTCCATTCACGGCCAGCTCTTCCTGCCCCGCGACTTGAAGCCGGGCGAGCGGCGCCCCGCGGTCGTCTTCTTCCACGGCGGCTCCCGGCGCCAGATGCTCCTGGGCTGGCACTACTTGTATTACTACCGCAACGCGTACGCGCTCAATCAGTATCTCGCGAGCCGCGGCTACATTGTGCTCTCGGTGAACTACCGGAGCGGGATCGGCTACGGGATGGAGTTCCGCGAAGCGCTGAACTACGGCGCCCACGGCGGGAGCGAGTACAACGACGTGCAGGGCGCCGGGACCTATCTGCGGTCCCGCGCCGACGTGGACCCGAAGCGGATCGGGCTCTGGGGCGGGTCCTACGGCGGCTACCTCACCGCGATGGGCCTCGCGCGCGCGTCCGACCTGTTCGCGGCCGGGGTGGACCTGCACGGCGTGCACGACTGGAACGTGGAGATCCGCAACTGGACCGATCAGTACGACCCCGAGAGCATGGCGGCGGTGGCGCGCCTCGCCTACGCGTCGTCCCCGGTGGCGTACCTCGACACCTGGCGCTCACCGGTGCTGCTGATCCAGGGCGACGACGACCGCAACGTCCAGTTCTCCCAGACCGTGACCCTGACCGGCGCCCTGCGGGCGCGCGGCGTCGACGTGGAGGAGATCGTCTTCCCCGACGAGGTGCACGACTTCCTGGTGCAGGCGCACTGGCTCACGGCCTACCACGCCGCGGCGGATTTCTTCGACCGGAAACTGAAAGGCGGCGTGAAGTAACGGAACGTGACGAAGGCCTCCCGTTCGGGCCGCTAGTGGACGCCGCCCATCAGCCGCTTCACCGGCTTCACCAGGAGGAAGGCCACGGCGGACGCGCCGATGCAGACCGCCGCCACCACGCCGAAGAGTTGCGGGAGCGGCGCCGACGAAATGAAGCCGGCGGCGTATCCCGCGACCTTGTTCCCCACCGAATCCGCGAGGAACCACACCCCGAGCATCATTCCCACGATCTTCACCGGCGAGAGCTTGGTGAAGACCGAGAGCCCCACCGGCGACAGCGACAGCTCCCCCAGCTCCTGAATGAAGTAGCACCCGATGAGCCAGAACGGACTCACCCGGAGCCCGGGCGTGGACTGAATCGCGTTCGCCGCGGGCAGGAGGAACAGGAACGAGACGCCGACGAAGAGGAGCCCGAAGGCGAACTTGGTGGGAGTGGTCGGCTCGTACCTGCCGAGTTTGATCCAGAGCCACGCGAACGCCGGCGCGAGGATGATCACGAAGATCGCCTGCACCGACACGTACCAGCTCGAAGGGAACGAGAACCCCAGAATGGTGGTGGTCGTGTAGCGGTCGCCGAACAGATTGAGGGAGGACCCGGCCTGCTCGTAGGCGCCCCAGAAGATCGCGGCGAAGACGAAGAAGACGCCCATGGCGGCGATCTGTTTCCACTCGGCGGTCGTGAAGTCGAGCCATCCCGCGCCCGCGGTGGGGGTCTGCGATCCCGCGGCCGCGACCGGCTTCGGCTTGCGTGCCAGGCGCTCGATCGCGGGCGCGAGACGCTTGCGACCCAGCACGTACTGGACGAGGCCGAGCGTCATCCCCACGCCCGCGCAGGCGAAGCCCAGGTGCCAGTCCACGCGCTGGGCCAGGTACCCGGCGATGATGGGACCGATGAACGCGCCCAGGTTGATGCCCATGTAAAAGATCGAGAACCCCGCGTCCCGCCGCGCGTCCTGGACGTCGTACAGCGCGCCCACGATCCCGCTCACGTTCGGCTTCAGGAGCCCGGTGCCGATCACGATGAACGACAGGCCCGCGTAGAAGGCCGGCAGCGCGTGCAGCGCCAGCGTGAAGTGGCCGAGGGCGATGATGATCCCGCCGTAGAGCACGCTGCGGTATTGCCCCAGCCAGCGATCGGCGATGATCCCGCCCACGATCGCCGCGGCCCAGACGCCCGCGGTGTACCAGCCGTACACGGAGCCGGCGTGGCCGTCGGTAAACCCCAGCGCGTGGACCATGTACAGAATGAGGAAGGCGCGCATCCCGTAATAGCTGAAGCGCTCCCACATCTCGGTGAAGAAGAGGGTGGAGAGGCCTTTGGGATGGCCGAACCAGGAGTCGCGAGGGGCGGGGGCGGTCATTGATCTCCAGAGATGTTGTCAGTAATCAGTGGTCAGTTCTCAGTAACTGACGACTGACGACTGATGACTGTTTATCGCTTCCGTCTCGCCAGAATGTCGTTCAGGACCACGTTGTCGATCTTGCCGTCCATCCGCACCCGCACGTCGTAGTTCTCCCAGTACATGAAGTTCGCCAGCGCCTCGAGGAACTTCGGGGTCGCGGTGCCCTGCGGGGCGTCGAGCCACTTCTGCGTCTGACCCTTGGGCTCGGCCAGGAGAATGGGCTCCAGCTCTTTCACGACGTCGGGAGTGATCGGGATCAGATCTTCGGGGCGGCTGGTGAAGAAGTACAGCTGGTGGAGACGATACAACCTCTGCAACTCGCGGATGGGATTGGTGTCGTCGTAGACCCGGATGTCGATGTAGCGGTCGTTCGCGCCCAGGTACCCGGCATTCTTGCGCACCACCAGCAGAGCCGCGGATTCCATTCCCCGCTTGTCGCCCCCGCCCGCCTGCCCCGCCACCAGCGCGGCCATCAAGCGGTCGGCGAGGGGCCCGGTGGCCTTCTGAAAGGCGTCGGCCATGTTCTTCACCGTCTGGTCGGACACCATGATGTTCGCCTGGGCGGCGAAGCCGTGTCCCGCGATCATCTGTCCCCTGGCCCCGAGCACGATGTCGCCGGAGGGGCCGAGGGTGCGGCCGCCGGCCCAGTCGAAGCAGCTGTCGCCGGTCCAGCTCGCCGCGTTGCCGCGGGCGTCCACCATTCCCACCTGGCGCTGCGCGGGGCGCGCATCGCTCCGCATCACGATCCGCATCGCTTCCGGCGCGGAGGCGCCGAGGGCCATCAGGGTGAGTCCCTCGTCACCGTACGCGGTGTTGCCGAGGGACTGCGTCGCCACCGCGCCCACGCCCGCCTTCGCCCAGGGAACGATCCCGCCCACGTTGGGGAACTTGGACTGCACCGCGACGCCCAGGTCGCCGGTGGCGGAATCGTAGGCGACGATGCTGTAGGTGTGGGCGCGCTTCAGGTCATCCGCGGGGCGGACGGTGGGGAAAGGCTGCTGCAGCAGAACCGCGAGGGCGAGCCAGGGCATTCCTATTCCTTTCGCAGTTTCTTCTTCAGCTCCGCGAGCTGCTGATCCGCGGCGGCTTCGCGGGCGGCGCGGTCCATCTCCGACTTGAGCAGCTCGTCCTTCAGGTCGGCGCCGGGACGGCTCCCCCCCGCGGCCTCCAGGTCCCGCCAGGCCCGCTCCGCGCTCCCACCGGCCGCGGCTGCGGGCCGGCTCTTTCCGGCGGCAATGAGCTGGGCCTGCATCTCCGCCAGGTCCCGCTCGGCGAGCGCCAGCTCGTCCGCCTGGGCGGCGAGCTTCCGGTCGAGGACGCCCACGCGTTCCTGGTGCCTCTTCACGAATCGCGCCGCGACTTCCACCGTCTCCTGATCCTGGATCTCCGAGGCGAGCCGCCCCCGGCGTTCCGCGTCCGCGAGGCGCTGGCGCTCGAGCGCCAGCTCCTGCTCGGTGCGGCTCCGCGCTTCCTGCAGGTCCCGCACCGCCACCTTGGCTTCGATCACCGCGTCCCGCATCTGGCGGGTGAGGTCTCGCAGGTCCCCCGGGGGCGCCGCCGCGTCGAGGGCCGCGCGAAACGCGTCCCGCAGGCGATCGAACACGTGGCGCTAGCTCTTCCGGATCGTCTTCGCGAAGAACGGGGACAGCACGGGCTCGGCGGCGCGCGCGCCGCACTTGGGGCACTCCGGCGGGCGGCGGCCGTGCTCGGCCATGGCCTCCTGCTGCGACCACTCGTGGCCGCATTCCGCGCAGCGGTACTGGTAGATGGGCATCGCGAGTCGAAGGTTAGGGCCCGCCCGGAAGCGGGTCAAGTTGACGCGAGAGTGCGCAGGCGCAGATTCCGTGCATGATGCCGCGTCCCGGGACCAGGACCATCGCGCTGACCGCCGCCCTCTGCCTCCTGGGATGCAACGAGGGGCTCGCGCCGACGCCCGTCCCCACCTCGTGTCCCGGGTCCTTCGTCGGCATCTGCGGCACGGTGCACTTCACCGGCGCGGTCCCCGATTCCACCGATCATCTCTACGTCGTCGCGTACGCCACCTTTCCGCAGTCGCGCAACGACCTGCTGACCTTCGAGCCGCTGATCCCGCCCACCCTGCCCCTCGATTCCACGCAGTCCTTCTACACCATCCCGCTTCCCAACGGGCGCTACGAGTGGGTGCTCGCGGTCTGGAAGAAGGTGGGCACCCTCACGGTGCAGAACGCCGACACCCTCCTCCGCGAGGCCGGTTACTATCGTGACCCCGCGGATTCCACCAAGCCGGGCGTGGTGGTGGTGAACGGCACCGGCACCGATCACGTGGACTTCCTGGTGGACTTTTCGAACCTGCATCCGGTGTCGTTCTACTTCCCGGCGCCGGCGCGCCCGTGAGGCGCGCGCTCCTCGCCTTCGCGCTCGCGGCCCTGCTCCCCGGCGCGCTCGCCGCGCAAGGCACGGGTGTGATCAACGGGACGGTGCGGGACTCCGCCGGCCGGCCGGTGGCGGACGCGCGGGTCGAGGCCACGGGGGCGGGGAGGGCGCTCGCCGCCGTCGCGGACGACGCCGGGCGCTTCCGGCTCGCCCCGGTGCCCGCGGGACGGGTGGTGCTCCGGATCGCGCGGGTGGGGTTCCTCGCCGGGGCGGACACCGTGGACGTGCCGGCGGCGGACTCCATCTCCGTGACCGTGACCCTGGTGCCGAGCGCCCTCTCCACCACGCCGGTGATCGTCACCGCGGCCAAGCGGCCCCAGCTGATCGATCAGGCGATCACGGGCGTGGACTACGTCCCCCCCGGGGACATCGCGCGCCGGGCGGTGCTCACGGTGGACGAGGCGGTGGACAAGGCCCCCGCGGTGCAGATGCTCGACGGCCAGGTGAACATCCGCGGCTCCTCGGGCTTCGTCGAAGGACTGGGCTCGCGGGTTCTGCTCCTCGTGGACGGCGTCCCGGCGAACGAAGGTGACCGCGGCGGGATCAACTGGGACCTGGTCCCGGTGGAGGACGTGGATCACGTCGAGGTGGTGAAAGGCGCGGGCTCCGCGCTCTACGGCTCCGCGGCGCTGGGCGGCGTGGTGAACGTCATCACCAAACCCATCCCCGACGGGATGCACGGCCGGTTCCGCGCCACCTTCGGCCGGCTCGCCGATCCGCCGTTCGACCTCTGGCGTTTTCGGGACTTCACCGGCTACCGCGAAGGGCTGGACGGCGCGGGGTCCTACGGCGCGGGAGCGGTCGCGGCCGGGCTCTCGCTCGGCGGCTGGCACTCGGACGGCTACCGCCAGCAGGACCGCCAGAATCACTGGCAGACCGCGGGGAAGGCGCGCTGGCAGGCGGGCCAGAACACGCGCCTCGATTTCAGCGGCGCCTGGGTGAGCGATCAGTACCAGGTGCCGCTCGCCTGGTGCGTGCGCGCCTCTCCGCCGGAGTGCGACGACCGCGGCCAGGTGTACCAGCCGTTCATGATCGCCCAGAGCGACACCGGCGCCTTCACCCGCTCCGACAAGGGGTACTTCACGGCGGTCCTCGAACGCACGCCCTCGGCCGCGCTCACCTGGCAGGCGCGGAGCTCCTGGTTCCGCACCCACTTCACGGACTACCAGCCCGGCAACAACGACTTCAGCGTGGCGGACCGGTTCGGCGCCGAGCTGCGGGCCGTCGTGCGCCCCGACAGCGACCGGGTCGTGACCGTGGGGGCGGAAGCGTCGGCGAGCGACGTCACGAGCGACATCTTCAAGAATCACACCGAGCAGGCCTACTCGGCGTACGGCGAGAGCGAGCGGCACCTGGGCGGCGCGCGGTTCACGGCCGGGATTCGCGCGGACCTGATCTCGGTGGACGGCGCGGGACTCTCCGCCGTGCTCTCGCCCCGGGCGGGCGTGGTGGTGCCGGCCGGGCACGTCACCTGGCGGTTCTCCGCGGGCCGCGGGTTCCGCGCGCCCTCGCTGGCGGAGCGGTTCGCGTCGACGGTGATCGGCCCCTACACGGTGATCTCCAATCCCGGGCTCCAGCCGGAGACCGACTGGTCGGGGGAGGCGGGCGCGGCGGCGGACCCGGTGCGCTTCCTGCACCTCGACGCCGCGCTGTTCTTGAACGAGGTTCGCGACCTGATCGAGCCGGTGGTGAACGACAGTCTCCAGATCCAGCTCCAGAACGTCGCCCACGCGCGGCTCGCCGGGCTCGACCTCTCCGCCACCGCCCACCCCTGGAGCGACCGGCTCGCCACCACGCTCGCGTACAC
This sequence comes from Gemmatimonadales bacterium, assembly GCA_035702425.1. Classification (GTDB taxonomy): domain Bacteria; phylum Gemmatimonadota; class Gemmatimonadetes; order Gemmatimonadales; family GWC2-71-9; genus DASSQQ01. Next base: position 14,051 of record DASSQQ010000046.1, read on the forward strand.
CTACCTCTACACCCGCGAGTTCGCGCACGACACCGCGCCGGACCAGCCCCTCGCCTTCCGCCCCCGCCACCTCCTCACGCTCACCGCGGACTACGGGTGGGAGCAATTCTCGGTGGGCGCGGATTTCCGGTTCTCGAGCCGCGAAGAGCGGGTGGAGATTTACGAGACCGACCCGCGGGTGAGCGCCAAGGTTCTCGATCTGCGCGCGGGATACGAACGCGGTCCGGTCGCGGTACGGGTGCAGGCCTCGAACGTCCTCAATTACATTTACAATCTCGTGCCCCGCACCCTCGCCCCGGTCCGCGCCCTGACGGCCACCGTCACCTGGAGCTACTGATGAACCGCGCTCTGGCAATCGCCGCGCCCGCGCTGGTCGCCGCCCTGGTGCCCGGGTGCGGCGGCGGGCGTTCCCGCTCGCCGGTGTGCGGCATGGCCCAGATCGTCGCGCCCACGATGATTCAGCAGCAGCTCAACAACGCCACCGCGATCATCGCCGACCCGCCGCGCGGGCTTCCCGATCCCCTCCCCGCGCGGGTCGCCGGGAATTCCGAGCAGGGCGACGTGCGCGTCGGCTACGACAAGAACCGCCAGCTGGTCCTCGGATTCGAGAACGCCGCGTTCATCAACCGTCCCGAATGCCGCGGTGACACCACCGGGCGGTGCGGGTACGGGCTCCTGGTGGTGGACGACACCTCGGAGCGGGTGGAGGGCGTGCTGGTCTACCAGTCCCAGGCCCCCGGCCCCGGCTACCCGAGGCTCGGCGTCATCTCGAGCGGTGAACTGGTGCTCCCGGTGTTCGGCGTGCGGGTGGACTGGCTCGGTCTCAACAACCCCAAGTGCCCGCTCCTCGGAGCTCCCGCGCCGGGCGCCAAGTGACGCCGGTCGTCGCCGTTTCGGGACTGGTGCGCACCGACGGCGGTCGGGAGCGCGTCGCGCTGAACGTCGCCTACCCCCGCGCGCTCCGCGAAGCGGGGCTCGCCGCCGTGGTGGTGCCGCCGCTGCTCGACGCGAGGGACGCGGCGGCGGTGATCCAGGCGACGTCGGGACTGGTGCTGTCGGGCGGCGAAGACGTGGACCCGGCCCGCTACGGCGCGGCGCCGCATCCCGCCCTCGGCCCCACCGCTCCCGCGCGCGACGCGGCCGAGCTGGCGCTGATCGCCGCGGCGCGCGACGCCGGCCGTCCCATCCTCGCCATCTGCCGCGGCCTCCAGATCCTGAACGTCGCGCTGGGCGGCACGCTCTACCAGGACCTCCCGAGCGAACGCCCCGGCCCCATCCCCCACCAGGGCGACGACACCGCGCGTCACCAGGTCCGGATCGCGCCGGGCTCCCTGCTGCACCGCACCCTCGGCGTCGAGCGCGCGACCGTGAACAGCCGCCATCACCAGGCGGTGCGCGAGCTCGCGAAGGACCTGGCGGCCACCGCGTGGTCGGACGATGGCGTGATCGAGGCGGTGGAGCGGGCCCGCCCCGCCGCCTGGCTCCTCGGCGTGCAGTGGCATCCCGAAGACCTGGGCGAGCGCGCGCTCTTCCGCGCCTTCGCGGCGGCGGTGAGCGGACGCCCCGCTACAGCGAGCGCAGCACCCGCTCCGGTGTGAAGACGTCCGGAAAGAAGACCCGGTCGGAGAGCCGGTTGATCGCCACCCGCACCGCGGGGAAGCGCTCGGCCGCCGCACGATAGATCCCCGTCATCCCGTAGCGGTCCGCCAGGGCGTGGTCGGCGGCGAGCGCGAACCCCCGCCGGCCCAGCTCGTCATAGTACGGAAGGTCGGGACCGCCGGCCCGGCGCCGCCGCGCGGCGATGTAGTCCGGGAAGAGCCCCGCCAGCCAGAGGCTGTAGTTGCCGAGGTGGACCCGCAGCAGGAAGGCGCGGTCGCCGGCCCCGTTTTCATCCGCGAGATCGCTGACGATATCGATGAGATAGCGATAGGTTTGGTCGTCCACGCCCGCCGCGCGGGAGCTCCGGTCGTGGTCTGAGAATTCGAGAATCAGCGCGGCCAGGTAGTCGGCGAGGGCGCGGTCGTCGATCCCCGCCACGCGCAGGGTGTGGCGCACCGCCACGTAGGTGAAGAGCGCGGCCGACGGCACCGCGAGCGACCGCCCGGCGCGGAGGCGGTCCAGGAGGTCCGGGTCGTCGAGCAGCGGGTCGGGACCCTCCGCCGCCATCCGGTCCGCCCAGCGGGCGCGGGCCGCCGGGTCGCCCCGGGCGAGGGCGGAAACCACGAGGTCGTAGTCCGCGGCTGCCAGACGCACGCGGGCGTTCGCGAGGATCATGATCGAACCTCCATCGGAGCAGGCTACCCCGGAGCGGGCCGCGCTGATCCTGGCCCAGCTCACCGCGCTCTCGCAGGAGCTCGCCGGCGCCACGCGCCCCGCCGCGGTCGCCGGCGCCATCGCGCGCGCGCTCACCGAGCTCCTGCATCCGGACCAGCTGGTGATCGCGCTCCTCGAGGCGGACTCCAACCGCCTCGTCATCGCCTGGGATCGCGGCGCGCACGCCGCGCGCACCGACGACCCGCTCCTCCAGCTCGCGCTCCGCCGGGGTCCCCTGCTCCTGCCCCGGGACGCCGCGGCCGCCGGCGACGACGCGCCCGCCGACAGCCCCGGCTCCTGGATCGGCGTGCCCCTTACCGCCGCCCGCCGCACCATCGGCGCCGTATCGCTCGGCGCCCGCCGCCGCGACGCCTTCGGACCCCCGGATCTGGCCCTCGCCAGCGCCGTCGTGGCGCAGGCCGCCATCGCCCTCGAGAACGCCCGCCTCCTCGACCTGCTCTCCACCGGCAAACGCGAGTGGGAGCACACTGTCGACGGCATCCCGCAGGCCATCTGCATCCTGGACGCCCACGGCGTGGTGCGGCGCGCCAATCACGCGTTCGCCCACCTGATCGACATGCCCGTCACCGCCCTGCCCGGCCGCCCCTGGCTCGGCCTCGTGCCCCCGGCCTGGTCCGAGGTCGTGGCCCGGGTGCTGGCCCAGCCCGGCTCGGCTCAGGTGGAGCTCCGGTCCGGCGACCGCGTGCTCCTCGTCAGCCACGTGCCTATGGCCAAGGAGGACGCCGGCGCCGCGGTGCTCCTCTTCGACGACCAGACCGACAAGCGGCGGCTCCAGGACCAGCTCATACAGTCTGAGAAAATGTCGGCCATGGGTCAACTGATCGCCGGGGTGGCGCACGACCTGAACAACCCCCTGGCCTCGGTGGTGGGCTTCGCGGACTTCCTGGTGGAGGCGGGCGAGGTGCCCGCCCGCATGGCGGAGCCGCTGCAGGTGATCCGCCAGGAAGCCGAGCGGGCCGCGACCATCGTGAAGAACCTGCTGTCGTTCGCGCGCCGCCAGGAGGGGGAGCGGCAGGTGCAGGCCGTCGGTCCCATCCTCGAGTCCACCCTGGCACTGCTCCGCAATCAGGTGATGACCCTGCACGTGGAGGCCGTGCTCGAGGTGGCGCCCGATCTCCCGGACGTCGAGGTCAACGCCAACCAGATCAAGCAAGTGTTCGTCAACCTGATCAACAACGCCGCCCAGGCGATCGGGAGCAGCGGCCGCGGCGGGCGGGTCTGGATCACCGCCAAGCGCTGGCTCGACGGCGTGGCGGTCACCGTGGCCGACGACGGGCCGGGGATTCCGGACGCCATCGCCCAGCGCGTTTTCGAGCCCTTCTTCACCACCAAGCCGGAAGGCGAGGGCACGGGCCTGGGCCTCGCGATCTCCCAGGGTATCGTCACCGAGCACGGCGGGCGGATCACGCTCGATTCGACCACCGGCGCGGGCGCGAGTTTCACGGTGGAGCTGCCGGGCGGCACCCGCGGCAGCCGCGCTCCGGCCGAGCCCGCGGCCGGGTTCAACGTGCCGCTCCGGCTCCTCGTGGTGGACGACGAGCCGCACATCCTCCACTACATGCGCGCCACGCTCGAGAGCTGGGGCCACAGCGTGGCCGTGGCCGGTGACGGCGTCGACGCCATCGAGCGGGCGGTGAGCGAGCCCTTCGACGTGATCATCTGCGACCTCCGGATGCCGCAACTCGGCGGCCGGGAAATGTACGAGCGGCTGGCGCAGGAGCACCCCCAGGTGGCCGAGCGGATCATCTTCGCCACCGGGGACACGGTGCGAGGGGACACCCAGCACTTCCTCGAGCGCATCGGGCGTCCCGTCCTCCACAAGCCTTTCACCCTGGCGGAGCTGCGCCGGGTGTTGGGCGCCGTCGTCCCCCAGCCGCGGTAGGCGATGCGCGTCCTCCACGTGGACTCCGGCAGAGTCTGGCGGGGCGGGCAGAATCAGGTCCGCCTCCTCCTGCGCGAGCTCGCGCGGAAGCCCGAGGTCCACCAGAGTCTGTTCACGAAGCACGGGAGCGAGCTGGCGCGGCGGGCGGGCGAGCTCGCGGTATCGGTGACCGGCGTTCGCTGGACTTTCGGCATGGATCCCTGGGCGGCGTGGCGGCTCGCGTGGCACCTGGTGAGCGCGCGGCCCCAGATCGTCCACGCCCACGACAGCCACGCGCTCTCGGTGATCCTCCTCGCCTTCGCGATGACCGAGCGGGCCGTCGTCAAGCGCTGGGCCCGCGGGTACGAACGCCCCCGCCTGATCGTCACCCGCCGGGTGGACTTTCACCTGCGCCATGCCCGGTCCTGGCGGCGCGCCGATCGCATCATCGCGATCTCGGCCGCGGTGAAGGCGATGCTGGTGCGCGACGGGATTCCCGATCGCGACGTGGTCGTCGTCCCGTCGGGAATCGACGCCGAGGAAGTGCGCCACGCCGCGCGGCGCCCATCCAACGTCCGGTCCCGGCTCGGCCTCTCCCCGGACGCCCTGGTCGCGGCGAACGTCGCGGCGCTGGTGGATCACAAGGACCAGCTCACCCTGGTGCGCGCCGCCGCCCGGGCGCGGGCCCTGGCGCCGGGACTGCACTGGGTGATCGCGGGCGAAGGAGAACGCCGCCGGCTTCTGGAGCGTGAGATCGCGGCCCAGGGGGTGGCGGACCGCGTGCATTTGCTGGGGTATGTGGAAGAAGCGGACGCCCTGATCCGGGAGGCGGATGTGTTCGTGATGTCGTCCAAGGAAGAGGGACTGGGCAGCGTGGTCCTGGACGCCCTCGCGCTGGAGCGTCCGGTGGTCGCGACCGCGGGGGGCGGCCTGCCCGAGATCCTCCCGGCGGAATGCCTGGTGCCGGTCGGCGACGCGGAGGCGCTGGCGCTCAAGGTCGCGCAGACACTGGCTCATCCCCCATCCCCCGTCCCGCTTCCCGCTCGTTTCACCGCGCGCGCCATGGGTGACGGCGTCTTGGCCGCGTATCGGTCACTGGTCTAGATTGCGGCCATGATTTACGTCTGCGTGCCGGTGCACAACGAAGCGCCCACCGCCGGGCTCGTGCTCTGGAAGGTCCGGCAGGTCTTCACCGCCTTTCAGCGGGAATACCAGCTCCTGGTCTGTGACGACGGCTCGACCGACGGCACCGGCGAGGTGCTCGGCGCCTACGCCCGGGTGCTTCCGATGACCGTGGTGACCCACGGCGCCCGGCTGGGATACGCGAAGAGCCTGGAGGAGCTGCTGCGGCTCGCGCTCCAGCGCACCGACCGCCCCAAGCGGGACTGCGCCATCACCCTGCACGCGGACTTCGTGCATTCACCGGACGTGATGGACGACATGGTGAAGCGCATCGAATCCGGCGCCGACCTGGTGGTGGCCGAACAGCTGGCGGCGACCGGCGCGCGGGCGCGCGGCCTCGCGTGGGCGCGCCGTCTGGCTCCCCGTCTCCTCGGCGTCCCGGGAATCCGCGACACGGTCTCGGGGTTCGTGGCGCTGCGCCTCGTGGCCCTGCGGCAGGCGACCCGCGACCAGAAACCCCTCCTCACCACCGACGGCTGGTGCGCCAGCGCCGAGCTCCTGGCGCGCCTCGCGCCCCACTCGCGGCGGATCGAGACCGTGACCGCCACCGCGCGCTACGACCTCCACCAGCGGGCGTCGCGGGTGCGCCCCTGGAGCGCGCTGGTCGCGGCGTGGCGCGCGCGTCCGGTCATTCGCGCCGCCCGCGCCGCCCGCGCCGTGGCCGCCGCGGCGCTCCTCCTGGTCACCGTGCCGCTCCGCGCGCAGAGCGACAGCACCCCGGCCGCACCCAAAGACTCCGCGGCCACCGGTCCGGACGCGGTGCCCTTCGCCGTGGGCGAGCGGCTCGTCTACAAGGCGACCTACGGCCCCTTCAGCGTCGGCGAGGCCACCATGGCCGTCGCGGGCATCGATACCATTCGCGGCGCCGAAACCGTGCATTTCACCTTTCACATCCAGGGCGGCGCGCTCTGGTATCATCTGGACCAGAGCCTCGAGTCCTGGGTGGGCCGAAACGATTTCCGCTCCCGGCGCTACAAGCAGGAGACCGTCGAAAAAGGCCACGAGTGGCATCACATTTACGACATCTATCCGGATTCGGGGTTCTACCGCGAAGACGGCGCCGACTCGACCTTCCCGGCCAGCGCCAACCCGCTCGACGACGCCGCGTTCCTCTACTGGATCCGGACCGTCCCGCTGGAGTCGGGCAAGCGCTACGAATACAACCGCTACTTCCGCCCCGACCGGAATCCGGTCATCGTGCAGGTGCTGGGGCGGCAGCGGATCAGCGTGGCGGGGCACAAGTTCGACGCCATCGTGATCCGGCCCATCATCCCCAACGGCCGCGGCATTTTCGCCGAGCAGGCCGACGCGCGGATGTGGCTCTCGGACGACGCCCGCCGGATGATGCTGGCCCTGCAGTCCAATTTCAGCTTTGGCACGGTCACGTTGAAACTCAAGGAGTACTCGCTCCCGGAGCATCGATGACCGACTACCGCGAAGCCGACTTCGCCCGCTTGAAGACCGTTCCCATCGCCCAGCGTCACAACAACGTCGAACCCTCCCTGCTCGCGCACCCGCCGGGCGCCGACCGGAGTTTCGCCGCGTTCTGGAAGTCCCTGCCCGACGTGCTCGCCGCGCGCGATCTCCGCTTCGTGGCGGATCAGATCGCGGCCGCGGCCGGCAAGCGCGGCGTGCTCGCGATGCTGGGCGGGCACGTCATCAAGGTCGGCCTCGCGCCGCTCCTGATCGAGCTCGCCCGCCGGAAGGCGCTCACTCACCTCGCGATGAACGGCTCCGCCGCGATCCACGACTTCGAGCTGGCCGCCTTCGGCGGGACCAGCGAGGACGTGGCCGCGGGACTCGCCGACGGCACCTTCGGGATGGCCGAGGAAACGGGGCGGGAGATGAACGCCGCGATCGCCGCGGGCGCCGCGAAACAACAGGGGATGGGCGAGGCCCTCGCCGGGTATCTCGCCGCGCGGAAGACGCTCCCCGGCCGGGAGGTGTCCCTGCTCGCGGCCTCGGCGGCGCTGGGCGTTCCGGTCACGGTGCACGCGGCGGTGGGGGCCGAGATCATCCACCAGCATCCCACCGCCGACGGCGCGGCGCTCGGCGCCACCAGTCACCGGGACTTCAAGCGCCTCGCGGGCATGCTCCCGGAGCTCGACGCCGGTGGAGTGGTGCTGAACCTGGGCAGCGCGGTGGTGATGCCGGAGGTGTTCCTGAAAGCGCTGACCGTGTCGCGCAACCTGAACCGGGGCCGGCCGACCAATTTCACCGCCTGCGACTTCGACATGCAGCGGCACTACCGGCCGCGGATGAACGTGGTGGAGCGGCCGACCGCCGCCGGCGGGCGCGGGATCCAGCTCACCGGGCACCACGAGATCCTGGTGCCACTCCTCACCTGGGCGGTGCTGGAGCGGCTGGGCGCGAGATGAGAAAAGGGCCGCCGCCCGCGAAGGACGACGACCCTCGAAACTCGAACCTGACGATTCCAGGACGGGTTAGGCGTCCGCCCGGCGACCCTTCACCATCTCGCGGATCTTGTCCGCGGTGGCCGGGCTCACCACCCGCACCACGAGATAAATGAGGAAGCCGATGGCCGCGAGCCAGAGTACCACCATGGCGAGGCCGAACAGCGTCCCGATGATGCCGAAGACGAGGCGCAGCGCGAGCCACGCGACGACCGCGAATACGGCGAAGCCAAGAATGCTGCGGAGCATAGACACCTCCGGAGAGTCCGCACCAGCCACCTGCCTTACGCCGGAATCTAGCGCCCGGTTTCGGGGAGTCCACACGCGGTGAAAGGGATCGCCGTCGCCGTGGTGGGTGGGGGCGTGGTGGGCGCCGCCTGCGCCCGCGCCCTGGCCCGGAAAGGCCTGCCGGCGGCGGTCTTCGAGCCCGGGCCCGACCCGGCCGCCGCCACGCCCGCGTCGGCCGGCATGCTCGCCGCCCAGATCGAGCCGACGGAGGAAGGATTCCTCGCCCTCGCGGTGCGGGGACGGGATCTCTATGAAGCGCTCGCCACCGAACTTTCACACAGTACGGAGATCGACATCGGGCTCTGGCGCGGCGGGATCGCCTCCCTCGCCTTCGACGAGGCGCGCGCCGCGGAGCTGAAGGACCTGGTCGCGCTGCAGCGGCAGGCCGGCCTGCGCTGCGACTGGCTCTCGGAGCCCGAGGTGCTGGAGCGCTGGCCCGGTGTCGCCCCGGAGTGCCTGGGCGCGCTCTTCGCGCCTGAAGACGGCGCGGTGGATCCCGCGGCGCTGGCGCGCGCGCTCCTCGCCGACGCGCGGCTCGCCGGGGTCGAGGTGGTGAAGGAGCGGGTGGAGCAGGTGGTGACGGTCGCGGGACGCGTCACCGGGGTGCGGACCCTCGGCGGCACCGTCCCGGCCGAGCGCGTGGTGCTCGCGGCGGGCGCCTGGTCCCCCGGGCTCACCCCCGGCGGACGGATCCTGCCGGTGGAGCCGGTGCGCGGGCAGATGGCCGCGACCGCCTGGCCGCCGGGCACGCCCCCCGCCATTCTCTATCACAACCACGGCTACGTGCTCGCGCGCGGCGGCGAAGCGCTCCTCGGCTCCACCATGGAGCGGGTCGGCTTCGACGCGCGTTCCACGAAGGAAGGCGTGCAGCAAATCGTCGCCGGCGCCGCGCGCATCCTTCCCGCCCTCGGCCGGAGCCCCATCGCCCGCTCCTGGGCCGGTCTGCGCCCCGTCACCCCCGACGGGCTCCCCGTCATCGGACCCGAGCCCGGCGTGGAGGGGCTCGTCTACGCCACGGGCCACGGACGCAACGGCGTGCTCCTCGCCGCGCTGACCGGCGACATCGTGGCCGAGCTCGTCGCCACGGGGAAGAGCGAGCTCGACCTCGCGCCGTTTCGCCCCGAGCGCTTTCCCTCCTCGCGCTGATGTTCCAGAACTGCGCGTTCTGCAACGGGAAGCTCGCGGGCGACGGCGGCCCCTCCGGACTCGGCGTGGGTCGCCGGTTCGCCTACGACGAGTGGAAGGGACGGCTCTGGGTCATCTGCTCCGCGTGCGGACGCTGGAACTTGACGCCGCTGGACGATCGCCTCGAGCGCATCGAAGCCCTGGCGCGGGTGGCGCGCGACGGACGCGTGGTGGCCACCACGGAGCAGATATCGCT
>DASSQQ010000047.1:0-13487 GCA_035702425.1 Gemmatimonadales bacterium
TCCAGGGCGCCGCTTCCGCGAGATGGCAATTGACGCACGCCAGGGGTTCGGAGGCGCCGGTGCCCCTGGCCGCCACGGCCCGCGCGTGCGCGCCGTGCTCGAACCGGAGGTTCGTGGCGCGAGGCGTGGCGGGGGGCTGCCAGGTCACCCGGGCCTGAATGGTACCGTCGTGACACGACCCGCAGACGGCGGAGTCCGGCCAGAGGGGGGCCGCGGGCGTGGCGGCGCCGGCGTGGCACACGGTGCAGGTCGCGAAGACCTTGGCGTGCCGCGCGTGATCGAACCGCGCCGATTGCTGGGCGGAAAGACCCGCCACCGCGTCGAGCGCGAGGACGGCGAGGACGGGAGCGAGCTTCACGGAGTCCCCGCCTGGGGCATGCCCCGGACCGCGGGCGGAACGCCCGCGAGGTCCGCTTCGCTCCCGAAGAGGAGGATGACGCGGAGGGCGGCCCGGACCTGGTTCCAGCTGAAGGCGGCCGCGTCGGGACGGCGGCGGTCTTCGGCGTAGCGGCCGGCGTCGAGCTGAACGCGGATCCAGGAAGCGGGGCGCGCGTCGGCGGTGAGACCGAAAGCGCGGAGCGACGACTGGTCGTAGCGGAACTCGAGGGGACGGTCGAGGGTGGAGCCGTACGCGCTCAAGTCGAGCCGCTCCCGGGCCGCGAAGGTCACCGTCGCGTCGAATCCGCGGGACGAGGCGCCGGGGCCGAACTCGGCGTGGTAGCCGCCGTCGAAGCTCCAGCGCGGGGCGAGGGTGTAGGTGGCGCCCCAGCCGTAGCGCCAGCCGTCGGTCTTCGCGTCGAAGAGCGGCGTCGAAGCGGCCGCGTCGTCGTAACGATACCGCTCGCCGGTGGCGCGCAGCCGGAGGGCGCGGATCGGCGACGCGGAGACCGACAGATCCACGGCGCCGTAGGGCACCGGACTGAACGCGCCCCAGATGGTCCAGAGGTCGAAGTGGGGGCGGTAGCGCCGGGCGCCGATCTCCGCCGCGATGCGTCCGGTCGGGTCCTCGTAACGGAGGGCGACGTCCGCGCTTCCCCAGAGACCCGCGGCGAAATCGTAGTCGGCGCCGCCGGTGAGGCTCCACCCCGGCAGGGGCCGGACCGCGAGGTCGAACGCGCCGCGTTCGGAAACGAAGTACCGGGTGCTCGGGTCCACCTCGCGCAGGTAGTCGAGGTGGGCGTCGAACCGCGCGCGGCGCCAGCCGGCCCCGGCGCCCACCACCAGCTGCCGGCTCTGGGGACGGAACTCGTCCAGCGGATTCAGGGCGGGACTCGTCACCGGCAACGCGAAGCCGCGCGCGAGGCCCCAGCCGCCGAAGGCGCTCAGGTCGAGACCGCGTCCCGCGTCCCGCAGCATGACGCGGCCGCCGTCGAATCCGGTGTAGCCGAGGCGGGTGGCGACGTTCTGGCGGCCCAGCTGCGCGGTCACCCGCTCGGTGGCGTACTCGGCGTAACCCTCCAGCAGCTCCACCGCCGGGCTGGTGACCGGCCACGATCCCGAGTCGCCCGCCTGCACCGTTCCGCGCGCCAGGCCGTGGACGGAGAGCCCGGGCAGGCCCAGTCCCCAGAGCAGGAAGTCCGCGGTGCTCGAAATCGGGACGGCGTGCACCTCGGCACCGGGACGGTAGAAAATGCAGTAGCCGTTCGAGCCGCAGGTGACCGCGTAGCCGTCGGGCGTGGCGGGACCGCCGCCCGGTCCGGAGACGGTGTCGGACGCGGGGATGCTGTCCAGCGTCACGCCGCGGAACGAGACCGACTGCGCGCGGTTGTCGAGGCGGAGGCGATACCCCTGGGCCCGAAGACCCGGCGCCGCCAGCACCACCGCGACCGCGATCTGGGCGCGCTTCACGGCGCGCCGCTCCGCAGGCGGGCGGCGTAGGCGCCGGGCGCCGCTCCGAAGTGGCACACCGTGCACTCCCGATCGGCGTAGTGGTCGCGCTGCTTGGCGTGGCAGGTCTCGCAGAGCGCGCGGTCGGGCACGAGCCCCGCGACGATCGCGGGTTGATGGCACGCGGCGCAGGCGAGGTGCGCGTCGGCGGGCGGCGCGTGAGCGGCGCGCACCGCCGAGTCGGCGGTGGCGGTGTGGCACGACGCGCAGGCGCGCCCGGCCGTGTGGTGATCGTCGTGGCACGCGGCGCAGGAGAGCGTCGCCGAATCGGGCGCGAGCGTGACCGCGGTGTTGTGACAGGTCACGCACGCCAGGCGCTGATGCCGGGCGTGATCGAAGACCGCCGGGTGACGGCGGACCGGCTGCCGCGCCACCGCGACCCGCACCAGCACCGATTCCGGCCGCGCCACCTCCGCCGGGGCGTGGCACTTCAGGCAGTCCGCCCTGGCTGCGTCCTGATGGTGGCAGATCTGACATCCTCGCGGCGGCTCGAAGGTGAGGCGGCCGTGTTGCGCCTGCGACGCGTGGCAGGTGATGCAGGCGAGGGACTTGTGTCGGTCGTGCGGGAAGGTGTCGGGAGCGGCGGGAAGAGCGGCGGGGGAAAAGTCGACGCGGGCGTCGCCTTTCCCCTTGGGCCGGTCCGGCGGCCGTTCCCCGGGGGGCGCGAGCGAGACGCTCTTCGCGCCCTTCAGCGCCTTGGTGGTGTCGAACGGGAGCGGAGGCGTCAGGTCGGCGCGCTTGGCGCGCACCCGGGCATGGCACCCGGCGCAATCCGAGGGATCCACCTTGGCGTGGTGCGGCTCGTGGCAGAGAATGCAGTTCTCGCTGACGGCCCGGTGATTCCGGCCCACGTGGAAGGGATCGCCGCGCCAGTCCGCGTGACACTTGGCGGTGGCGCAGGTCTTGGCCGCCTCGGCGGGCGTGGCCTGGGTGTGCGGGTTGTGGCAGTCGCCGCAGGTGCCGCGATGCGGGTCGCGCGCGGGATCGAAGTCGGCGAGCACCTTCTGCATCGCGTGGCAGTGCAGGCACTGACCGTTGGTCGGCACCAGGGTGCCGCGCGCCGAGTCGTAGGAGACGAATTGGGGCACGTCGGCGGTGAAGCGGTGGCAGACCACGCAGTGGAGGTCGGTCTGCCCTTTCATTTTTCCGAGCTTGATGGCGATCGACGTGTGGCACCCGTGCTGGCCGCAGGTGGAATCGGCGGGCACGAAGTGATGCACCTGATAGCCGTGGCACTTCACGCACTCCACGTTGCGCAGGACGCTGGAGTCGGACTGGAGATGGGTGCGGTGCCCAGCGGTTTGCTCGATGCGGCGCCAGAACTCGGGCTGGCCGGTGGCGTGGCACCCCTCGCAGACCCGGTTCTGGACGTGCTTGTGGACGCCGATTTCCTTGGGCCGCTCCACGATCCAGAGATAGAACTGTCGCGCGTTGGCGTACATGCTCTGCTGATGGCAGTCGTGGCAGGCGAGGGTGTCGTGCTTCGATCCCGTGAACGCGAGGAACGCGGGACTCATCACATGGCAGCCGGTGCAGAAGCCGTTGTTGCGCTCGACGTAGTGGTAGCTCACCAGCCCGAAGGCGGCGGCGACCAGGGCGGCCGCCCCCGCCGCGGCGGCGAGCGCGAGTTTCACGCGCCGCTGGCGGGTGACGATCCATCGGCCGATGTCGCGCCGGCGGCGCCAGAGCAGGTACACCAGGGCGGCGCCCGCGAGCGACCCCAGCAGAATGCCGGGGATCTGGATCCACGCCGGGAGATTGAGGAAGAAGCGAAGGACGCTCGCGATGCCGCCCGGGAGATGAGGCGCGGCGGCGAGCGCGGCCGGAGACTGGCCGGCCCCGGAGACCGCTGCGCCCCCGGGGCCGGGAAAGATGGTCATAAGCTCGAAGATCCTACCGCTGGCCGGAGCCGCCCGCTACCGCTCTCCGCGCCGGTACCAGCCCCGGCTTCGGCGCGGCGACGCGCACCGTGGGCGGCCGGGTGGCGTGGACCCGCAGATCGATCGGCGGCGCCGCCAGGCCGTAGGTGGTCTTCAGGGCCGTGATGGACGAGGTGAGCAGCGCCTCGAGCAGGAACGGATTGTGGACCCCGTTTCCGGACGCCATGTGGGTCGAGAAGGTCCGGCCCATCAGCTTCCCGGAGAGGAAATTCTTCCGGTCGTCGGTGGCCGCGAGAGCGGCGTTCCAGAGCGCGCCCTTGGCGACGGTGGTCACGTTGGTGCTGAAGTTCAGCTGCGCCGAGTCCGCCGAGTCGGCCCGCGCCAGCATCTGCGGAATCAGGCCGCCGTCGGTCGGATCCACGACCTTGTTGGAGTCGGTGTCGGTCCAGATCTGGTCGAGCAGGTTGTCGAGGCGCCCCTGGAAGGTGAGGAACGCGGAGCGCGCGACGCTCGGCCCACCGATGTGACAGCTGGAGCTGGAGCAGGCGCTGAAATCGCGCTGGGACGCGGCACAGTCCGTGCCCGCCGTGGGAAGTCCTGCCGAGTCGAGACAGGGCGTGGCCGCGAACAGGTGGCCGACGCTCTGGAGCGCGAACGCTCCGGTCGCGGAGTCGGTGTAGGTGGTCCGCGCCACGTGACAGGTGGCGCACAAGTTGGGGTTCGCGGCGGTCCCGTGACTCGACACGATCTGGTTGGTGTCGTAGGTGAAGCCCGGTGGAATCCAGCCGACGTTGATGCCGAGCACCAGGAGACCCTGCGCGCCGTGCGCGCCGCGCGAGGTTCCGGTGGCGCCGCTGGCCGTGCTCCAGGGCGGCGTGCCGCTCCGGGAGTGACAGGTCACGCAGAGGTTGTCGAGCGACGGCGTGGAGGGATCGGCGCGGAGCTGCGCCGTGTAGGGCGAGCCGTGGGGATCGTGACAGACCACGCAGGTGATGCGGAGCAGCGTGCCCGCCGAGTCCTTCTCCAGGAACTTGCCGGTGACGCCGAACTTGACCTGCAGCGCGGCCTTCCCCTCGTGGCAGGGCGCGCAGGACGGGTTGGCGGCGGCGGCCGAATAGCCGGGACCGGAACCGTGCGCCGACTGCTTCCACTGATCCACGAACGGCTCGTGGACGCCGGTGTGGCACGCGGCGCAGGTGTAGACCAGGCCGGTATCCACGTTGGCGGACGCGAGCGGAACGGTGGCGAGCACCGGGTTCTGTACGTGGGCGAGACCGGGACCGTGGCAGTTCTCACACTGCACGTCGTGGTAGGCCGAGTCGGCCTTCACCGCGTAGCCGGCCGGGTGCCCCACGCGGTTCCCGTTCTGCGACACCGAGTGGCAGTTGTTGCAGTACGAGGCCGCGTGGTTCGAGGCCTGGAGGTCGCCCCACGCGGACGCGTGCTTGGTCGTCTTCCACTTCCCCTGATTCTCCACGTGGCAGTTGCCGCAGGTGGTGGTCTTCGCCGGCACGTCGAAGTAGCCGAGGAAGCCGTTCACCGAGTCCGGAGGCGGATTGAACGGGGGACGGGTGCGATAGACGATCGACTCGGTGGTGCAGGCACACAGAGCGAGCGCCGCGAGAACCAGGAGACGAGGAGACTTCATGGGACTCCTCCGACACATTCGCCGTTGAAGAAGAACGTCCAGCCCACTTCTACGATTCCGCTACCATCTTCGCGGTCCCAGGATGAAGGCAGTCTGAAGCCCGCCGGAGGCGACCATCAGAGTCGTTCTCAGGGATGCCCTGATACGCAGGCCTTCTGGCCGGGACCCAGGTGAGTCTCGCGCCAGCGCTCCTCCCGCTCCCGCTCGTCCAGCACCCGACGGATGGTGGTGAGGTTGCGCGCGAGGGCCGGGGCGACCCGCCGCTCGAGCGAGTTCACCTGCCGCGACGTTTGGGCCAGCGCTTCCCCCAGGCGCCGGAGCAGCGCCTCCCCCGGCGCGGCGTCGAGAAGCAGTTCCACCAGCGTCTCGAAGGCCTGGGCCGCGCCGATCGCGGCGGGCCCGATGCCCGCGGGCGCGGTGGCCCGGGCGCCGAGGGTGCGCGCCAGCGGACTGCGACGGGTGATAGTCGCCACCGGAATGCCCCACACCATCTCCGATTCCACGTCCACGGTGACGGCCCGGGTTGGCCAACCGATGGCGCGCAGGCCGGCGTCGCCGTGGCGCGCCAGCGCGGGCAGGAGCGCGGCGTAGGCGGTCCGGCTCGCCTCCGCGATGCGGGCGCGCGCGTCCCGGGCCGGGCGGGCCAGACCGAAGAGCCGCGCCACCAGCGCTTCCCGTTTCTTCCGCAACAGCGATCCGCCGCGCGCGACGCGATCGAGGCGCCGCGCGATGCGCAGCAGGTTCATGCGGGTGGGCGACGCCGCACTCCGGCTCAAGCCGCCCGTCCTCCGTTCCTCGCCGCCCAGGTGGCCTCGGAGAGCCGGAGCAGATCCTCGCGGGGCAGTCCCTCGAGCAGGCGCCACCCGGCGGCGATCGTCTCCGCGGTGGCGCGGCGCGCATCGCCCTGATGCACCAGCTCCCGCTCGAAGCGCTCCGCGAAGGCGAGGGCTCGGCGGTCCGCGCCGGAGAGCCCCTGCTCGCCGACGATGGCGGCGGTCTGCCGCGCCTCGGTGCCGCGGGCGTAGACGGCGTACAGCTGATCCGCCCACTCGCGATGTTCGGCCACCGTCTTCCCCGCCCCGACGCCCGCGTTCATCAGGCGCGACAGCGAGGGCAGGACGTTGATCGGCGGGAAGACGCCGCGCCGGTGGAGGTCGCGATCCAGCACCACCTGTCCCTCGGTGATGTAGCCGGTGAGATCGGCGATGGGATGGGTGATGTCGTCGTCGGGCATGGTGACGACGGGAATTTCGGTGAGCGAGCCCGGGCGCCCGACCACCTGCCCCGCGCGCTCGTAGAGACTCGCGAGATCGGTGTACATGTATCCCGGGTAGCCGCGGCGGCCGGGCATCTCGCGGCGGGCGGTGGCGATCTCGCGCAGCGCCTCGCAGTAGTGGGTCAGGTCCGCGAGCACCACCAGGACGTGCATTCCCGCGCTGAACGCGAGATACTCGGCCTCGGCGAGCGCTACCCGGGGCGCGAGAATCCGCTCGATGGTGGGATCGCGGGTCTCGTTCAGGTAGAGCACGCTGCGCTCGGCGACGCCGCTCCGCTCGAAGGTCTTGAGGAAGGCGTCGCGCTCGCGGGCGGTGATGCCGATCCCCGCGAAGACCACCGCAAAAGGCTCGTCCCGCGGCGCCCGCGCGCCTTCCACGATTCGCGCGGCGAGGTCGAGCCCGGGGAGGCCGGGGCCGGAGAAAATGGGCAGTTTCTGCCCGCGGACCAGGGTGTTGAGACCGTCGATCGCGGAGATGCCCGTCTCGATGTAGTCCGAGGGGCGGGCCCGGCGGGCGGGATTGATGGGCGCGCCCCAGACCGGGCGCAGTTCGTCGCCGACGGGCGCGGGCAATCCGTCCACCGGATTTCCGGTTCCGTCGAAGGCGCGCCCCAGGAACTCGCGGCCCACCAGCACCCGGGCTTCGCTGCCGGTGAGGGTGATCTCCGCGCGCGACGGCGGCAGCCCGACCGTGTCCTCCAGCACCTGGACCACGGTGATCTCTTCGCCGGCGTCGATCACCTGGCCCCGCCGCGGCGCCTCCTCCGGCGCCCGGATCACCACCCACTCGCCCAACGCCACGCCGGCGGTCCGCTGGAGATAGAGCAGCGGCCCGCTCGCGCCCCGGGCGCCGCGGTACACCCGGGCGACGCTCACGCGGCCCCCGCGGGAGCGAGCGCCCGCAAGGCGGCGTCGAGCGCGGCCTCGGGTGCCGCGAGCTGGGCGGGCGCGGCGCGGCGGAGCGCCGCGAGCGCGCGGGCGGCGGGGCCGAGCTGGAGCTGCTCGAATCCCGCGCCACGATCGAGCGCGGCCCGCGCCGCGCGCCCGAGGCGGACGGCGCCCCGGGCGAGCGCCCGCGTTTTCTCGATCGGCGAGAACGCGTCGTTGGGATCGAAGGCGCTCTGCCCCAGGACGTTCGCGCGCACCGCGGCGGCCACCTCCAGCACCAGCCGGTCCGCGTCCTGCAGGGCCTCGGGCCCGATCAGCCCCGCGATCTCCCGCAGCTCGCGGTCGCGCTGGAGAAGCCCGAGCAAGTCCGCCCGCAGGGACTCCCAGTCCTCCCCCGCCGAAGCGCGGAACCAGTCGCGCAGGGCCGCCGCGCTCAGACTGTAGCTCGTCTCCCAGTCCACGGCGGGGAACTGGCGCTGATGTGCCAGCGCGGGGTCGAGCGCCCAGAGGGCCCCCACCACCCGCAGCGACGCCTGCGTCACCGGCTCGGAAAAGTCTCCGCCCGGCGGCGAGACCGCGCTGATCAGCGTCACCGCGCCGGTCCGCTCCGGGCGGCCCACGGCGCGCACGCAGCCGGCGCGCTCGTAGAAATGCCCCAGCCGGTTGCCGAGCGACGTCGGGTATCCTTCTTCCCCCGGCATCTCCTCCAGCCGCGCGCCCATCTCCCGCAGCGCTTCCGCCCAGCGCGAGAGACTGTCCGCCATCACCGCGGCGCGGTATCCCATGTCCCGGAAGTACTCCGCGATGGTGATGCCCACGTACACCGAGGCCTCCCGCGCGGCGACCGGCATGTTGGACGTGTTCACGACCAGCACCATCCGGTCGAGCAGCGGACGCCCGGTGCGGGGATCGGTGAGCCTGGGAAACTCGTTCAGCACCTCCGCCATCTCGTTGCCGCGCTCGCCGCACGCCACGTAGACCACGACGTCGGCGTCGCCGAACTTGGCGAGCGACTGTTCGATGACCGTCTTCCCGGTGCCGAACCCGCCCGGCACCGCGACGCTCCCCCCCTCGGCCACCGGAAACAGCAGGTCGAAGACCCGCTGGCCGGTGAGGAACGGCCGCGCGGCCGCGAGCCGCGCCGCGGACGGACGGGGGATGCGCACCGGCCAGCGGTGGGCCAGCGAGAGCGCGGTGCCGTCGGCGAACCGGCCGATCGCATCCTCGACCGTGTACGAGCCAGCCGCGAGATCCGCCACTACGCCCGAGACGCCGGGCGGCACCAGGATCCGGTGCGCGAACCCGGGCCGCTCTTCGACGGTGCCCAGCACGTCGCCCCGTCCGACCGTCGTGCCCGGGACGACCGCCGGGGTGAACGGCCAGGCCTTGGCGGCGTCGAGCGTGGGCGCGGTCGCGCCCGGGACCACCCAGTCGCCTCCCTGCGCCAGGAGCCCGGTGAGCTGGCGGCCCACGCCGTCCAAGGCGGATCCGAGGAGCCCGGGACCGAGGTGGACGGTGAGACTCTGGCCGGTGGCGCGCACCGGCTCGCCGACGCGGAGGCCGCCGGTCTCCTCGTAGACCTGCACCGTAGCGCTGTCGCCCGTGACCCGCACCACTTCGCCCAGGAGGCCGCGCTCGCCGACGCGAACCAGCTCGTAGAGCGAAGCGCCGGGGAGAGGCCTCACCTCGGCGAGCGAGCCGCTGACGCGGACGATGGCGGCGCCGCTCACTTGAGTCTCACCCGGTAGCCGATCACCTGGCGGAGCAGATCGAGGATGTACTCATCCACGCCCTCGCCCGGCGGCGCCCACGAAGGTCCCGGAAACGGCACCACGATGGGGAGCGGGTGGCGACCGAGGCGCCGGCGCAAATCGTCGTCGAGCCGGTCGAAGAGCGCGTCCTCGACCAGCACCACGCCCGAGTCCGGACGCTGGAGGACCGCCCGCACTTCTTCTCCGCCGCCCTCGGCGGGCTCGGCCGCCACCGCCCGGATCCCGGCGAGCGCGAAGCCGGCGCTCTCGGGGCCCCGGGCGACGAGACGGACGGCGAGGCTCATACGGCGGAGATGAGAGCGTCGAGGAGCGCCGGCGCGGGCGCGCCCAGCGCGAGCCCCCACACGGTGCGGGAGAGGTCGACGCTCTCGGCCCGGAGGTGAAGGGCGTACTCGAGAACGGGAGCGAGGCCGAGCGGATGGTGCCGCGCCTGGCGCCGGAGGGCGGCGAGCCGGGCGTGGAGGAGGCGCTCGTCCAGGGTCCCGGTTCCCCGGGCCGCGTCCGCGAGCACGCGCGCGAGCCGGGTGGCGCCGAACGCGGGCGCGAGCGACGCCGCGGCCGCGGGACCGTCCCGGGACGCGATCGCCCGCTCGAAGCGATCGATGGAGACGCGCGCGCCGCCGTGGAGGAAGAGGGTCTTGGGAACCAGGTCCTTCGCGGCGACCAGCGCGACCGCGGTGCCGACGTTCTCCAGGTCGATCAGCTCGCGGACGTAGCCCGCGAGCTCGGAGCCGCCCGCGCGCTGCGCGCCGGCGAGCGCGCGCTCGACGTAGGTGCGGGTCACGACCCTCTCGAGCCCGAGCAGATCGGGATGGAGACCGGCGGCCTTCTCCCGGAGCGGCGTGCCGTAGGGGTTTCCCCAGGCGGTGAGCGTCGTGGCGACCGCGGCCGGCGTCTTCTGGCGGGCGAGCTCTGAGAGCGCGCGCTCGGGGAGGGCCGGCGTGGGCACGAGGCCGCTCACGCGGGCCTCCTCGGACGCACCCTCGACGGCGCCGCGCAGCAAGGCCCGCAGGCTGCGGCGCTCCTCGTCCTCGAAGATCACGCGGAGCAGGTCGGTGCGGGGACCGCACCACCGCACGAGGACCCGCATCTCGCGCGCGGCCCGCCGGCGGATGGCGAGCTCCAGCGCTGCCGGAGCCGGCGCCCCTTCGTCCACCGGGAACCCGTGGCGCCGCAGCGCCTCTCCCAGGGCGGCGAGGTCGGGCGCGCGCACCATCGCGCCCAACTCGTGGAGGCCGAGCAGGTGGGTCTCGAGACCCCGCGCCCGCGCGATCAGGTCCACCCAGCCGGTCACGGCTGCGCCCCGTCTTTCTCGAACGCGGCGAGCGCCACCAGCGAGAGCGCGGCGCGCTCCCGCGCGAGGCGGCCCTCGAGGGTTTCGTCCACCTCTAGGCGCCCGTCATCCGTCACGAGGCGAAAGCCCGGGGCGCCATTCGGCTCCGGCTCGACGCGGAGCCCGGAGCCCTCGGGCGCAAGCGGCCGGAGCGCCGGCGCCAGCCCCGGCGAGCACCGGAGCTCGGCGGGAGCTCCGGCGGCGCAGGCGCGTGCGTTGGCGACGCGGCGGGCGAGGGTGTCGCGGTAGGCCGGATCTCGCTCCGCCGCGGGGAGCGCGCGGGCCACCGCGTCGAAAACCCGGTCCAGGAAACGCGCCCGCGCTTCCAGCACCGTTCGCCGCGCGTCCCGCTGGGCGGCGGCCTGGGCGCGGATCGCGGCGTCCCGCCAGGCGCGCTCCCGCCCCTCCAGCGCTACGCCGTTACGCTCCGAGCGCCGCGCTTCGGCGGCCGCGACGAGCGCGGCTCCTTCCTCGCGCGCCCGCGCGAGAACGGCGCCGGCGTCCGATTCGGTGCGGCGGGTCAGCTCGGCGAGCAACTGTTCCAGCGCCACCGCTTCACCCCGCTCCGCCGGCGCGCAGGAGAATCAGCAACGCCACCACGAAGCCCAGGATCACCATCGTCTCCGGGATCGCGATCATCAGCACCGCGACCGTCGAGAGCTCGGGCTTCTCCGCCATGCTGGCCGCGATGGCCGGGCCGATGCGGGACTGCGCCCACGCCGTGGCGAGCGCCGGAACGGCGACCGCCAGTGCAGCGCCCAGAACGATCCAGATCACATCCATGCCCTGCTCCTTCCTATGCGACGCGGCGCGTCTTCTCGCGCGTCCAGTGTCCGAAGGGCGCGTACCGCACGCCGCCCGGGCTGTAGAACTTCCCGAAGAACTCCACGTAATGCAGGCGCAACGCGTGAATCGTCGGGCTGAACAGCGCGATGCCGAAGTTCACGAGGTGAAACAGCAGCGCGAAGACGATCCCGACGGCGGCGCTCCCCATCGCCCCCACCATCCGGTTGGCCACGATGGCCAGCATCACCGACGCCATTCCCAGGGCCATGATGCGGGCGTAGGAGAGGATGTTGCCGAGGGCCGAGAGCAGCTCGATCGGGGCGATGATGCCCTCGGCGAAGATGAGCACTGGGAAGAGCACCAGCAGAATCACCACCGCCGGCGTGAACAGCGCGCCCGGGAGGACCCGGACCACGGCGAGGAGCGCCACGATCACGCCCACGATCATCAGCGCCGACAGGCCCCGGCCCAGGGCTTCCCGCGGATGGTGGCGCAGGTTCGCCGCGAAGCCGAGGGTGAGGCCGAGCACGACGTGCACGGCGCCCAGCGCGACTGACAATAGAAGGAAGGGAACGATCGCCTGCTCGCGGTCGAAGACCAGCGGCCGCAATCCCAGCCAGGTGCGTCCCAGGTCCCCGAAGAATTCGCCGTAGAGGAACCCGGCGGCGATCGAGAAGACCGCGCCCGCGCCGGCGATTTCGGCCACCGACCGCCACAAGGTGTCCGGCTTCGAGAGCCACCGCCCCGCGAGCGCCAGCCCGGCGAGCAGAAGTCCGTAGCCGATGTCGCCCACCATCAGGCCGAAGAACACGGGGAAGAAGACCGCGACGAAGGGCGTGGGATCGATGCTGCCGTAGCGGGGGAGCGGCATCAAGGCGAGCACCGCCTCGAAGGGGCGGAAGAGCCGGGGGTTCCGGAGCACCACCGGCGCCTCGTCCGATGCCCACTCCTCGCGCGCCTCCTCGGTGACCACCACCCGCTCGCCGCACACCTCGCGGAGCCGGCGCTCGAAGACTCGCGAGGAGTCCGCGGGGATCCACCCTTCGATCACGAAGGCGTGCGAGGTGACGCCGGAGAGCGGCAGGGCGTCGAGCTGGGCCAGGCGATCCCGAACGGCGGCCCGGGCGCGCTGGAGCTCCGCGCCGTGAGCGCGCGCCAGCGCGTCACGCTCCTTCGCCACGGCGTCGATTTCCCCGGGCAGGTCGCCCAGGCGGGCGACCATCACGGGAATGGCGTCCGCCAGCGAGCCGCCACCGTACGTGGCCGGGACCGGAATTTCCTCGACCCGGGCGTCGGCCAGCAGGCGCTCCACCCGCCCCGCGGCCTCGGCCGACACGATGACCAGCGCCGCCACGTCGCCGGAAGCGAGGCGCTGATCGTAGATCGCGAACGCGTCCCCGACCACCCGGGCGAGCGCCGCGCGGAGCTTGGGGATCGCCTGCGCGTCCCCGCCACGGATCAGGACGTGATACGCGGTGCTCCTGGGCCAGCGGCGCTCGGATTCCAGGAACGACCGAAAGGCGGAGAAAAAGAGCTGGTACTTGAGGATCAGCGCGCGCTCGTCCTCGAGCGCCGCGGCGCGGGTCCGAAGCCGCTCGACCGCCCGCCGGACCCGCCGGGCCAGATGTGTCCAGCGCGGGAAATCCGACGGCTTCCCGGCGGCGCCCCGCCCCGGCGGAAGCCGCAGCGCGGCCAGATCCCACTCTAGGTCTTCCGCCGCGCGCCGGAGGCTGGCGCGCTCCCGGCTTTCGCGGGGAGTGAGGCCGAGCGCGGTGACCGCCGCCACCGGCGGCGCGAGGTGCAGCACGCCCTGGTCCTGAATGGCGCGGAGCACGCGGGGGAGGTCGTCGCGGGGACCGATGATCCGCACCTTCGACATTTCGATGATCACGACCCCGCCTGCATCAGCGCGGCGAGCACCGCGGCGGCCACCCGCTCCACGACCGGGGCGCCGGCCTCGTCGAACCGCGCGGCACGGTCTCGCGCGGCCCGCGCCAGCTCCGCGATCCTCCGCTCG
>DASSQQ010000048.1:0-15619 GCA_035702425.1 Gemmatimonadales bacterium
CGGCGTCGCGGGGTGGGCCCACACCGGGCGGGGCCCGCACCTCTCCGCCCCCGACCGCCGCCGGGTGCTGGCCGCCTGGCGGGCGGCGCTCCCCGACAAGCTGGTGGTCGCGGGCGCGAACTCGATCGAGATGGCGCGTGAGGCCAGGGCCGGCGGCGCCGACCTGGCGCTCGCCTTTCCGCGGCGCGACCACCCCGCGGGTTATCACCGCGAGCTCTCGCGCGAGCTGCCGGTGATCGCCTTCTATCTCTACGAGGCGGCGGGCGGCGTGGCCTACGACGACGTCACGCTGCACGCCATTCTCTCGCTCGACCGGGTGATCGGGATCAAAGTCGCCACCCTGGACTCGGTGGTGACCTACCAGCGCGTGGCCCGGGTGATGCGCGACCATCCCGGCAAGCTGCTGATCACCGGAGAAGACCGGTTCCTCGGCTACTCCTTCATGACCGGGGCGCGGGCGGCGCTGATCGGAATGGGCGCCGCGGTCACGGACCTGCAGGCGGAGCTGGTCCGCGCCTTCGCCGCCCAGCGGCTCGGCGACTTCCTCCGGCTCACCTCGGTGACCGACGCGCTGGGCGCCGCGATCTTCGCTGCGCCGGTGGACGGGTACGTGCGTCGCCTGCTCTGGGCGCTTGCCGAGGAGGGCGTGATCCCGGGCGATGCGTGCGACGATCCCTGGGGTCCGGCGCTCGACTCCGCCGAGCGGGAGCTGGTCCGCCGGGCGGTGCGGGATGCGCGCGCGACTCGCCGCTGACTTCGAGCGCTTCGCGGACGGACTCCCGCGGGACTTCGCCGATCACGCGCGCGAGGTGTACCGCGTCAACCTCACCGCCCGCTACCTGGGCCAGGACCTTCCGCATCCGGTGGGCAAGGGATCGGGCCAGCTGTCCCTGAACGAGAAGCAGCTGGCGGAGGACGCGGCGGCGGGCCTCGCCTTCGTGGTCTTGAAGACGGTGATCGCCGAGGACGACGCGGGCGCCCGGTCCATGGCCGCCTGGGCGATCCACGAGACCCGGATGACGGTCGAGCGGCGGGTGGTGGACGGCAGGGACCGCGGCTGGACCGTCACCTGGAAGGGCAGGGGCTGGGACCGCTCCTTCGACGATTATCTTCGGCTGGTGCGCGCGGGACGGGCGCTGACACGCGAGGGCCGGCTCCTCGTGATCCCGTCGGTCAAGTATCATCTCCCCAAAGCCGGCGAAGCCTTTCGGGAGTCGGAGTATCGCCACACCACGCGGGCGCTCGCGGACGCGTGGGGCGAGGCGCCCCTCCTGATCGAGAAGGACTTCTCGCCCACGCTCGCGGGCGACGATCTCGCGGGGGACCGGGCCGCGATCCTGCGCTGGCTCGCCGGCGTGCCGGCGCTCATCCGCGCGGCGTCTCCCCTTCCGGCGCGGATCGCGATGAAGCTGATGAACGCGCGGTTCGACGACCGCTTCCAGCTCGAGATGCTGCGGGCCGCGTCCGGGGCGGACGCGCTGGTGGTCTTCAATCGCCTCTTCGATCCGGAGCTCCGCGTGGCCTACGGCGGCGCCGAGCTTTCGGAGCGCAACCTGCGGGTGCTCGAAGCCGAGGGCACCCCGGGGTCGGCCGCGCCGCCCGAACTATGCGGAACCGGCGACATCCATTCCGGCCGTCTCATCGCCGCGTACGCGCGGCGCGGATGCTCGGCGGTTCAGGTGCATACGTTCTTTCAGCTCCCGCTCACCGAGTACGCCGCCCGCGCCGGATCGCGCACCGAGCGGGCGCTGCATTGCCTGATTTTTCATCCCGAGGATGGGCTCATCGCGGAGATGGCGCGGCTGGAGGAGGAGGGAATCCTGCACCGGCGCGGCGGGGAGCTCCATTTTCTGGACTTGTGCGGGGGCCGATGCTGATCGCGAGCGCCGAGCTCTTCGATCTCCGGCTCCCGCTGGTCGAGCCGTTCGTGATTTCCGGCGGGGCGATCACCGAGCGGCGCTCGCTCATCGTGGTGCTCCACGACGACCGCGGCCACGCGGGCTACGGCGAATGCCCGCCGTTCGAGCTGCCGTTCTATTCCGAGGAAACGCTGGCGAGCGCCACCGATTTGGTGCGCCGCGTCCTCCTGCCCCGGGTGGCGGGACGGGAGTTCTCATCGCCCCAGGCGGTGGACGAGGTGCTCCGCGAGCAGGTGCGCGGCAACCCGTTCGCGCGGGCGGGCGTCGAGACCGCCGCCTGGGACCTCCTCGCCCACACCCGCGGCGTCGGAATGCGCGCCCTCGTGGCCGAGGCGCTCGGCGCGACGGCGGCGTCCTCCGTGTCCTGCGGTGTGGCGCTCGGGATTCCCGCCGACCGCCAACTCTCGACCCTCACCCGCTGGGTCTACGAGGCGGTGCGGAAGGGATACCGTCGGGTCAAGATCAAGGTGATGCCGGGGTGGGACGCGGACGCGGTGCGCGCCGCGCGCGAGGGGATGGCGGGCGCCGATCTCCCGCTCACCGTGGACGCGAACGGGGCCTTCCGCTGGCCCGAGCACGAGCCCGCCCTGCGCGCGCTCGACGACGCCGGCCTGCTCTACATCGAGCAGCCCCTCGCGCCGGAGGAGCTGGTGGGCCACGCGACCCTCGCGCGCGCGCTCCGGACCCCGGTCTGCCTCGACGAGACCCTGACCAGCGCCGCCGTCGCGCGGCAGGTGACCGAGCTCGACGGTCCCAGGGTCTGGAACATCAAGGTCCACCGGGTCGGCGGACTCTCCGAGGCGTGCCGGATCTACCGGGTCGCCGAGCGGTACGGCGCGGAGCTCTGGGCCGGAACGATGCCGGAATCGGGGATCGGCTCCCAGGCGCCGCTCGCCCTCGCGGGCCTGCCCCGGTTCACCTTGCCCTCGGACCTCGAGCCCTCGGCGCGATGGTTTGGACGCGACCAGGACGTCATCAAGCTCACCATGGACGCGGGTGGCCGGATGGCGGTGCCCGATCAGTCCTGCGCCCGGCTCCTGGACCGCGGCCGGTTCGCCGCCGCGGCGCGGTTGCTCGGGTGACCGGGATGCCGTATCTCTGTCCTCCACTCGAGCGTGAGGGTGTCGCCGTGCGCATGGTGGTCATCGTACTCCTGCTCTGCGTCTGGCTCTACTTCGCCTATGACGCCTTCCGGGCGGGGAACGTGATGTTCGGCTTCCTCTTGCTGCTGGTCGGAGCCGCGCTCACGATCTATCGCCTGCGGCGCCGCTAGTTCCCCCTCGAGGCCGTCTTCTTTGAGTCCCCGCTTCCGGAGTCCGCCCGTGCGTCTCGTCCGTCCTCTCTCCATCGCCCTGCTCTGCGCCGGCGTTTCCCTCGCCGCGCCGGTCGGCGCCCAGCAAGTGGATCCCGCGCTCCTCTCCGCGCTGCACTGGCGGATGATCGGCCCCTTCCGCGGCGGGCGGACCGTCGCCGCGGTCGGCGTGCCGGGAACGCCGCCCGTCTTCTACATCGGGGTGAACAACGGCGGGGTGTGGAAGAGCACCGATTACGGCCGGGTCTGGAGTCCCATCTTCGACGCCGAGTCCACCGGCTCGATCGGCGCCATCGCGGTCGCCCCGTCCGACTCGAGGGTGATTTACGTCGGAAGCGGGGAAGGGCTGCAGCGGCCCGACCTTTCGGTGGGCGACGGGATCTACAAGTCGGCGGACGCCGGGAAGAGCTGGACGCACCTGGGGCTCCGGAACGGCCAGCAGATCCCCGCCATCATCGTCGATCCCGGAAATCCCGATCGCGTCTTCGCGGCGGTTCTCGGCCACCCCTACGGGCCGAACGAGGAGCGCGGGATCTTCCGCTCCACGGACGGCGGGGTCACCTGGCAGAAGGTTCTCTACAAGGATGAGAACACCGGCGGGATGGACCTCGCCTTTTCCCCCACCAGTCCCGACACCGTCTACGCGGTCCTCTGGGCCGCGCGCCAGATGCCCTGGGAAATCGGGAGCTCGCTCACCCTCTCCGCCAGCAACGGGCTCTTCAAGTCTTCGGACGGCGGCACCACCTGGCGCCAGCTCGCGGGCGGCCTCCCCGGCGCCGCGGACGGGCTGGGCCGGATCGGGATCGCGGTGGCGCCCTCGCGCTCGTCGCGCCTCTTCGCGGTGGCCGGCGCCGACGGAGACAAGGGCGGTCTCTTCCGCTCCGACGACGCGGGCGAGACCTGGCGGCGGGTCAACGCGGATCCCCGGATCTGGGGCCGCGACGGCGACTTCAACGAAGTGCGGGTGGATCCGAAGAACCCCGACGTGGTGTACGTCGCGAACGTCGTCACCTGGAAGTCCACCGACGGCGGCGCGACCTTCACCGCCTTCCGCGGCGCCCCCGGCGGCGACGACTATCACCGCTTCTGGATCGATCCCGAAGACCCGAACGTGATCCTCCTCGCCGGCGACCAGGGGGCCGTGATCACCGCCAACGGCGGCGCCACCTGGAGCTCCTGGTACAACCAGCCCACCGCGCAGTTCTATCACGTCAGCACCGACAACCGCTTCCCCTACTGGGTCTACGGCGGTCAGCAGGAGAGCGGCTCGGTCGGCATCGTGAGCCGCGGCAACGACGGCCAGATCACCTTCCACGACTGGCATCCGGTGGGCGCGGAGGAATACGGCTACGTGGCGCCGGATCCGCTCCATCCCAATCTCATTTACGGCGGCAAGCTCTCGCGCTTCGACTGGAATACGGGACAGGTGCAGGACGTCTCGCCGGAGGCGGTGCGGAGCGGCAAGTATCGCTTCGTGCGGACCATGCCGGTGCTCTTTTCACCCGTGGATCCCCACGTTCTCTACTTCGCCGGCAACGTGGTCTTCAAGACGGTGAACGGCGGGCAGAGCTGGAGCGTGATCAGCCCCGACCTGACCCGCGCCCACTACGACGTGCCGGCGGTGGTAGGGCCCTTCGCGTCCCTCGACCCCGAGCACGGCGGCCATCGCGGCGTGATCTACACCATCGCGCCGTCGTTCCGGAAGCTCGCCCTGCTCTGGGCCGGCACCGACGACGGGCTGATCTGGGTGACCCACGACGGGGGCCTGCACTGGAAGGACGTGACGCCCCCCGCGCTCACGCCCTGGAGCAAGGTGTCGGTGATGGAGGCGTCGCACTCGGACACCAGCGAGGCCTACGCCGCCATCAACCGCTTCCGCCTGGACGACCTGCACCCCCACATCTACCGCACCCGGGACGGCGGCAAGACCTGGACTGAGACCGTGGCGGGCATCCCGGACGACGAGGTGGTGAACGCGGTGCACGAGGACCCGGTACGCAAAGGGCTCCTCTTCGCCGCGACCGAGCGCACGGTCTACGTCTCGTTCGACGACGGCGACCACTGGCAGTCCCTGCGGCGCAATCTCCCCGCGACGGCGGTGCGCGACCTCACCATTCATGAGAACGACCTGGTGATCGGCACCCACGGGCGAGGGTTCTGGATCCTCGACGATCTCACCCCCCTGCGGGAGCTCTCGGCCTCGGTCCCGGGCGGGAAGTCCCATCTGTTCAAGCCGGAGACCGCCTATCGCGTGCGCTGGGACGGCTGGACCGACACTCCGCTCCCGCCCGACGAGCCCGCCGGCGAGAATCCCCCCGACGGCGCCGTCATTGACTACGTGGTGGGCGCGGGTGTGTCGGGGCCGGTCACGCTCGAAGTCCTCGACGCCCGCGGCAGGCTGGTGCGCCGGTTCTCGAGCACCGACTCCGCGCCGGCCCTCGAACCCGGGCTCAACATTCCCGAGTACTGGATCCGTCCCTTCCAGCCGCTCGCGGCCGCGCCCGGCGCACACCGGTTCGTCTGGGATCTCCACTACCCGGACCTCGCGGTCTCCCAGCACGACTACCCCATCTCCGCGATCTACCGCAACACGCCGCGCGAGCCGCGCGGGCCCTGGGCGTTGCCCGGCCTGTACACCCTCCGCCTGACGGCCGGCGGTGAGCGCCTCACCGCGCCCCTCGTGGTGAAGATGGATCCCCGGGTGCCCACGACGCCCCTCGTTCTGCGCACCCAGTTCGCGCTCGCCACCCGGCTCGCGGACCTCGAGCGCCGCGACTCGATGGACCTGGCCGGGGTGCGCGCGCTGCGCGCGGCGATCGCGCCGAAGAAGAGCACCTCGCCGGCCGACTCGATCGACGCGCGGCTGGCGCGCCTCGAGCAGGGCTCGCGGGACGCCGAGGGGTTGGGGCGGCTCGCGGGGGAGCTGGCCGGACTCTACGGAACGGTGGAGGGAGCCGACACCGCGCCCACCACGCAGGTGGTGGCCGCGGTGGCGCCGCTCGCGCGGGCCCTCGCGTCCCTCGAAGCCGCGTTCCAGAAGTTGAAAGGGGAGGCCGCTTCCGTTAGCGGTCCGGCGCGCTAGCTTTGTCGCCGATGAGCGTACCTCCTGCCGGCTACTGGGCGACCAATCTCTACAAGGACCCGCGCAAGCGGCCGAAAACCGACTCTCCGCTTCGGGATTTGTCCCAGCTCGCGGCCGGCCGTTTCAAACGGGCGCGGGAAGGGGTGCGGGCCCTGAAGCACGTCACCGAACAGGTGGTGTTCCTGGGCATGACGTGGAAATGGGTCTGGATGTACGAAGTCGGCGGGCGGAAGCTCGGGTATCTGCACCCCATGGCGTCGGGCGCGTCGGGGACCTTCGTGCTCTCGCCGGCGGAGGAAGAGGAGTTCGTCCGCACCGACGGCGTGGCGCGGGTGGTGAAGCAGGCGGTCCGCGACGGGCAGGTGGCCGAGGGCGTACGGTGGTGCTGGATGAACTTCACCGACCTGGACGCGGTGGAGGCGTTCGTCAATGTGGTGCAAATGAAACATCAATTCCTGGCGCGTCCGGAGTAGGTCGTCGCCCTTGTGCGCGGTTCCGGCGGAACGCTATTTTTCTGGGCCCGCAAGTCGCTTTCTTGATACCGACACTTTCGCCATCGAGCGCCATTGATGTCGACGCAGGGGGGTAGACTCGCGGTCGGGACCGTGCTGGCGCTGTTCCTTTCCGTCCCGGCCGCGGCACAAACTGGCCAACCCGCAGCATCCCCGGCCGTCCCGGTCGTCACCGATACGGCCGCGCTCCCGGGTCCCCGCCAGCCGATTTTCTTCCGGCACGACGTGCACGCGGGCAAAGACAAGATCCCCTGCCTCTACTGCCACTACACGGTGACGGTCTCCTCGGAGCCGGGCATTCCGTCGCTGGAAACCTGCATGGGGTGTCACCGGCTGATTTCCGGGTCGACGCCCTCGCACCAGGCGGAGATCAAGAAGGTGCGCGACGCCTGGGCCAACCGCACGCCGCCGCAATGGGTCCGGGTGCACGCGCTGCCGGGCTTCGTGCACTTCCCGCACATGCGGCACATCAAGGTTCTGGGCACCACGGCCTGCGCCACCTGCCACGGCGACATCGCGTCGGTTCCGCAGGTGTCGCAGGTGGCCACGCTCCGGATGGGGTGGTGCATCACCTGCCACGTGCAGCGCAAGGTGAGCCGCGACTGCACGCTGTGCCACTACTGAGGCGGCCATGAGCGACGGGATGAACCGGCGACGGTTCCTCAAGATCCTGGGCGTGACCGGCGGCGGCGCCGCGGCGGTCTCGGCGTGCGGCATCGGCCCCGAGCCCACCGAGAAGCTCATTCCCTACCTGGTCCAGAGCGACGACCAGGTGCCGGGCATCGCCACCTGGTACGCCTCGACCTGCCGCGAGTGCCCGGCGGGCTGCGGGATCCTGGTGAAGACCCGCGAAGGGCGCGCCATCAAGATCGAAGGCAACCCGGAGTCGCCGGTGAACCGCGGCCGGCTCTGCGCCCGCGGCCAGGCCGCGCTCCAGGGTCTCTATAACCCCGATCGCGTCACCGAACCGCTGGCCCGCAACGCGCAGGGAACGCTCGAGAAGATCTCCTGGGACGACGCGATGACGCGGCTCTCGGGGAAAGTCCGCGCCGCGGGGAAGGGCCTGGTCTTCCTCACCGGCGCCGAGTCCTCGTCCTTCGGGGACCTGGTGGACGAGTGGACCAGGAGCCTGGGCGGCCGGCACGTGGTCTACGAGCCCTTCGGCTACGAGGCCCTGCGGGAGGGCAATCGCGTCGCCTTCGGCACCGATGAGGTGCCCTGGTACGACTTCGCGGGCGCGACCTACATCATGTCCTTCGGCGCGGACTTCCTGGACACCTGGGTCTCGCCGGTCGGGTTCCAGCAGGGCTTCGCGCAGGCCCACGGGTTCGACGCCGGGCGCGCCACGCCGATGGCGAAGATGGTCTACGTCGGGCCGCGGATGAACGTCACCGGGATGAACGCGGATGAGTGGATCGCCGCGGCGCCCGGCACCGAGGGCCTGCTCGCCCTCGCGATGGCGCAGGTGATCGTCGACAAGAAGCTGGCGCGGGTGCCCGGAGACGTCGCGCGGGTGCGGGAGCTGATCGAGGCCAACGCTCCCGACAAGGTGGCCGCCCTGATCGGGGTGACCCCCGCCGCCATCACCCGCTACGCCACCGAGTTCGCCGCCGGGAAGGCGCCGCTCGCGGTCGCGGGCGGCATGGCCGCCCAGTACCCGAACGGCGCCGAGATCGTGGCGGCGGTGAACCTGCTGAACTACGTGGCGGGCGCGGTCGGCAACACGGTGAAGTTCGGCGCCGACCTGGCCTCCGGCGCCAAGTACGGGGACGTGGCGGCGCTGAAGGAGGACATGACGGCCGGGAAGGTGGCGGTCCTCCTCGTCCACGGCGCCAATCCCGCGTATTCCCTGGGCGGCGGGTTCGTGCAGGCCTGGACCAAGGTCGGCTACAAGGTCGCGTTCACCACCATGCTGGACGAGACCGCGAGCGCCGCCGACCTGGTGCTCCCCGACCTGCACCCCATCGAGCAGTGGAATGACTCCCGGCCCCGGGCCGGCGTCTACGCCCTGCAGCAGCCCGCGATGCAGCCCGTGTTCCCGGACACCCGCGCCGCGGGCGACGTGCTCCTCGCCGCCGCCGGCAAGCCGGGGACCTTCAAGGACTATCTGCAGGCCAGGTGGAAGGAGCTGGCGCGGCGGGAAGCGCGCGCCAAGAGCTTCGACGACTTCTGGAACGGCGCGCTGCAGCACGGCGGCATTTTCGGCGAAGCGCCGTCCAGGGCCGTGAAGCTCGGCTCCGACGCGATCACGCTCACGCCGCAGCGGCTGCGCGCGCCGGCCTTCGACGGCGCGGCGACGAATCTGGTGTGCGTGGTCTACCCCCACGGCGCCCTGAGCGACGGCCGCGGCGCGGACAAGCCCTGGCTCCAGGAGCTCCCCGATCCGCTCTCCAAGATCACCTGGCACGGCTGGGTCGAGGTCCATCCCGACAACGCGGAGACGTGGGGGCTCGCTGCCGGCGACATCCTCCAGCTCGAGTCGCCCTTCGGCACGGTGCGCGCCCCGGCCTGGATCACCCGGACCATCCGTCCCGACGTGCTCGCGGTGCCCACGGGACAAGGCCACCTGGCTTACGGCCGCTACGCGCGGAACCGGTCCTTCAACGCGTTCGATCTGCTGAGCGGGTCCGCCGGCACCCACGGCGGGCGGAGCTTCGCGGTGCGGGTGGCGGTGAAGCGCACCGGCGAACACCGTTTCCTCGCGACCACCGAGGGCACCGCGCGCGAGCACGGCGAGGAGATCGTGAAAACCCTCGGGTTTACCGAGGCGGTGGCGCTCAAGCCGGGCGCGCATCCGTTCGAGAGCCCGGAGACGCCGGACTACGCGGAGGGCGCCCTCGAAGGATGGGCCGCGGCCCAGCACGAGATGGCGTCCCTCGGCAACTACGCCGGCACGCATCCCCGCTGGGCGATGGCGATCGATCTTTCCAAGTGCACCGGCTGCTCGGCGTGCGTCACCGCGTGTTACGCCGAGAACAACATCGCGACCGTGGGCGAAGACCTGGTCCTGCGCCGCCGGGAGATGAGCTGGATGCGCATCGAGCGCTACTTCCGCGGCGGCGAGAAGGGCGAGCCGGTGCAGGCGGTCATCACCCCGATGCTCTGCCAGCAGTGCGGCAACGCCCCCTGCGAGCCGGTCTGTCCGGTGTTCGCCGCCTACCACACGGCGGACGGATTGAACGGCCAGGTCTACAACCGCTGCGTGGGCACCCGCTACTGCGCCAACAACTGTCCCTACAAGGTCCGCTACTTCAACTGGTTCAATTTCGCGGAAGAGGGCGGCGACTACGAAGCCTGGCCCGCGCCGCTCGACTGGCTCCTCAACCCGGACGTCACGGTGCGCGAGAAGGGCGTGATGGAGAAGTGCACCTTCTGCGTGCAGCGCATCCGCGGCGCCCAGAACACGGCCCGCCTCGAGGACCGCGCGGTGAAGGACGGCGAGATCGTCCCGGCCTGCGCCCAGGGGTGCCCGTCGGAGGCCATCATCTTCGGCGACCTGAACGACCCGGCGTCGCGGGTGCACGCGCTGTCGGAGAATCCGCGCGGCTATCACGTCCTGACGGGGCTCAACACCAAGCCCGCCATCACCTACCTCGCGCGCGTGGTGCACGCGGGGGAGGCGTAGCCGCATGCCGGAGACCAGCGCTCCCGCCCGGCCCGGCGCCCAGCGCCTGACCTACGACTACGTCACCCGCGCCATCGCGCGGACCCTCGGCAATCCGGGGAGGGGCTACTTCCTCCTGCTCGGCGCCGCGGTGATCCTGCTCGCCATCGGCATTGTCTGCCTGCTGTATCTGCTGCGCTTCGGGCTGGGGCTCGCGGGATACTCCCACCCGGTCTACTGGGCCGTCTTCATCACCTGCTTCGTGTTCTGGGTCGGCATCGCGCACTCGGGGACGTTGATTTCGGCGATCCTCTTCCTGTTCCGGTCCGGGTGGCGCACCGCGGTGTACCGGACCGCGGAAGCGATGACGGTCTTCGCGGTGATGACGGCCGGGCTCTTCCCGCTGATCCACATCGGGCGGCAATGGTACTTCTACTGGCTGATCCCGTATCCCAACGAGCGCGGGCTCTGGCCCAACTTCAAGTCGCCGCTGATCTGGGACGAATTCGCGATCGGGACCTACTTCACGGTCTCGACCGTCTTCCTCATCATGGGACTGATCCCGGACATCGCCGCGGTGCGCGACGTGGCCACCGGATGGCGCAAGAAGCTCTACGCCATCTGCGCCGCGGGCTGGCGCGGCACCAGCGAGGAGTGGCGGCATTACTCGCGCGGGTACCTGTACCTCGCCGCCCTGGCGACGCCCCTCGTGCTTTCGGTGCACAGCGTGGTGTCCTGGGACTTCGCGATGGCGCAGGTACCGGCGTGGCACGAGACCATCTTCGCGCCCTACTTCGTGGCCGGCGCGATCTATTCCGGCGTCGCCATGGTGATCACCCTGCTGCTCCCGATCCGGAAGCTCTTCCATCTGGAAGACGTGGTCACGGTGCACCACTTCGAGAACCTGGCCAAGCTCTGCCTCCTCACCGGGATGATCGTGGGCTACGCCTACGCGGTGGAGTACTTCATCGCCTGGTACGGCGGCCCCACGCCGGAGCGGCAGGCGTTCATCTATCGCGCCTTCGGACCGTTCTGGTGGGCGGGGTGGACCATGAACATCTGCAACTGGTTCCTCCCCTGGCTGCTCTGGTTCAAGAAGATCCGGACCAACCTCACCGCGCTGTTCGTGATCTCGATCTTCGTGAACGTCGGGATGTGGTTCGAGCGCTTCACCCTGATCGCCATTCACCTGGCGGGTGAGCCCTTCGAGCCCTTCGCGATGGCCGGCTACAACCCCACCTGGGCCGACTGGGGCATCATGGCCGGGTCGTTCGGCTGGTTCTTCATGTGGTTCCTGCTCTTCGTGAAGAACTTCCCGACGGTCTCGATCTCCGAGGTGAAGGAAGTGCTGCCGGTGCCGAAGCGGGGGAAGGCCGCATGAAACTCCCCAATCCGCTGGCGCTCTTTCGCGGCCCGGTGACCCCCGGGGTGCTCGGCGTCTTCGGCCACCTGGACGCGACCCTCGACGCCGTGAAGCAGCTCAAGGCCGGCGGCCGGGACGATTACACCGTGTACTCCCCCATGGCGCGCCACGAGATCGAGGACGCCATCGGTCGGCCGCCGTCGTCGGTGCGGATGTACACCCTGATCGGCGGGATCGCCGGGTGCGCCATCGGCGCCTGGCTCACGCTGTACATGTCGTACGACTGGCCGGTGCAGGTGGGCGGGAAGCCGATCGGCTCCATTCCGCCCTACGTGGTGATCATGTTCGAGATGACGGTGCTCTTCGGCGCGCTGAACACCATTCTCGGCATCGCGATGAACGCGCTGCGGGCGGCCAAGCGCCAGGGCACCATCGCCTACGATCCGCGCTTCACCAACGACAAGTTCGGCGTCTTCGTGCCCTGCGGTGCCGATCAGGCGGGCGCGATGGAGTCGCTCCTCAAGAAGAGCGGGGCGGAGGAGGTGCGGCGTGCGTAAGCTCGCGCTCACCGGCCTCCTGCTCCTCGCCGCCGCCTGCGATCCGGACTACGTGGTGCATCACGTCGGCTGGTTCGCCACCATGCGGCACCAGCGGAGCTTCAAGCCCTACGCCATGCCGCGCGCCGCCGTGCCGGGCACGGTGCCGACCACCGGCGTCTGGCCCGACTCGCTCCCGGTGGCGCTCGCGGACAAGCTTGTGAATCCGCGCACCCGGACCTCGGAGTCCCTCATTCGCGGCCAGTTCGAGTACCAGACCTACTGCCAGGTCTGCCACGGCCCCGCGGGCAAGGGCGACGGCCCGGTGTCGATGGCGGGCGGCGGTCCGTTTCCCGGGGTGCGGCCGCTGGTGGGGCCCGTCGCCGACAAACTCACCGACGGCTACATCTACGGCGTGATCGTGAACGCCACCGCGATGGGGCGGGGCCTGATGCCGCGCTACGCGGACAAGGTGCGCGGCACCGATCGCTGGGACATCGTCAACTACGTGCGCAGTCTCCAGCAGCAGGAACGGGACGGAGGCAAGCCGTGAGCGCGGGCGTGGGCGCAGCGACGGTGGATCGCGGCGAGCTGGCGCGTCTCGCCACGCGGGCGCCGGTCCGGGGCTTCCTGACCTGGGGCGCGGTGGTGGCGGTGGTCGGGGCCGCGATCGTCGCCTGGACCATCGCGACCGGGCACCCCGATCGCGCATCGCGGGATTACCTCATCGGGTTCCTCTTCTGGACCAGCCTGGCGCAGGCGCTGGTGATCGTGGCGGCGACGCAGAAGCTCGCCAAGGGGCACTGGGCGGGCCTCATCATCCGCTTCGCCGAAGCGGCGGTGGCGTTCCTCTTCGCCAGCGTGATCCTGTACGGCGGGCTGGTGCTGGGACGGGCGTTCCTCTTCGGCGCGCTGCCGGTGGACCGGAGCGGGGCCGGGTTCTGGTTCGGCACCACCTTCTTCCTGATCCGGAACTGGGTGATCGTAGCGCTGATGGCGTGGCTCTCCTGGCGGTTCGTGCGCCGGGACCTGGCGCCGGACCAGGCCGAGCTGGCGCAGGGCAAGGCGGTGGAGACCGACCCCGAGGAGAAGGGGCGGATCGCGCGGGACGCGGCGATTCTGGTGGTGTCGTGGGCGTTCGGGTACACCCTGATCGGCTTCGATCTGGTGATGACCCTCGCGCCCCGCTGGGAGAGCAACCTCTACGGCGCCTTCTTCTTCATGGGGAGCTTCCTCTGCGGGCTGGCCGCGCTCGCGGTGCTGAGCCATCTGCATCGGCGGGTGATGGGGCTCCAGCATCTCATCTCCGCCAAGCAGATGCACGATCTGGGCAAGCTGATCTTCGGCTTCACCGTGTTCTGGGGCTACCTGATGTGGGCCCAGTTCCTCGTGATCTGGTACGGCAACATTCCCGAAGAGACCTACTTCGTGTTCTACCGGCTGTGGGGCCCGTGGCGGCCGGTGGGGACCGCGGTCTTCCTGATGGTGTTCGTGATTCCCTTCATCGGCCTCCTGGGCGTGAAGCCCAAGAAGTACGCGCCGACCTTCCTCGCCTTCTCCGGGATCAGCATCCTCGGCCTCTGGCTCGAGCGCTACCTCGAGATCGTGCCCTCGCTCACGCCGGGCCAGCCGCCGTCGCTGGGCGTGCCGGAGCTGGGGACGTTCCTGCTCTTCGGCGGCCTCTTCCTGCTGAGCTACGGCTGGTTCGCGGGCCGCTACCCGATGATCTCGCCGCGGCTCGCGGCGGACACGCTGGAGCGCGAGCACTCGCACTGATCCGCACGTTTCCCGATGAACGCTTTGGGGCCGGGGAAACCCGGCCCTTTGCCGTTTCCTGACATCCGGCGCTCCCCTTCGCGACGCAAGCGGGGTACGGAACGCACGGCAGGCAATCGTCTCGCGCCCTGGGGGGATGAATGCGATTTGCGATCGGAGTCGTCTTGACGCTCGCGGCGGCACTGGGCTGCAACAGCGTCACCGGCGGGTACGGCGGGGGCGGAGGCGGCGGCGCCAACTGCAGCGGCAGCGGCGCGGCGGCCACGGTGAACGCGCTCGACGCTCTCGCCTTTTCGCCGGACTCGGTCACGATCACCCACGGCCAGTCGGTGTGCTGGCAGAACGTCCAGACCATCGCGCATACGGTGCAGTCGGATACCGGGTCGGCGCTCTCGCACCCGCTGTCCCCCGGGGTGATCTATCAGCACACCTTCGCGGCGGCGGGGCGCTTCCCGTACCACTGCGCCATTCACGGAACCGGGATGCACGGCGTGGTGATCGTCAACTAGGCCCGCTCGACCCTCGACGCTCCCGGCGCGCGGCTCGCGCCGGGAGTTTCTTTTCGCTTAGCTTTGGGTATGAGCGACGCCCCCGACACGCTGGAAGCCTTCCGCCACTTCCGCGAGAAGATGAACGCCGCGATCCTCGCGGCGGACCACACCACCGTCAACCGCTTTTTCGCGCTGGACACCCGCGCCTACGAAAAGGGCGCGCTGCCGGTGAAGACCAAGGAGCTGCTGGGGCTCGTGGCTTCGATGGTGCTCCGCTGTGACGACTGCATCACCTACCACGTGGTGCGCTGCCGCGAGGAAGGCGTCAGCGACGCCGAGTTCTTCGACGCGTTCGCGGTGGCGCTGGTGGTCGGCGGATCGATCGTGGTCCCGCACCTCCGGCGCGCCGTGGCCCGGCTCGAGGAGCTTCCCGCGCGGTGAATCTCTGGCGCCAGGCGCTCGAGCTCGCGAGGGGGGAGGGCGGCGCCCTCGCCACCATCGCCCGCGCCACGGGGTCCACGCCCGTCCCCGCGGGCGCGAAGATGCTGGTGGGACCCTCGGGCCGGATCGCCGGGACCGTGGGCGGGGGGTGCGTGGAGGCGGAGGTGATCGACGGCGCCCTCGCCGCGGCGTCCTCCGGCGCGCCCATCTTCCAGACCCACCACCTGAACGCCGATCTCGCGGGCGACCTGGGACTCTCCTGCGGCGGCTCGGTCGAGATTTTCGTCGAGCCTTTGGTCCGCCACCCGGCGTATCTCGCGGCCCTGGCGCAGGCGGCGGAGGCCGTGGCCGGCGTGGTCACCACGGCGACCGACTGGAGCGCGGGACCGGTGAAGGGCTTCGCGCCCCTCGCCCCCGGAGCGAGCGAGCTTCCGGCGGTGGAGCTCGACCCGGGCCGCCGCTTTCTCATCGAGCGCTTCGCCCTGCCGCCGCGGGTGATCGTGTTCGGGGCGGGGCACGTCGGGGCCGCCATCGCGCGCGCGGCGGCGGCCGCGGGGTTCCGGGCCGTGGTGGTGGATGACCG
>DASSQQ010000049.1:0-6389 GCA_035702425.1 Gemmatimonadales bacterium
TGGGCCACGCAATGTCATGTGGAACATCGTTTTTTTCAACACCGGATACGCTGGCGTGCGGCGGACCGCGCCGGATCGCGGCTTCGAGGCTCGCGACGGCGGCAGCATCCCCTTCCACCACCACCTCGACCGACCCATCACCCTGGTTGCTCACCCAGCCCCGGACCTTGAGCGGCGCCGCCGTTCGCTGAACGAACCAGCGGAATCCGACCCCCTGCACCCGGCCGCGCACCACGAACCGCACCGCGCTCATTTAAGGGATGGAGCGCGCCCGCCGCCGATACCAGACCACATACGCAACCGTGAGCGCCGCCAGGGCGGGAATGAGGATGGTGATCACCCGACCCAACTCGTGGTTCACGGCCAGCGCATCGAAGGCGGCTTCGTGGCGGCCGAGGAAGTATCCCACCGCCGTGAGTACGCCGCACCAGATGAACGCGCCGAGGGCCGTGAAGACGATGAAGCGCGGCAGCGGCATCCGCGCGAGGCCGGCCGGAATCGAGATCAGGTGCCGCAACACCGGGAGCATCCTCGAGATGAAGGTGCTGATCTCTCCGTGTCGCACGAAGAAACGCTCGGAGCGATCGAGTCCCTTCTCCGTGATCAGGACATAGCGCCCGTAGCGGCGGACCAGCGCCCGCCCCAGCCACAGCGCGACGCCGTAGTTGGCGAGCGCGCCGAGGACGCTCCCCAGCACGCCGCACAGGAGGACCAGCGCGAGATCCATCTCGCCCTTGGCGACGAGATAGCCCGCGGGGGGCATGATCAGCTCGCTCGGGACCGGCAGCACCGACGATTCGAGCGCCATCAGGAAGATGATCCCCGGGTAGCCGAGGGCGCGAAAGGTGTCGACCAGCCAGTGCACGAAGCTCTCAAGCATCGAAGCCGTGCTCCCCGACCAGGGGAACGAAGCGCGCGGCGCCGAGCGCCGTCATCCGGAACCCTTCGCCGTCCCGCTCCACCAGCGTGAGCGCCTGAGTTCCCCGCTCGCCCAGCGGAATCAGCATCCGGCCCGCACGTGAGAGCTGGGCGGCGAGGGGCGGAGGCACGGCCGGTCCCCCGGCCGCCACCAGAATGGCGTCGTACGGCGCGTACGCGTTCCAGCCCAGGGTGCCGTCCCCCACGAGCACGGACACGTTGCGCGCTCCGGCCTCGGCGAGGGCGGCGCGCGCGGCGTCCGCGAGGGTGCGCACCCGCTCCACGCTGAACACCTGATCGGCGAGGCGGGAAAGAAGCGCGGTTTGGTATCCCGACCCGGTGCCGATCTCGAGCACCCGCTCCCGCCCCGTGAGCCGCAGGGTCTCGAGGTAACGCGCCTGGGTGAAGGGCTGAGAAATGGTCTGCCCCGAGCCGATGGGGAGCGCCGAGTCCTCGTAGGCGCGGTGGCGCACCGCCTCCGGCACGAAGAGGTGGCGCGGCGTCTCCGCGAAGGCTTTCAGCACCGCCAGGTCCTTGATGCCCTTGGCGCGCAATCCCTCCACCAGGCGGGTGCGGTAGCCGCCGAAGGTGTCGCCCCGCGTCAGTGGCCGAGATTCCACGAGCGCACCACTTCGAGGAGCTTGTAGTCGGTCAGGTCCACGTGCAGTGGCGTGACCGAGATGTAGCCGTCACGGGTGGCGCGGAAGTCGGAGTCGGCGCCGCCGGACCAGGTGACGTGTCCGCCGCCGATCCAGTAGATGTCGCGATTCCAGGGGTCCTTCATCCGGGCGATTTCCTCGTGGAAGACCCGGCTTCCGAGGTGGGTCACCTTCACGCCCTTCACTTCCCCGCCGGCGATGGGCGGGAGATTCACGTTCAGCAGCGTTTCCTTCGGAAACTCGCGCACGCCGAGAATGTCCTTGAGGATTTTCAAGAGGCCCGCCCGGTGGCTCTCCAGGTGCAGCAGATCGGAGTTGGCGTAAGACACCGCGATGCTCGGGATCCCTGCGGCGAGCCCCTCCATCGCGGCCGCCACCGTGCCCGAGTAGAGCACGTCCTCCCCCATATTGGGCCCGTGGTTCACGCCGGAGATGACGAAGTCAGGCTGTTCGGGCATCAGCGCGCCGAGCGCGAGCAGGACGCAGTCGGTGGGCGTGCCGTCCACCTGATAGGAGCCGTCGGGGCGGCGGGTGGCGCGCAGGGGCCGGTGCAGCGTCAGCGAGTGCGAGGTGCCGCTCTGCTCGCGATCGGGTGCGACCACAGTCACCTGTCCCAGCTCCATGCAGACGTCGGTGAGGAGGCCCAGGCCCTTGGCCATCACACCGTCGTCGTTCGAGACCAGAATCTTCATCGCCCGCCCCGCAGGAGCCGCCAGCCATAGCGCGCGTACACGCGGGCCACGCGCCAGGTGTCCGCCACGTGGTTGAAATGGCTGGGCGCGCCGCCGTAAATCGTGGGGATCGGCACCGCGGTCGCGCGAAAGCCGGCGGCGAGGGCGCCCAACAGGAACGCCGTTTCGTAGTCGTAGCGCCGCTCGGCGGGGCGCACCGCGGCGGCCAGCGCGCGGGTGAAGGCCCGGAAGCCGCTCTGGGAGTCCAGCATGGGCTGGCCCCCGATCCGCGCGGCCAGGGCCGTAGAAAGCCAGTTGCTGAGGCGCCGGGGGTACGGCATCGCGCCCTCGCGCCGGCGGCACCCGATGACCAGGTCGGCCCGGCCCGACGAGACCGGCGCAACCACGGCGGGAATCGCCTCCGGCGGATGCTGACCGTCGGCGTCCAGGGTCACCAGGAAATTCGCCCCATCCGCGAGCGCCCGAGCGATCCCGGTGGCCAGGGCGCTCCCCTTCCCCGCGTTACGCGCGTGGGTCAGCACCGTGGCGCCCGCGGCCGCGGCCGCTCCGCCGGTCCCGTCGTCGGATCCGTCGTCCACCACGTAGACCCGCGATCCCGGAGCCGCCGCTCCAATCCCCGTCACCACCGCCGCCACCGTCCCGGCCGCGCGATACGCGGGGACGACGACCGCCAGTCGCTCAACGCGCTCCGGCATGGGGCGACGCATTTCCGTCGAGGATCGCCAGCACCGCTTTCAACTGGGACCGCAACTCGGTCACGGTCTCGGTGGCGAGCGCCCGGCGCGCCTCCGGCTTCAACTCCCCGCTCCGCCGGTACTGCTCGATTTTCTGCCGCGCCCCCTCGAGGGTGTACTTCTCGGTGTACAGGAGGTGCTTCACCAGCATGATCAGCTCGATCTCCCGCCGCTGGTACACGCGGTTGCCGGAGCGATTCTTGGCCGGATTGAGAAAGCGGAACTGGCTCTCCCAGTAGCGGAGCACGTGCGGCTTCAGGTCGGTGAGCTGGCAGACCTCGCCGATCGAAAAAAACTCCTGTACCGGGTGCGAAACGGTCATCGCCACTGCTCCGCTTTCAGGTCGCGCTCCATCAGATCGCCG
Source organism: Gemmatimonadales bacterium (assembly GCA_035702425.1). GTDB lineage: Bacteria > Gemmatimonadota > Gemmatimonadetes > Gemmatimonadales > GWC2-71-9 > DASSQQ01. The sequence goes on from DASSQQ010000049.1 coordinate 3,368, forward strand.
ATCGCCTGGCGGGGCGGCTTGCCCTCGAAGAGGATCGCGGCGACCTGCCGCGCGATCGGGAGCTCCACTCCGTGACGCTCGCCGAGCGCCACGGCGGCCCGCGCGGTGTTCACACCTTCGGCGACCGAGGTCCGGCCCGCCTGCTCCTCCGCCAGACTCCTGCCCCGGCCCAAGGCCACCCCCAGCGAGCGATTGCGGGACAGCGCGCCGGTGGCGGTGAGAATGAGGTCCCCCATGCCCGTCAGGCCCGCGAAGGTCAGCGGGTCCGCGCCCAGCGCCACGCCCAGGCGCGTGATCTCCGCCAGGCCGCGGGTGATGAGGGCGGCCCGCGGATTGTGTCCGAGTCCCAGTCCCTCGAGAATCCCGGCGGCCAGCGCGATCACGTTCTTCAGGGCGCCGCCCAGCTCCACGCCGATCACGTCGGTGTGCGAGTACACGCGGAAATGGGGCGCCGAAAAAACCTGCTGGGCGCGCTGGGCCACCTGGTGGCTGGCGGAGGCGGCGACGACGGCGGTAGGCTGGCGCTGGTAGACCTCGCGCGCGAACGACGGGCCCGAAAGCGCGACGATGGGCGTTCCCCCGGGGAGGGTCTCGGAGAGGACGCAGGAAAGGGTCGAGTAGCGGTCGGGATCGAGCCCCTTGGAAACGCTGACCACCATCACACCACGCGCGAGCCCCGGGGCCGCCCGCCCCGCCACCGCGCGTACCGCGTGCGACGGCGCCGCCGACACCACCACCTCGGCGCCGCGGACGGCGGCCTCGACGTCGTCGCTCGCCTTCAAAGCGGGCGCGAGAGGGGCGTCGGGAAGGAACATCGCGTTCAGGTGATCGCGATTCACCCCGGCCACCACCTCCGGCTCGCGGGCCCACAGCACCACCTCCTCGCCCTTGCGGGCCAGGAGGTCCGCGAGCGCGGTGCCCCAAGCGCCGCCGCCCAGCACCGCCACCCGGCTCACTGCGCGAGCTCCTTCCGGGTACGGAAGCGATTTTCGGTACCGGCCAGGAGCCGCCGGATGTTTTCGCGATGGGCGAAGACGATCAGCAGGGCCAGAACCACCGACGCGTAGAGCGCGGGGGCGTCTCCCGCGTCGGTGAGCGCGACCCACACCGGGAAGGTGAGCGCCGCGATGATGGAGCTGAGCGAAACGTATCCGGTGAGCCAGAGGCCGAGCCCCCAGACCGGGACCGCGATGACGACCGCGAACGGCGCGAGCGCGAGGAACACGCCGGCGGCGGTCGCCACGCCCTTTCCGCCCCGGAACGAGACGTACGGCGAGAACATGTGTCCCAGGACCGCCGCGCCACCCATCGCCACCCGGAGCCAGGGCGCGCCGCCGGCCCAGGCGCCGAACAGGACGACGGGCACGACGCCCTTCGCCACGTCGATCACACCGACGGGAATGGCCCACTTCCAGCCGAGCAGGCGGAAGACATTGGTGGCGCCGAGATTGCGCGAGCCGTGCTCCCGGAGGTCGATGCCGCGCGCGAGCCGGCCCGCGACGTAGCTCGTGGGTGTGGCGCCCAGCACGTAGGCCGCGAGGAGCCAGAGGCCGGCGATCACCGGCGGTCCTTCTTCTTGCGGCGGAACTTGATCGCCACCGGCGCGCCGGTGAACGCCCAGGCTTCGCGGAACCCGTTGAGGAGATAGCGGGTGTAGGACTCGGGGATGGCTTCCGGCCGGTTGGCCACCACGGCGAACCGCGGCGGCGCGGTGCCGATTTGCGAGGCGTAGAAGAGCCGCACCGACTCCCCGACGGGCTGCGGGGGCTGCTGGCGGTCCACCAGGGCTTCCAGCACCCGGTTCACTTCCGCGGTGGGCACCCGCTTCTCGCGCTCCAGCGCGACCGAGAGAATCAGGTCGAACAGTTTGGTGACCCGCTGGCCGGTCTTGGCGGACACGTAGAGGAACGGGATGAACGACAGGAACGGCGCCCGCTCCTTGAGCTCCTTCTCACCGCGCACCGCGGTGTTCGAGTCCTTTTCTTCGATCAGGTCCCACTTGTTCACGGCCACGATCACCGCGGCGCCGTGGTCCCAGGCGTCGTTGGCGATCTTCAGGTCCTGGGCGTGGAGCCCGTCCGCCGCGTCCACCACCAGCACGCAGACCTCCGCCCGCTCGATGGCCCGCGCGGTGCGCAGGGTGGAATAGAACTCGATGTCATCCTCGACCTTGCTCCGCTTGCGCAAACCGGCGGTGTCGATGAAGACGATGGTGCGCCCGCCATAGGCGAGGGGGGTGTCGATCGAATCCCGGGTGGTGCCGGGTTCCGCCGCCACCACCAGCCGCTCTTCGCCAAGGAGCCGGTTCACGAGACTCGACTTCCCCACGTTGGGTCGCCCCACCACCGCGACGTGAATCGCCTCGGCGTTCTCGGGTTCGGGCCGATCGGGAAGCATCTCCACCACCCGGTCGAGGAGGTCGCCAGTGTTCTTCCCCACTCCGGCGGACACCGGGAAGGGATCACCGAGTCCGAGCTCGTAGAAGGCGAGGTGGCGCGAATCGACGGGCAGCTGATCGGCCTTGTTGGCGACGAGGAGCAGGGGCCGGCCGGCGGCGCGCACGTATTGGGCGATCTGGGCATCCGCCGGATGCACCCCCGCCTCCACATCCACCAGGAAGAGGAGGAGGTCACTCTCGGCGATCGCGGCCTCGACCTGGGTGCGGATGGCCCGATTGAGCGGGTCCCCCGCCCCGGGCGTGAGCCCGCCGGTGTCCACCAGCCAGAACCGGCGCCCGTTCCACTCCGCCTGAGCGAAGTTGCGGTCGCGCGTGACGCCGGGGCGGTCATCCACGATCGCTTCCCGGCGGCCGATCAGCCGGTTGAAGAGCGTGGACTTCCCGACGTTGGGGCGTCCGATGATCGCGACCGTCGGCAGATCGCGGCGGCTCATGCGGCGCCCCCGTCCGTGGTCAGGGCATCGGCGAAGTCGTACGACAGCCGGACCGGCATGGGGACCCTGGCCGCGAGCTCGTGGGCGTCGAGGTCGTCCATGAAAAGGAGGTCGTCGTTCACGGCTTCGG
>DASSQQ010000050.1:0-53014 GCA_035702425.1 Gemmatimonadales bacterium
ACCGACTTCTACGCGGCCGCGGCGGGTCGCGGGCCCGCGCCGCTGACCGAAGACCATCTCCGCCGGGTGGTGGTGCTCCACGAAGAGCTGGCGGGGCGGGTGCGGCGGTCGGTCGCGCCCGCGGGAGCGCGCGCCCGGCCCCCGGGCCCGCTCGCCGTCGTTACGGGCGCCGGCGGCTTCTTCGGCAAGAGCATCGCGCGCGCGCTCGCCGGGCGCGGGTTCCGGGTGCGCGGAATCGGGCGCTCGGAGCCCCCCGACGATCCCCACGTGCACGAATGGGTGCGCGCCGACCTGGGCAGACCCCTCCCCGCGGAGGCGCTGCGCGGAGCGAGCGTCGTCGTGCACGCCGCCGCCGAGACCGCCGGAGGGTTCGACGCGCACCAGCGCAATACCGTGGACGCGACCCGCCATTTGCTCGCGGCGATGGCCGCGGCGCGGGTCCAGCGGCTCGTGCACGTGAGCAGCATCTCGGTCCTCCGCCCGCCCGCTTCACTGCGCGAGATCCAGGATGAAGCCACGCCCCTCGCGCCCCGAGCCGAGCGTCTCGGTCCCTACACCTGGGGCAAGTGCGAGTCGGAGATGCTGGTGACGGCGGCGGCGCGCGAGAAGACCGTCGACGCCCGAATCTTGCGGCCCGGCGCGCTGGTCGACTGGACCCGGCCGGAGACGCCGGGGCTCGTCGGCAAGCGGCTTTTCGGCCGGTGGCACCTGGGGCTGGGCCGCCCGGGGCTCCCGTTCGCGGTGTGCGCCGTGGCGGACGCGGGGGAGGCGGTGGCCTGGTGCGCCGCGCGGTTCGAGCGCGCGCCCGCGGTCGTCAACCTGATGGATCCCGCGGTGACCACGCGCCGCCAGCTCCTCCGCGCGATGCGCGACCACGGCTGGCGCGGCCGCGTGGTGTGGGTGCCGATCGGCCTCCTCGCCGCGACCGCGAAGACGCTGATGCGCGTGATCGCGCTCCTGCGCCGCGACCGGGGCCGCCCGCTCGACGTCTGGTCGGTGCTCCGGCCGCGCCGCTACGACCCCGCGGTGTCCGCGAGGGTGTTCGCCGCGCTCGCCGAGGACAGGACGCCCGCGCCGGTGCCCGCCGCGCGGCCGCGGAGCGCCGCCTATGCGTGAGGCGGCGGGCAACGCTCTCCGCCTGACGCCGGTCGCGCCGGCCGAGGGCGGGCGCAGCTGGGATCTATTCGTCGTCGCCGTGGCGCTCTACATCGCCACGGCGGTGGGCCGGCTGCACGAGCTTTTCCCGGCGGTGGCGCCGCTCAAGCCGACGCTCCTTTCCGCCGTGCTGGCGCTGGGTCTCTTCGTCATCCACCAGAACGGGCAACGCCGGGTGGGGCGGGTGCGCTCGGCCACCACCGCCTGCGTGCTCGGCCTCCTGCTCTGGGCCGCCTTCTCCGTGCCCGGCGCGCTCGCGCCGGGAATCGCCTTCCGGTTCCTCACCGACTACTTCGTGAAGACGGTGGTGATGTTCATCGTCATCGCAGGGTGCGTGCGCGGGGTGCGCGACGTCGAGCGCCTGTCCCTCGTCTACTTCGCGGGAACCGTCATCTACGCCGCGGTGGTGCTCTCCCGCTTCCAGCTGGGCGGTGACGACTGGCGGCTCTCCCATCTTTACGACTACGACGCCAACGATTTCGCCACGCTGATCGCGACCGCCATGCCGCTCGGCCTGTACTTCGTGCTCGCGGACCGGCGCATCCAGGTGCGCGGGCTCGCCCTGCTCGGCCTCGTGATCCTCGCGGTGGGGGAGATCCGCTCCGGGTCGCGGGGCGGCTTCCTCGCGCTGCTCGCGGTGACGGCCTTCGTACTGCTCCGCTTCACCACCATCCCCACCCGCTCGCGGGTGGGAGGACTCGCGATCATCCTCGCCGTCGTGTTCTTCTCGGCGAGCGACCGCTACTGGGAGCAGATGCAGACGGTGCTGAATCCCCACGAGGACTACAACGCCACCTCCGAAACCGGCCGCTTGAAGATCTGGCGGCGGGGGATCACCTACCTGAGCGACAACCCGGTGCTGGGCGTGGGGGCGGGAAACTTCCCGGTGGCCGAGGGGACCATCTCGCCGATGGCGGGACGCGCCGAGTACGGGGCCGGCGTGCGCTGGGGAGCGGCGCACAACAGCTTCGTCCAGGTCGGTGCCGAGCTGGGCGTGCCCGGCCTCCTGCTGTTCCTGGGGGTCCTGGGCACCGCGCTCGCGGGACTGGGCCGGATCTCCCGGCGCGCGCTGCGGGCGGGCGGATCGGCCGTCCCCATATCGCGCCTCGCGCAGAGCCTGATGGCGGCGCTGGTGGGATTCATGGTGGGCGGATTCTTCCTGTCGCTCGGTTACTCGGACATGGTGTTCACGCTGGCCGCGCTCGCCGTGGGTCTGCGCAAAGTGGCCGCCGCGCGTTTGTCCCCCCAACTGGCGGAACCCGCGTGGCGCTGACGATCCTTTGCGCTCTCGTGGCCCTGGTGCTCCTCGCGCCGCTCGCGTCCGACCTGCTGAGCCTGGCGCGGATCGCATTCGGCGCCGGACGCCCCGCCCGGCCCGGCGGCCCGGAGGATCAGCGACTCCTCCTTCTCGTTCCCGCACACAACGAGGAGCTGCTCATCGACGCCTGCCTGAGCGCGCTCCGCGGCCTGCGGTATCCCAGGGGCCGCGCGAGCGTGGTCGTCATCGCCGACAACTGCACCGATCGCACCGCGGCGCTCGCCACCAGCGCCGGTGTCGCGTGTTTGGAGCGGGTCGATCGCGAGCACCCCGGGAAACCGCGCGCCATCGCCTGGGCGCTCGCGCGGCTGCCGGTGGCCGACTACGACGCGGTGGTGATCGTGGACGCGGACACGATGGTGGATCCGGACTTCGCCCGGGAGCTGTCCCGCGCGGCACCGCTCCGCTCCGCCGCGGCGCAGGCGTACTTCGGACTCAGCAATCCCGACGAGAGCCCGCTCACGCGGATGAGCGCCGTGCTGGCCGCGGCGACCCACCGCTACGCCTACCGGCTGAAATCGCGGGCCGGGCTCAACGTGCCGCTGGTCGGCAACGGCATGGCGGTGGGAACCGCGGTGCTCGCGGAGTACGGGTGGGACGCGTTTTCGATCTGCGAGGACTGGGAGATGTACGCCCTGCTCACCGAGCGGGGCGTGTCGATCGCGGGAGTTCCCGGCGCCAGGATCTACTCTCAGGAGGCGCGCTCGCTCTCCGAGAGCGGGACCCAGCGGGAACGGTGGACCGCGGGACGGCTCAGCGTGCTGGTTCGCGTCGGCCCGCGCCTCCTCGCGAGCGGGCAAACTTCCCTCGCCCAGAAGCTCGATGCCCTGGCCGAGCTCGCCGCGCCGGGGCCGGGACTCCACCTCGGCGCCGTGACCGTCCTCGGGGCCGCGCTGTCGCTCCTCCACCCGCCCGGCGCCGGGCCGCTGCTCGCGGCGCTTCTCGGATCGCTGCTCCGGCCCGCGATCTACGCGGCGACGGCGCTGGTCGCCTCTCCCCGGCCGGCCCGGACCCTGGCGTCGTTCTTCTTTCTGCCGGTGTACGCGGTCTGGCGGGTGGCGACGGCGGCGCGGGCCCTGCGGCTGGTGCGCGGCGGCCCCTGGGTCCGCACCCAGCGGCACCAGCACCACGGCGCGTGACGGCGGGGTGCCGCCCCGAGGGCCGGCCTCAGGCGTATGGCCCCGAGGCCGACCCCGCGCGAGCGACTACTGTTTGCTCAGGTGGACGTGGTTGTAGGAGTAGGAGTCCAGCTCGTTCTTCACGTCGCCCCCGTTCCCGCCCCAGGTGGGGCTGAACTGGAACATCGTGAACGGGCTCGACCACCGCAGGTTGGGATAACTGCCCTGCAGTACGCCGTCGAGCCAGAACTTGGTGCCGCCGGTGGTGCTGACGTACCACTCGACCTTGTGCCACTGACCCAGGGTGATGGGCGTCAGCGTCACGTTGGGGTCGTAGTTGGTGGTGGGCGAATTGATCTCGTCCTCCACCCGCAGGTGGTACACCGATCCGTTCCAGTTCATCGAGATGTACATGGTGCTGCCGCCGATGAACATGAACGCGATCTTGTTGACCCCGCTGCCGTCGGTCTGCCACTGCGCGGAGGGCTTCCACCAGAAGCCGGCGTAGAGCGCGTTGGCGCTGAAGCCGTCGGTGTACATGGTGGCGGGCGCGTACCCGTCACGCATCCCCACCGGGTACAGGAACTGCGCGATGGATGAGCCCATCGGCGCCGTCGCGTCCACCGCGGACACGGCGTGCCCGGCCGTGAGCGGCTGCCCGTTGTCGGGGTTGATGATCTTCCAGCCGCTCGTCCCCACCGGCCCGTCGTTCACCAGCGGGAGCGCGTCGCCGAACGCGTAGTCCGAGATCAGCGAGAATCCGGACGGCTCGTTGGCCCAGGTGCCGCTCGGCGTCCCGGTGGATACCGTCACCGCCGCGGCCCCGCTCTGCCCTTCGCTGGTCGCGGTGATGGTGGCGTTTCCGGCCGCCATCCCGGTGACCATCCCGCCCCCGCTCACCGCCGCGGTAGACGCCGCGCTGGTCGCCCAGGTGACGCTGCGCCCGGTGAGCACGTTTCCGTTCGCGTCCCTGAGCGTGGCGGCGAGCTGCTGACCGCCGCCCATCGGGACCGTGGCGGCGGACGGCGATACCGTCACCGACGCCACCGGGGCCGAGGAGCCCGCGGTGGTCCCGCTCGCCACTCTGGAGAGCGGCCCGAAGACGGCGTTCACGTTCAAGGTCCCGCGGAACGCCACCACCTGGACCTGATAGGCGGTGGACGAGTTGAGGCCGAGCAGGGTGCAGGAGCGCTTGGCCCCGATCGCCGTGCCCGCGATCGGCACCTTGCAGCTGCCGAGCGACACGTCACTCGCGGAACCCCAGGAGAGGGTGCCCGCGGCGAACCGCATCTCGTAGCTCGCCGGCTTGCCCGCCCCGTCCGTCACCTCGGTGAAGGTCACGGTGATGGAGCTGTCGGTCGAGCCCGACACCGCGAGATCGGTCACGGTCTGCGGGTTCCCCGCCGGGGTCACGGTGATGGCCGACGTGCCGGACTTCCCGCCGCTGGACGCGGTGATGGTCGCGGTGCCCTGGGCCACACCGGTCTCGAGACCGGCCGCCGTCACCGAGGCGACGGAGGCCTTACTGCTGGTCCAGGTGACGGTGCGTCCGGTGAGCACATTGCCCGCCGAGTCCTTGAGGGTGGCGGTGAACTGCCGGGTCGCCCCCACGAGCTGGCTGACCGACGCGGGGGCCACGGTCACCGAGGCCACCGAAGCGGCCGGCGCGCCCACGGTCAGGGACGCCGTTCCCTTGACGGTCCCGCTCGATGCGCTGATCGTCGCCGAACCGGCGGCGCGGCCGGTGGCGGTGTGACCGCTCATGGTCGCGACCCCGGTGTTGCTCGACGCCCAGGCGATGGTCCGCCCGGCGAGCACGTTGCCGGCCGCGTCCTTCGCGGTGGCGGTGAACGCCTGGGTGCCGCCGACCGCGATGCTGGCGGTCGCGGGCGTCACCGCGATCGCCGCCAGGGGCGCGGTGGTGGCCTGGCTTGCCACGTTGGAAAGCCCGCCGAAGACGGCGTTCACGTTCAACGTTCCGCGGTACGCCACGAGCTGGAACTGGTACGCGGTGGACGGTGCCAGCCCCAGCACCGTGCAGGTACGGGTCGCGCCGATCGCGGTGCCCGCCATCGGCACCTTGCAGGTGCCGCGGGTCACGTCGTTGGCCGAGCCCCAGGAGATGGCGCCCGCCGCGAACCGCACATTGTAGCTCGCGGGGTGGCCGGTGCCGTCATCCACTTCGGTGAGCCGCAGGGTGACGGAGGTATCGGTCGAACCCGTCGCGGCGAGGGTGGTGACCGTGCCGGGGTCGCTGGCGGGCGCCGTGACGGCGAGCGCCGCCGCACCGGTCACGCCGCCCGCGGTGGCGCGGATCGAGTCCGAGCCCGCGGCCACGCCGGTGGCGAGGCCGTTCCCGTCCACGGTCGCGACGGCGGTGTTGGTCGAGGTCCAGGCGACCGCCTGGCCCGACAGCACGTTGCCCGCCGAGTCCTTGAGGGTCGCGGTGAACTGGGTGCTGCTCCCGGCGGTGACGCTCGAGGCCGCGGGGGTCACCGCCACCGACGCCACCGAAGGGGCCGAGGTGAGCGGGGCCGTCGCCACGGTGAGGTTGTCGATCCACATGTACTGGTCCGCCGGCGACCCATCGCCGATGAAGGGAGCGATCAGGAACTGGTGGAAGTTGATGCTCGCCCGCGCGGCGGTCCGGAACAGGACGTCGTGGCGGTCGATCATCAGCTGGCCGTTGAACCAGTACTGCACCACGCCGTCGGCCTGCCCGATGCCCGAGGCGATGGAGTTGATCTGGAGGTAGGCCTCGACGTGGTTCCAGTTGCCCTTGTAGCCGGGCCCGGGGGTGGGCTGGAAGGCCACCTGCCCCGGGGAGAACTCCTTGTCGTTGTACCAGGGCGGGAAGCTGAAGCAGCTGGTCACCACGTTCGGCTCCACCACCCCGTTGCAGCCGTCCACCGAGCGGTTCTCGGTGGTGGCGACGAGGTTGATGGGCGGGGCGCCGAAGCTGGTGTTGATGGCCTTGGAGTCCTGCAGCTGGATCCTCGGGATCCCGCCGTTCTGGTAGTTCTCCTCGACGTAGGCGGTGAGCCAGTTGTCCGAGGGGCCGTCGTAGTCCCCGTCCAGATCGCTCAGCACCAGGAACTCGTGGGGATGATAGGGCTGCCCGGAACCGATCCAGTTGTCGCTGTACTTCACCCAGTAGCTGATGTAGAGGGTGGGCGAAGCGGTGAAGAGGTGGCGGGCCGCGCCGCCCCAGGTGGGCGTGGTCGCGCCGGGCCGGAAGTGCACTTCCAGGGCGTGGGTGCTCCCCGCCACGTGCTCGGAGTCGGTGATCGCCATGGCGGAGTTGTCGTACCAGCCGCGTCCGGCGAAAGCGTTGTCTTCGAAGTTTTCCTGGAACAGGATGGTTCCCGCGGTTGCGGTGCGGGCGGGCGACCCGGAGCGGCTGGGGCCCGAAACGGTCTGATCGGCCACGGTGCAGGCGACCACCGCGGTCGCGAGCAGGGCAATCCCTTTGAGCAGCGCGAGGCGAGCGGAAAGCTTGTGCTTGAACGTCATTTCAATCTCCGTATGAGTGCGATGGCCGGCCGCGATCAGCGCTTGCTGACGTGCGCGTGGTCGAACCAGTAGAAGTCGGTTTCGGTCTTGGTGCCGTCGACGCCGCCCCAGGTGGGGGCGAGCTGGTACTCGATGAACCCGGCGTCCGCGGGCGTCTGCAGATCGCCGTAGGAGCCCTGCAGCACGCCGTCCAGCCACCACTTCGTCACCCCATCACGGCTGGTGCCCGAAGTGGAGTACTTCACGTACCACTCCACGCGGTGCCACACGCCGAGACTCACCGGCGTGGCGGTCACGTTCGGCGTGAGGAGGCGGGTGTCCCCGGAGAACTCGGGTTCGGCGGCGATGGTGTAGGCCGGGCCGCCGCCGTACATCATCAGGTAGATGTCCCCCGAGGCCGACGGGAACAGGAACGCCAGCTTGTTCACGCCGCTCCCGGTGTTGTTCTGCCACGGGTTGGAGGGCTTCCACCAGAAGGCGAAGTAGGTCTCCTTGATCGGCGTCGCCGGATCGAGGTACTCGGCGCCGGGCTCGCTGCCGGCCACGAAGCCCGAGGCGTACTTGAACTGCAGCACGTTGGAGGGAGAGAGCGGCGCCGCCGCGTCGAGCCCTACCGTGAGCCCGGACCCGTTGGTGTTCTGGCGCTGCACCGCGTTCCACCCGCCCTCGGCGAGCGCGTTGAAGGGCTCGTCACTGACGGTGGTGAATCCGGCGGGCTCGTTGGGCCAGGCGCCGGCCGCGCTTGCGGTCACGGTGATGGTCGCCGTGGCGCGGTAGAGCCCGGAGCTCGCCGTGATCCCCGCGACGCCCGCGGCGACGCCGGTGACGAGGCCCTTGCTCCCCACCGACGCGACCGCTCCGTTGGACGTGCTCCAGGCGATCGCCGCGCCCGGGATCGGGGTGCCGCTCGAATCCCGCGCGGTGGCGACGAGCTGGAGGGTGGATCCGGCCGCGAGCCCCGCGGAATCCGGGGCGACCGACACCGACGCGACCGGCGGAGGCGGGAACGAGAGCGGCCGGACGGTGAACCGCGCGGTGTCGGCCTTGCCGCCGCTCGAAGCGACGACCAGCGCCGATCCGGCGGCGAGCCCGTGCGCGAGACCGGTCGCGGTCACGCTGACTACCGCGCCGTCCGACGTGGACCAGGTCGCGGCGCGCGGGGCCTTGCCCCCCGACATCACGACGGTCGCGGCGAGCTGGACCGTGTCGCCGATCGAGATGGTGTCGATCCGCGGCGTGACGGAGACCGAGGTGACCCTGAGGTCCGGACCGAGCGCGGTCTGGGACCGCTCGCACCCGCCGGCGAGCGCGAGCGCGGCGAGGAAACTCGAAAGCTTGAAGTAGGTCGAACGCATCAGCCCCTCCGGGGCCGGAGTGTGAGTTCGGCGGCTCGACCGGCGTGGCGCGTGCGGCGCTGTAGCCTCGGAGCTTTGCGTCCCCGGCTTTCGCCGGGTTTGCCTTTGTCGCTCACCTCTGGAGGAGGGGCGATCCCACCGAACAACGTGTCGCAGCGGCTCAAAACAACGCGGCCGCCAGAAACTCGAGTCCTTCCTCGAGTCGCTGGCGGCCCGGCGGACATCACGACCCCGAGGGTCGCCTAAGTCCCGTGGCTCTGCGTCACCGCCTTTCGGCGGTTTTGCTCTGAGCAGCGTCTACAGCGTCTCTTGTGCGGGGGCGCGTCCGCGGCCGCGCGGGATCGAGAACCAGTGATGCGTCCCCGCTGCGGGTGCGGCACCATAGCAACATCCATTTCCGGCGCGCAAGTGGTGCAACGCAAGAGGAAGGAATTACTGGAGTTAGCTGGTCGGGACTTCTCTGAGGGCTGCATAGTGGTGCGGAAAAAACCGGTTCAATTCGAAATCTTCAGGGTGCGGGCCTCCCCGATAAAATCACCAGATCGTCCACGAACAACCGCTGCGCGGTGGGACCGCCGGACACTCCGCGATTGAAGGTGAGCTGCACCGCGTTCAGTCGCAGGACGTTACTCGAGCGAAGACTGAACCCGGACCACGCGCCGCGCGGCACGCCGTCGATCCAGAACCGCTCCGCCGCGTCGTCCGAGCCGGGCGCGTTCAGCTTCACCCACAATTCCACGTGATGCCACACGCCGGGCGAGAGCGTGAGCGGCGGCGAGTAGGTCTCGGTGCCGTCGCCGTAACGGCCCCAGCAGGTAACCCCGTCGGGCTCCCGTGCCATCGCCGGATAGTACGTGTAAAAGCGCACCGGACCCGGATTCCCGGACGCTTCGGTGATCAGCATGGTCGCGAAGAAGTCGGTGCCGGTGGGACAGGTGCCCGCCTTGCCCAGCGCCGACCACCGGTTGTCGGTCCGGGACCCGTAGAGCGCGATGAGCTTGGTGCCCCCCTGCCAGCCCGCCGGGAAGCGCACGTAGTAGCTCGCGTACAACGAGTCGTAACCGGGCTCGAAGAACCGGGTGAGCCAGCCGCCGTCCCCGCCGGCCACGTAGGTCACCGCCAGGTAATGAGCGCCCGACCGCGCGAACGTCGAGTCCCTCACCACCTGCTGCCGGGTGGTATCCACGCCGTCGTTCCAGGCGCCGAGGGATCCCGACTCGAAGTCCTCGGCGAAGACCGTGTCCGGGCTCACCGCGCCGGGCGCCGTGTCCCGGGAACGGCATCCGGCCAGGGCCAGGAACCCAGCAAACACGAGGAAAACACGGATTCGGCTCATCGGCCGCTCACCCGGGCCTGATCGAAACAGTACCAGTCCACTTCGTTTTTCTGCCCCTCCATCCCGCCCCAGGTGGGCGCGATCTGGAATTCGATGAAGCCCGGCCCCGGCGGTGTTCGAAGATCGGTGTAGCGGCCCTGCGGGATGCCGTCGAGCCACCAGGCCGTAACGCCGTCCCGGCTCGAGTCCCCGCTCGCGTATTTCACGTACCACTCGATTTGATGCCAGGCGCCCAGCGCCACGGGAGTCGCGGTGAGGTTGGGCTCGAGCCGGCGCACGTCACCGGTGGTCGAGAACTCGGGGAGGACCTGGAGCGTGTACCCGGGTCCGGCCTTGAACATGATGAGCGCGACGTCCCCGAGGCCTTCGCCCGGGTAGAGGAAGGCGATCTTGTTCACGTCGCTCCCCGCGTGATTCTGCCAGGGGTCGCTGGGCTTCCACCAGAGCCCGAAGAACGCCTCCCGCACCGGTGGGTGCGGATCGAACGCTTCGACGCCGGGCGCGTATCCGCCCGGAAAGCCGATGCCGTACGTGAACTGCAGCACCCCGGGCGGCGAAACCGGGGCCCCCGAATCGGTACTGAGGCTGACGCTCGAGCCGCCCTTGGACTCGCGTCGCGTCATGTGCCACCCGTTCTCGTCGAGCTTGTCGAACGGCTCGTCGGAGAGGAGCGGGAGTCCTCCGGGCTCGTCGCGCCAGGCCGGCGCGGCCGCGCCCGCCCGACGGGCGGCGGACCCGCACGAGGGGACCTGGGCGTGGCGGCAACCCGGGCCGGCGATGCCTCCGACGAGCAGAGCCATCGCCACCTGGCGCTTGAGGGGAGCGTTGGACATCGGAGTGCGCTCAACAGGGGGCAGATTGCGTGCCACGAGGCGCGCTTCCGGCATAGAAGTTGCTCAAGATATGGTCAGCCTAAACGTGGATATCACTTGAAGTTAGCGTCACTTTCCTACCTCGCCCTCCAAGGCTCCGGTGTCCTCGCGCTGGCGCGGCGGGTGCGCTCCGGCGGCGTGATTCTCTGCTATCACAACGTGGTGCGGGACGACGCGCCCAACGATCCCCTGGGACTCCACCTCCCGCTGGCGCGATTCGAGCGCCAGCTCCAGTGGCTCGCGGGGAACTACGATCTCGTCTCGCTGGGCGACTTCGCCGCCCGGCGCTCGCGCGGAGACTCCCTGCGGGGAGCGGCCGCGCTCACCTTCGACGACGGATACGCCGGCGTCTTCCAGCACGCGTGGCCCCTGCTCCGCGACCGGCGTGCGCCCGCCACCGTGTTCGTCGTCGCGCACGCGCCCGCCGCGGCGGAGCCGTTCTGGTGGGACCATCCGGACCTTCCCCCGGACGCGCCGGAGGGCGAGCGCCGGCGCTGGCTCACCAGCCTGCGCGGCGACCGCCGGGCGATCCTCGAGTCCGTGGGCGCGAGGAATGGAGCCCGGCGCGTCCCGCCCGACCGGTTCCCCGCGAGCTGGGCGGCCATCGCCGCGGCGGCGGGTGAAGGGCTGAGTCTCGGCGTTCACTCCGCGACTCACCGCGCGCTGCCCACGCTCGACGGGAGCGAGCTCCGGGTGGAGATCGTCGAGAGCCGCGACCTGCTGCAACGGCACTCCGGAGTGCGCGCGGAATTCTTCGCGTATCCATACGGACTCTGGAACGAGCGGGCGCGCGAAATGGTGCGCTCCGCCGGATATCGCGCCGCCTTCTCCCTGGACCATTCGGGCGGGGGATCCGATCCCTGGACGCTCCCTCGAGTCAACATTCCCTCGGGAATCGAAGACTCCGCGTTCGAGGCGTGGGCCTCGGGGGTCCGGCTCCGCGCTCCGGGAAGGCGATCGTGATCGCCGGCGCCGCGCTCGAGGGGCTTTCCATCGCCCACCTGATCGAGTCCGACGGGCCCGGCGGCGCGGAACGGATGGTGGCGAGCCTCGCGGCGGGCCTCCAGGCCCGGGGGGCGTCGAACCTGGTCATCGGGCCTGCGAACGGCGAGGGGTGGCTGGCGAGAGAGCTCGAGGGCAGCGGGGTGCGGGTCGAGGCCGTCGATCTTTCGCGACCCTTCCGCCCGAGGTTCGCGAAGGAGGTCGCGGCGATTCTGCGGCGGCACCGGGCGCGCGTCGCCCACAGTCACGAGTTCACGATGGCGGTTTGCGGCGCCTGGGCCGCGCGCCGCGCCGGCGCGGCGCACCTCTTCACCATGCACGGGAGCCGCTACTACGCGGAGCGGTTGCGGCGCCGGATGGCGTTGCGGGCGGCCGCCGCGCTCTCGGGAGCGGTGGTCGCGGTCTCGCGGACCCTGGCGGAGCAGCTGCGCCGCGACCTCTGGACCCGGCCCGCCACCATTCCCAACGGCGCCCGGGCCCAGGCGGTGACCGGCGCGTCGCTGCGGCGGGAACTCGGACTCGAGGGAGGAGACCGGCTCGCGCTCGCGGTGGGAAACCTGTACCTGGTGAAGGGGCATCGATACCTGCTCGAGGCGCTCGCGACGCTCGACGGCCGGGCTCCCCGGCTGCACGTCGCGATCGCGGGCCGCGGGGAGCTCGAGGAAGCCCTGCGGGCCCGAGCCGCCGCCCTGGGGATCGCCGAGCGGACTCACTTCCTCGGCCTGCGGTCCGACATCGGGGACCTGCTCAGTGACGCGGACCTGTTCGTGATGCCGTCGCTCTCCGAGGGCCTGCCGCTGGCGGCGGTGGAGGCGATGCTCGCCGGGAAGCCGATCGTCGCGAGCGCGGTGGGAGAGCTTCCCGCCGTGCTGGACGATGGTCGCGCCGGCCTCGTGGTGCCGCCGGGCGACGCCCGAGCTTTGGCGGAGGGCATCGGTGCCCTCCTCGCCGATCCCGACCGGGCCCGGCGCCTCGGGGGCGCGGCCCGGGAGCGCGCGTGCGCCGAGTACACGGTGGAGAGAATGGTGGAGCGCTACGCGCGGCTCTACGGCGCGCTGGTGTGAGCGTGATCGTAACAGAAGAAATCGCGCTCGGCTTTGGTTCCCACCACGCCACCCCAGGTCGGCGCCAGCTGGAATTCCTTGAAGCCCGGATCGACGGGCATCATCAGGTCGGTGTAAGAGCCCTGGGGGACGCCATCCAGCCACCATTCGCTCGCGCCGTCGTGGGTGCTGTCGGTGCTCGAGAACTTGATGACCCACTCGACGCGGTGCCAGGCACCGAGGGTCACCGGTGTGGCGTTCAGGTTGGGTGACAGCCGCCGGGTGTCGCCGGGAAATTCGGAGAGCACCTGCACCGTGTACGGCCCGCCGGTGCCGAACATGATGATCGCCGCCTCGCCGTCGAGCCCGGTCTCGGTGGTGAGGATGAACGCGATCTTGTTCACGCCGCTCTGCGCGTTGTTGTCCCAGGGATCGCTCGGCTTCCACCAGAATCCGAAATACGCTTCCTTCACCGGGAGCACGAGGTCGTAGAACGTCACCGCCGGCGTCATCCCCGCGGGGAAGCGCTTGGCGTACGTGAACTGGAGAACGCTCGGGGGTGACAGCGGCGCCCGCGGATCGTCGGCGAGGGTGACGCCGGACCCGTTCAGCGTGTCGCGCTGCAGCGTGATCCAGCCGTTCTCGGTCAGCGCGTTGAAGGGCTCGTCCGAGATGGTGGTGAACCCGGCGGGCTGGTGGGGCCAAGGGACCGAATCCTTCGGCGCCCCCCACGCCGAGGGCGCGGCGCAGGAACCGCTCGCGGGCGCGAGGCAGGGGCCGCCGCAGCCGGCGAGAGAGCCGGGTCCGAGATCGCCGGAGCAGGCGCCGAGCAGCAGCACCGCGAACGCCGCGATCGGGCGGGCGATCAGCAGCACGGGCTCACCGTTCGAATCCATTCCGTGAGACTCGCGAGGTCGCCCTCATCGAGCCCTCCGTGGGTGGGCAGGGTGCACAGCCGGGCGGCGAGCAGGCGCGCGCCGAGGAATCCTTCGTGGCGGTTGCGACAGCGGGAGGCAAACGCGCGCAGATCGCACAGCGCCCGGGGGTACGAAGGCGCGATGCCCAGGCGCGCCGCCGCGCGAGTCACCGCCTCGGCGCGTGCGTCCGAAGAAAGGATTAACGGAAGGCGGAGGTAGCCGGGCTCCACGCCGGGCGCCGCCGCAGGGGCCTCGAAGCATCCCCGCCGCGCGACTTCGTCGAGGAGGCGCTCGGCGTTGCGCCGCCGGATCCGGATCTCGGCGTCGGCCAGCGGCGCGGTGCCGCAGAGCAGCGCGCACGACGCGCCGCTGATCGGCTGGGGCGGGCGGGGCCGCCGGTACACGGTTTGCCCCAGGCGGAGAAACGGAAGCGCGGCCGGCAGCGCGTACCAGGCGGGGCGCGCCAGCAGGAGCTGGGCGCCGGCCGCCGCCACGGCGCGGAAACCGCGCGGCGCGTCAGCGGCGAGGGGCGGAACCGAATCCAGAGCGCGGAGGCCGGCGGCGTCCATGCCCAGCAACGCGCCCCCGGCGCCGCCGGTCCATCCTTTCCCCCGTCCGAAGCTCAACACGCCGAGTGACGCCTGCGATCCGGCGGGCCGGCCGCGCACCGTGGCGCCGGCGCCCTGCGCCGCGTCTTCGATCACCACGGCTCCGGCGTCGGCGGCGAGGGCGCTGATCTCGGACAGATTCGCGGGATGGCCGTAAAGGTGGGCGATGACGACCGCCTTGGCCCCCGCGCGCAACGCGCGGCGCAGACTTTCGAGATCGGGCGTGAGGGTGCCGGGATCCAGGTCGTAGAGAAAGACCGGCAGGTCCGCCGCATCGGCGGCGGTGGCCACGTCGTAACACGCGAACGCGGGAAGCGCGACCGGCACCCCGGCCCGGTCACCCGCGGCGGCGCGGATCGCGAGCGCGAGCGCCGTGGTCCCGCTGTCCAACAACCGCATCGCGGCCGGAGCGAATCGCGCCGCGAGCAATGCTTCGAGCTCCCGGCGCGCGCGCATCGCCCGGGCGGGGGAGGCGGCCGCGGAGAGCCCGGCCCGGCAGGCGGAGACGGTCATCGGCGAAGCGACCGGCGGCTGGTGCCGCCATCCGGGGCCCGCCGCCCCAAGGGGCGCCGCGGACCGAACGCCGGTGGCGCCGCTGGCGCGGGCGGTCACCGTCACCGGTCGAAATCCAGCGGGAGAAGCCGCCACTCCGGCGCCGCAGCGACGGCGCGGGACCCGGCCTCATTGAACCCGAGCGCCAGCACCGGAAGCCGCTCCTCGCGCGCGAGGAATCCGGCGCGCCGGAACTCGCGCTCGGCGCGGGAGCCCGCCATCACGTAGACCTCGAGCCGGGTAACGCCCGCGCCGCGCGTCGCGTCGCCGAGCGCCACGAGAAGCGAGGCCAGGTGCGCGATGGGTTCGCAGTCCCACGCGCAGAGCACCGCGCGACCCAGCGCGTCGGGGCCGCGCACCAGCGCCCGGCCGACCAGCGCGCCCCGGGACCGGGCGACGTACCAGCGGTCGGCGGCGCCGGGGTACCCGGCGAGCCGCGCGGCGTAGAGCGCCGGCACCCGCAGGGGCCGCAGGGACATCGGGTCGCCGCAAAGGGGGGGCTCGAGCGCCATCGCGTCCTCGACGCTCGTCGGGTTCACGGTCACGCGGGCGCCGCGGGAGCCGGCGCGCGACCAGAGCCGGTAGACGCTGATGCCCAGGGCGACTCCCGCCCGGCGGTCGCCGACCGGGAGCAGGAAGCGGCGCAGGGAGCCCGCGGGTCTCAAGCCCGCCGCCTGGATGATGGAGCGCGCCGCCGCGTTAGGATCGGCGTAGACGAAGTCCGCGGCGTCCGACTGGCGGAGGTCGCGAACCGCCCGGCGCATCAGCGCGAGTCCGGGCCAGAAGGACCGGTGAGCGGTCGCCACCATCAGGTTGCCGAGAAGGGCGCCGCGAATCGTCTGGCGGTCGCAGCGAAACCGCCGCGGGAACGAAATGAGGTGGGCGCAGAGCCGGCCCCGCTCATCGCGGCCGAGCCAGCTCCGCGCCCCGTCGGCGACGGCCTGGGGATAAGCCCGGTCGAAAAAGGCGGGAAACTCCACGCGCTCGTGGGCGAGGAAGAGCGCCTTGATCTCGTCCGCGTAGTCAAGGGGGTTGACGCCGGCGAGCGCGAGGCCGGAGGCGCGTTCACCCCCGCGCTGGTCCGCGACCGGGGGAGGATGGGCGGTCACGGTCTCATTACCGGATCCACGCGATCACTCCGGGGTCCGGGCCCGGCGCCGGCGTCGCACACTCAGCGCTGGCGCACGTGCTGGCGGTGCGAGGCCGAGCCGGTCGCCCCCTGGTTGTCGGTCACGGTGAGCGTGATGGTGTAGAACCCGCCCGCCGGATACGTGTGGGAGGGGTTCTGGACGGCGGAGGTTGCGCCGTCGCCGAAGCTCCAGCTGTAGGCGCCGATCGAGCCGTCCGGGTCACTCGAGGTGCTCGTGAAATCGCAGGTGAGCCCGCTGCAGGTCGACGTGAACGCGGCCACGGGCGGCTGGTTCCCGTTGCTCACCGTCACGGTGTGCGAGACCGAGCTCGAGGCCCCCTGGTTGTCGGTCACCGTCAGCGTCACGGTGTAAGTGCCGCTGGCGCCGTAGGTGTAGGAGGGGCTCGGGGCGGTCGACGTCCCGCCGTCGCCGAAGGTCCAGCTGCTGCTCGCGATCGAGCCGTCCGGGTCGCTGCTCGAGTTGGTGAAGCTGCAGGTGAGTCCGCTGCAGCTCGAGGTGAACGCCGCAGCCGGGGGCTGGTTGGTCGAGCCGCCGGCCGGATTCAGCGCCAGCACGGTCGCGAGCCACGGCGTGGACGAGGTGAAGTACCAGGTCCACCGCGGGTCCGCCGTACCGCCATTCGGCAGCACCTCGTACTCCGCGTCGGCCTTGGTCACGTTGTCGTCCACTTCGGTGATGTCGGTGAAACCGGCCGGCGGATCGGTACCGATGGGGGCGCTCTCGGTGACGGCGTAGGCCAGCGCGCCGGCCGCGACCGGGATGGCGCCCGGACCTTCCGGAGACGTCGTGGACGCGGTGCCGGTGGCCGAGTGATGCGCGCCCAGCGCCGTCGCCGCGACGGGATCCACGCCCTGGTAGGCGGAAATGATCATCCCCGCTTCGCTGAGCGCGTTCGAGAAAATGGCGTGGACGCACAGCAGTTGGTCGCTGGTCGCCGCCGGGAAGGGAAAGTTCTGCGCGTTGGTGGCGACGTAGGTCGCCATCGAATACCCGCCCTGAGTGACGTAATCCACGAGGGTGTAGGCGTTGCCCACCGGCGTGTTGTTCACGTCGCACAGATGATCGGTGACCTGGACGATGGTGTTGCTCGAGCCCCGCCAGAAGAACGTGGCGACGATCGCGTCGCCCGGGTGCGGGTTCGCCACGAAGTTCTTGCCCACGTGGGTCTCGCCCTGCGCCCAGGGCTCGGGGTCATTGGCGATGCCGCTGAACTGGTCGAGCGTGATGGCCGCCGTGCTCGACGTGGTGGCGTCGAAACGCGGTGCGGTGACGGCGGAGCGGCCGGCGTCGGAGCATCCCGCCGCCAGCAGTCCGGCCACGAGGAGCAGCGGAACGCGTCTCACAGGATCAGCGTGACGACTTTGGAGTCCGCGCCCGAGGCGCCCCTGCTGTCGGTCACGGTCACGGTGATGGTCCGCCGGGTGA
Source organism: Gemmatimonadales bacterium (assembly GCA_035702425.1). Taxonomy (GTDB): domain Bacteria; phylum Gemmatimonadota; class Gemmatimonadetes; order Gemmatimonadales; family GWC2-71-9; genus DASSQQ01. The sequence goes on from DASSQQ010000050.1 coordinate 17,366, forward strand.
GAACCCACAGATAGGTGTGGCCGGCCGAGATGGTGCCGTTGCTGGTCTTGGTGCCGGTGGTGGTCGAGCCGTCGCCCCACTGGATGGTGTAGGTCCAGGGCCCGTTATCGGGATCGCTGAAGGAGGCGTTCAGCGTGTACAGCACGCCCAAGAGGACCGTCTGATCGGCACCCGCGTTCACGACTGGCGCCTGGTTGGGCGGCGTGACGGTGACGCTGTGCGAGACCGAGGTGGTCGCCCCCTGGTTGTCGGTGACCGTGAGGGTCACGGTGTAGGTCCCGCCGGCCGCGTAAATGTGCGACGGGCTCGCCGCAGTCGAGGTCTGGCCGTCCCCGAAGTTCCAGCTGTTGCTCGCGATGGTACCGTCGGGGTCGCTGCTCGAGTTGGTGAACGCGCAGGTGAGCGCGTTGCAGCTCGACGCAAAAGCGGCGGTCGGCGGCTGGTTCGGGGCCGTGACGGTCACGCTGTGCGAGACCGAGTTGGTCGCGCCCTGGTTGTCGGTGACGGTCAGCGTGACGGTGTAGGTCCCGCCCGTTCCGTAGGTGTGGGACGGACTGGCCACGGTCGACGTCTGGCCGTCCCCAAAGGTCCAGTTGTTACTCGCGATCGAGCCGTCAGGATCGCTGCTCGAATTCGTGAACGCGCAGGTGAGCGCGTTGCAGCTCGAGCTGAACGCGGCGACCGGCGGCCGGTTGGCGGTGCCGGGCGCTGGACGCAGGGCGACGACCGTGGCGAGCCAGGAGGATGGCGCCTGGAAGAACCAGGTCCATTGCGGCTCCACGGTGCCGGCGCTCGCCAGCACGGCGTACTCCGCGTCGGCTCGCAGGATGGTATCCGAAACGTCGGTGATGGGCTTGAAGCCGGCGGGCGGATTGCTGCCCACCACGCCGTTCGACATCGCGATGGCATACGCGAGGTCTCCGGCGGCGCCGCTGATCGCGCCCGGATCCACCGGGGCGGTCGTCGAATCGAACCCGGTGGCCGAGTGGAACCCGTCGAGCGCCGTGGCGGCGGCCACCCCCTGATAGGCGGACATGATCATCCCGCCCTCGCTGATCTGATTGGAGAAAATGGCGTGAACGCAGAGCAGCGAATCGGTGCTGACCGCCTGGGCCGAGAATCCCTGCGCGTTGGTGGCGACGTAGGTCGCCATCGAGTATCCGCCGCGGGTGGCGTAATCCACCAGGGTGTAGGTGTTGCCGACCGGCGTATTGGCGACGTCGCACAGGTGGTCGGTCACCTGCACGATGGTGTTACTCGAGCCCTTCCAGTAGAAGGTCGCGACGATGGCGTCGCCGGGATGGGGGTTGGGGTTGAACCCCTTGCCGATGTGGGTCTCGCCCTGTCCCCAGGGAATGGCGTCGTTGGCGAGGCCGGAGAACTGGTCGAGGGTGATCCCGGACCCGCCGGTGGCCGCCGCGCCGAACCTCGGCGCGGGGTTCACCGACCGGGCGGCGTCCGAGCATCCGGCCGCGACCAGCGCGGCCAAGAGGAATCGCGGGACGCATCTCACAGGATCAACGTGATGACCTTGGTGTCCGACCCCGACGCGCCCTTGCTGTCGGTGACGGTCACCGTGATGGTGCGCCGGGTGAGGATGCCGAGGTAGGTGTGCCCGGCCGAGATCGTCCCGTTGCTCGACTTGACGCCGCTACTCGTCGCCCCGTCTCCCCAATTGATGGTGTAGGTCCAGGGGCCGTTGTCAGGATCGCTGAACGACGCGTTGAGGGTGTAGAGCACCCCCAGGAGCACCGTCTGATCGGGCCCCGCGTTCACCACCGGCGCCCGGTTGGGCTGGGTGACGGTCACGCTGTGCGACACCGAGTTGGTCGCCCCCTGGTTGTCCGTGACCGTGAGGGTCACGGCGTAGGTGCCGCCGGCGGCGTAGCTGTGGCTCGGGTTCTGGGCGGTGGAGGTGGCGCCGTCCCCGAAAGACCAGTGGTACGCGCTGATGGAGCCGTCAGGATCGCTCGCGGTGCTGGTGAAGTTGCACGAGAGTCCGCTGCAGCTGGAGGTGAACGCCGCGATGGGCGGCTGGTTCGGGGCCGTGACGGTCACGCTGTGCGACACCGAGTTGGTGGCGCCCTGGTTGTCGGTGACGGTGAGGGTGACGCTATAAGTCCCGCCGGCCGCATAAGTGTGCGACGGGCTCGCCGCAGTCGACGTCTGGCCGTCCCCGAAGTTCCAGCTGTTGCTCGCGATGGTGCCGTCGGGATCGCTGCTCGCGTTCGTGAACGCGCAGGTGAGCGCGCTGCAGCTCGACGTAAAGGCGGCGGTCGGGGGCTGGTTCGCCGCAGCCACGGTCACCGGGTGCGAGACCGAGTTGGTCGCGCCCTGGTTGTCGGTCACGGTCAGCGTGACCGTGTAGGTCCCGGCCGCGGCATAGGTGTGCGACGGGCTCTGGGCGGTCGAGGTTGCGCCGTCGCCGAAGGTCCAGCTGTTGCTCGCGATGGTGCCGTCGGGATCGCTGCTCGAATTGGTGAACGCGCAGGTGAGCGAGCTGCAGCTCGACGTAAAGGCCGCGGTGGGGGACTGGTTCGCCGCCGAGACCGTCACGTTCTGCGAGGTGGCGTTGGTCGCGCCCCCGTTGTCGGTGACCGTCAGGGTCACGGTGTAGGTGCCCGCGGCGGCGTACGTGTGACTCGGGTTCTGCGCGGCCGAGGTCCCGCCGTCGCCGAAGGTCCAGGCGTAGGAGCTGATGGTGCCGTCGGGATCGCTCGAGGTGCTGGTGAAGTTGCAGGTCAGGCCGCTGCAGCTCGGCGTGAACGCCGCCACCGGCGGCTGGTTGGTGGTCGGGTTGCCCGGGTTCAGCACCAGCACGCTCGCCAGCCAGGTCGCGGGGTTCGAGAACCCGCCCCAGCTCCAGGTGGGGTCGGTGCTGCCCGAGACGGAGTCGACCATGTAGTCGTCTTCCCCCACCATCGAATTGTCCGACAGGACGCCGTTGGGGAGGCGGGTGTACCCGGCGGGGACATTGCGGCCCACGACGGCGTTGGCCGAGGTGACGGCGTACGCCAGCGCTCCGGCGGTGATGGGGACGGCGCCGGGATCGGAGACGGTATTGGCCGAGCTCGCGCCCGAGCCCGAGCTGTGCCCGCCCAGCGCGTCGGTGAAGACCGGGGCGACGCCGGAGTAGGTCGAAAGGTCGACCCCGCCGTCCGGCACCGGCTGGGACATGATGGCCCGCACCGCGTACACGATCGTCGGATCCGGATTGGGATCGGGGTAGCCCTGGATGTTGGTCGCGACGTAGGTCGCCATGGAAATGCCGCCCGCCGACACCTGCTCGACCAAGTGGAAGGTGTTGCCGATCGGGGTGTGCGCGGCGTTGGTCTCGAAGTCGCTCACCGACACGATGGTGGCCGGGCCGGTCCAGAAGAAGGTCGCCACGATCGCGTCACCCAGGTGCGGGTTCGCGGGATTGAACCCCTTGGCGAGGGTGTCCTGGTTCTGCTCGTTCAGCGTGCCGATCTCCTTGTCCAGCGCGATGCCGGACGCGGTGGTGGCCGCATTCTTCACGTTCCGGGAGTCGTCGGGCCCGCCGGGGCCCATGTTGTCGGTGCAGGCGACGGCGAGGGCCGCGAGGATCAATCCAGAGGTGAAAGCGCGACGCATTAGAACGCTCCGATATTGAAGGGCGCGCTTTCCGCGCCCGTGACACTCGCGGCCGTCACCACCAGGGTGTAGCCGTTGCCGAGCTGATCGATGCTCAAGTCCGAAAACGTGGCGACGCCGTTCAGCGCGGTGACGGTCCTGGTGCCGGACAGCGTGCCCGGCATCACCATCCCGCCGTTATGCCCGATCGCGATCGTCACCGCGCCGGTGAACCCCGGCACCACGTTGCCCGACGCGTCCTCCGCGGTCACCTGCACCGGCGGCATCGTCGCGAGCGGGAGGGTGGTCTTGGGCTGAGCGGTGAACACCAGATGGAGCGGAGGGTTGAGCGCCACCACCGTGGCCAGCCAGGAGTGGGGCGACGTGAAGAACCAGGTCCAGCGCGCGTCCGCCGACCCACCGGAGGGGAGCACGTCGTACTCGCCGTCCGCCTTGATGAGCGTGTCCGAGACGTCGGTGATGTTGGTGAATCCGGGCGGTGGGCTGCTCCCCACCACCCCGTTCGACAGCGTGACTCCGTAGGCGACCGCGCCGGCGCCCAGCACCACGGTTCCCGCGTCACCGGCGGCGGTGGTCGAATCGGTGCCGGTGGCGGAGTGATGCGCCGCGAGGGCCCACGCCGTCACCGGGTTCACGCCCCGATACGCGGAAAGCATCACGCCGCCCTCGGTGACGGAATCGGAGAGGATGGCGTGAACGCAGAGGCGCTGATCCTCGACGGTGGCCGTGTCGGGAAATCCCCGCGCGTTGGTCGCGAGATAGGTGGCCATCGAGTAGCCGCCCCGGGTCACGTAATCCACCAGCGTGTAAGCGTTCCCGATCGGCGTCGAATTCACGTCACAGAAGTGATCGGTGACGCTGATGATGGTGTTGGTCGTATCCCGCCAGTAGAACGTGGCGACGATGGCGTCGCCCTGGTGGGGATTGGGATTGAAGGCGAGCCCCAGATGGGTCTGCCCCGGGGCCCAGGGGATGGCGTCGTTCGCGAGACCCGCCGACCCGTCGAGGGTGATCGGCGTCGCCGGAGCGACGGCGGCGAGCGACGGCGCCGCGGGCACGCGGCCGGTGGGGCTGACCGCGTCGTGACAGGCCGCGCCGAAGAGCGCGGCCGCGAGCACCGTGACGCCGAACCCGCGCATCAGAACGCCCCGATGTTGAAGGGCGCGCTCTCCGCGCTCACCACGCCGCCCGTCGACACCACCAGGGTGTAGCCGTTACCGGGCTGATCGATGCTCAGATCGGAGAAGGTCGCGACGCCGTTGACGGCGTTCACGGTCCTGGTGCCGGAGAGGGTTCCCGCCGCGACCAGACCGCCGTTATGCCCGATGGCGATCGTCACCGGACCGGAGAAGGTCGTCACCGGATTGCCCGAGGCGTCGGTCACCGTGACCTGGACCGGCGGAATGGTCATCAGCGGCAGGGTGGTCTTGGGCTGGGCCGTGAACGCGAGGTGCGGCGCCGGGTTCAGGGCGAGCACGCTCGCGAGCGCGGTCCCCTGCGCCTGGAAGCCCCAGAGCCACTGCGGGTCCACCGAGCCGGCGTTCGCCAGCAGTTCGGTCTCTCCGTCGGCCTTGAGCAGGGCGTCGGACTGGTTGGTCAGGTTGGTGAACCCCGCGGGCGGAGAGGTGCCCGCCACCGGGCTCCCCATGGTGACGGCGTAGGCCAGCGCGCCGGCGCCGAGCGGAATGGAGCCCGCGTCGACGGTCACCGCGGTCGCCGCGGAGGCGACGCCGGAGCGGTGCGCGCCGACCGGCTGGCCCGACACCGCGTCCGCACCGGTCCAGGCGGAGACCATGATCCCCGCGTCCGAGACCGGCTGGGAGAGCGTGGCCTGCACCGCGTAGACGACGGTGGGATCGGGGTTGGGATCGGGAAAGCCCTGCACGTTGCTCGCGACGTAGGTGGCCATCGAGATCCCGCCCGAGGTCACGAACTCGACGAGGTGGAAGGCGTTCCCCACCGGCGTGTGGTTCGCGTCGGTGACGAAGTCGGACACCGACGTGATGAGGTTGGTGGAGCCGGGGAAGAAGAACGAGACCACGACGGCGTCACCGACGTGCGGGTTCGTGGGATTGAACCCCTTCGCGATCACGCTCACGTTCTGCTCGTTCATGGTGCCGTTCCACTGATCCAGGGCGATCGGCGTGCCCGGCGCCACCGGCGCGAGCGCGGCGGACATCGCGGGTCCGCCCTTCGTGGCCGGTCCCACGCCCTGCTCGCAGGCGGCGACCAGGAGGGTCGCGCCGAGAAGTGCCGTCAACCGAGAGAATGTCATCCGCGTCATGGTCCACCTCGTTGTGGTGTACGCGCCACACGGCGCCACTCCCGCTTGATGGGCAAGCTTCGGGCCAATTGGCGTCTCGCGGCGCGACCCCCGTACGCACCACCCTGCAGCCCGCGGCCGCCGCCACGCACCGATTTCCAGCCCAATTCGGTCAGGGGAGCTTCCGCGCGATGATGGGTCCCACCGCGTTGGTGAAGGCGAGCGGCAACCGTCGCCAGCACGCGGCGGCGGCGCGAAACACAGGCCGCTCGGGCGACGGCGGCGCGGCGAGGTCCCGGCGGGCCCACTGGGCCCAGGGGAGCGGCACGTCGGTCCCGCCCCATTGCTGCTTGAACCGGTGGGTTCCGCCTCCGGGGGTGCAGCGCCCGAAGTCGAAATGCTTCACGCCGCGCCCGATCAGGTGGCTCATGAAGGACCAGTAGAGGAGCATGTTGGGCGCGCGCGCGCTGTGCTCGCGGAGCGAGGCGGCCCAGGTGAGCTCGAAGGCGTCGCGAAAAGCGAATCCGCATCCGGCGGCGAGGGGCTCGGCGCCCGCGTACACCACGCCGAAGACGGCGTGCTCCGCCAGGGCGGTCGCGATCCGGTCGAAGAGCGCCGCGGGAAGCACCGGCGTTCCCAGGGTCCGCATATTGCGCGCGAAGACGTGGTAGAACGCGGCGCGGTGCTCGGACCCGAAGCGGGCCTCGAAGCCCTCCTTCTGCGGCCGCCGGATCTGGCTCTTGAGCTTCGCGGGGAACGCGGCCCACAGCTGGTCGGCGGACCCGGGGAGCGGGAGACCGACGGTGATCTTGCGTTGCGAGAGCCGGAGCTCGCCGGGGACCGCTTCCCGCGCGCGCAGCTCCAGGAGATCGGCGCCGGAGCGCGCCGCTTCAGCCGCCGCCGCGCCCGCGAGGGCGAGCCGGGCGGCCGGCGTGCCCAGCGGGCCGCCGGCGTTGAGAAACGGCATCGAAATCAGGTAGTGGCCGAGGAACGGCGCCTTGACGCGCACCAGCGGGAGGACCCCTTCCCAGGCGCCGCTCGAGTCGAGCGCCGCGAGGTAGAGACAGTCGTGGCCCAGAACGTCGGTCATGATGGAGCGCCACGCCGCGAGGTGGCAGAAAGTGGCGGCGGGGTCCCGGGCGACGAAGGCGTCCCAGGCGGCGTCGCCGTCGATCGGGACCACGGTCATAACGCGGCCACCGTCGGCGCGATGGGCGCGAAGCGGAACTCGGCGAGGAGCCGCTCGAGCCGCGCCGCGGTTCCGCCGAGTCCGGTGTAATGCCGGAGCCGGGCGTGCCAGGGCGCGCGCAACCGCGGCTGGTCGGGGTCGATTTCCCAGGGGTGGATGTAGAACGTTCCGGGAACGCCGCGGCGCTCGCAGGCGCGGAACGCCGCGCGGGCGAGCGCGTAGGGGAGGATCCGGAAGTAGGCGCCGCCCGCGGCCGGAAGGCGGAGGCCGCAGCAGTGCAATGTGGTGGGCGGAATCTCGGCCACCCGGCCCGCGGGCCGCTCCAGCCAGTGCGGGTCGGGAGCGGCGCCGGGATAGCCGTAACCGGGACGCCGGATGGGGAAGAGGCTCGAATCGTAGCCGTAGCCTTCTTCTATGAGCACGTCGAGCGCCCACTCCCGGCCGGGCACGATGGAGAAACTCGGCGCGCGGAAGCCGGAGACCGGCTCTCCGGTGATGTCCTCGAGCTCCTGTTTGCTGCGGCGCACCGAGTCCCGGAACTCGGCGAATCCGCCGGGCCTCACCCGGGCGTGATCCCAGCCGTGGGACGCGATCTCGTGACCCCCGCGCTGGATCTCGCGCACCAGGTACGGGTGCCGGCGTGCCACCCAGCCCAGCACGAAAAAGGTGCCGCGCGCCCCGTGCCGCTCCAGCGCGTCGAGCAGTCGCGGCACCAGCACCGGCGCGCGCGGCTCGAAGCGGTCCCAGTCCGCGCGGCGCACCACGCCCTCGAAGGCGGAGACCTGGAAGTATTCCTCGACGTCTACGGTGAAGTGGTGTCGGATCACGCCGGCCGAGGAATGCAACCGACGTGCCTTCGCGGTTTACACGCCGCTGCTCGCGGCCGGCGGGCCGCGGGGACACGCGACACGACATCTGTGGCTGTGCCGCCGCAACGGCGGCGGGAGCGGCCGGTGCGGAGTGGAGCGGCTAGGCGCTGACGGCGGCGGCGGCGAGCGGGGCGCTGATCGCGTCCGCGAGCGCCATGCTGCAGCGCTCGAGGCGCTCGTACACCTCGTCGAAGACGGCGAGAGGGCGTTCGACCGGATCCCGCACCGCGCGGGTGCGGATCGGCAGGGGGTCGAAGTCGCCGAGGAGGAAGACGTCGCGGGGGTTGCGGCCGAAGCGCTCGCAGACCGCGCGGCGCTGGCCCAGGTCCATCACCGCGATCAGGTCCATGGTGCGAACCAGCTCCGGAGTGAGGAGTCGCGCGCGGTGGGTCCGCAGGTCCTGGCGGCGCTGCCGCGCCGCCTCCACCGCGGTGGCGGGCGAGGCCCGGCCCGGTCCGAAGAACCCCGCGGATTCGACCCGGATACCGGTGCCCGCCAGTCGCGAGCGCAGCACCGCGGCCGCGAAGGGCGAGCGGCAGATGTTGCCGTGACAGACCACGAGCAGGGCGTCCGGGGGCGGACGGCGGGCGATCTCCGCCCACGCCGCGCGGCGCCGGAAGCGGTGCAGCAGCCGATCCGGCGCGTGCCGGCCGAACCTCAAGAGATCACCCAGCACCGGCTGGCCCGCCGGTCGCGACCCGGTCCAGAATCGCCCGCAGGTCCTGCAGACTGAACGGCTTCTGCAGCACCGGACGCTCGGCGCGGGTGAGCTGATCGCGGGTTTCGGTCGAAATCGAGTCCCCGGTCGCGAAGATGATGCGCCGCTCCCGTCCCCGCCCCTCCGCCTGGAGCTCGTCGAAGAGCTCGAAGCCGGTGTGGGGACCATCCAGGTGAATGTCCACCAGCGCCACGTCGTACCGGGCGCCCCGCTCCAGCAAGTGGCGGCGCGCCGCGGCGTACCCGTCGGCGCTGTCCACGTCGTGTCCCAGCCGCCTCGCCATCAGCAGCACGCCCCGGCGCACGCTGGGATCGTCCTCCACCACGAAAACGGAAAGCTTCCGCGCCGCGGAGGGAGACGACGCGTCCTTCGATCGCGCGGCGGGAGCCGCGCCCCGGGCCGGCAACTCGAGCACCAGCCGCGCGCCACCCCCCTCGACGTTGTGCAACCACATCCTACCCCCCATCGCGCGGATGATTCCGGAGCTGATGGCGAGCCCGAGCCCGCTCCCGCCCTCACCCTTGGTGCTGAAAAACGGCTCGAACACCCGGTCCACCACGTGGGCCGGGACGCCGGGCCCGTTGTCTTCGACCGTCACCAGCACCTGCCCGTCGGCGCGCTGCGCCGCGACCAGAATCCGTCCGGGCCGGCCGGTGCCGGCGATGGCCTGCACCGCGTTGACCACCGCGTTCAGGAGCACCTGCTGCAGCTCCTGCGGATCGCCCGTCACCTCCGGCAGGTCGGGCGCGATCTGCACCTCGACCTCGACCCGCGCCTTCTTGAGCGGGTTGCGCTGCAGCGCCAGCACCCGACGCACCACGTCCTCCAGCTCCACGGCCTGCTGGACGCGGGGCCGCTGGCGCGCGAAGTCGAGCAGGGTCGCGATGATCCGCCCGGCGCGCAGCGCTTCGGCCCGGATGATGGCGACGCTCTCGCGCTGGTCGGGATCCTTGAGGTCGGTCGCCAGGAGCTCGGCGAACGCGGCGATCGCGGCGAGCGGGTTGTTCAGCTCGTGCGCCACGCCGCCCACCAAAGCGCCCAGCTGCGACAACCGGTCGGAGTGCAGCAGCCGGCGCTGCAGCAGCGCCTCGCGGGAGACGTCCACCGCGATGAAGAAGAGCTTGGGCGTGTCTCCGGGCCGCTCCACGTTCGCGATCAGCGCGTCCACTTCGCGGAGCGGCTCGCCCGGCGCCTCGAGGGTGAGATCCACGCGCTGACGCTCGGCCACGGCGCCGGAAAGCGCCGCGGAGAACGCCTCCCGCTGGGACACGACCACCCAGTCGGCGAAGGGGCGGCCCAGGAGGGCCGCCGCGTCTGCCACGCCGAGCAGCTCGCCGGCCTGGGGATTCGCCTCGAGAATCTCCCCGTTGACCCCGAGGACCAGGGCCGGCGTGGGCAACATGTGGAATAGTTGTGAAAACATGCATCGCTCGGGTTTGAGAACGGACGCGGGCGCTCGAATACGGCTCTCTGCAAGAAGAACGCCCGGCAGGAAGAGCGCAATGGACCGCGTCCGGTGGTGCGCGGCCGCCACAGAATCGGGCGGCGGACCTGCGGCGACCCGGGCGGGGTATTGGGCGGGCCGTCTCCCGCGATCGCCGCCGGCGGTCGCACTCCTTCACCCGCCCGCGCCGCAGGAGACCGGACAGCTGACCGAAGAAGACTTCACCGACCTCGCGGCCGCATTGGAGGGTCGCTACCAGCTGGAGCGGCCGCTCGGACGCGGCGGGATGGGGGTCGTCTACCTGGCGCGCGACCTCCGCCTCGAGCGGCTGGTCGCGATCAAGCTGCTTCCGCGCGATCGCGCGGCGCAGGCCGACGCGCGGGACCGCTTCCTGCGCGAAGCGCGCACCGCCGCGCGGCTCTCGCATCCGCACATCGTCCCCATTTTCTCGGTGCACGAAGTGGGCGAGTTCGTCTTCTTCGCGATGGCCTACGTCCCGGGAGAAACGCTGGGCCAGCGCATCCGGAGCGGAGGCCCGCTCGGCCCCCGCGCCGCGGCCCGGATTCTCCGGGAGGTGGCGTCCGCCCTCGCCCACGCGCACCAGCAGGGGATCATCCACCGCGACGTGAAGCCGGACAACATCCTGCTCGAGGGCACCTCGGGACGCGCCATGGTCACGGACTTCGGCATCGCGCACGCGGAGCACGCCGGCAATTCCCGGCCCCGGGTGGTGCTCGGCACCGCCGAATTCATGAGTCCGGAGCAGGCGTGCGGAGCTCCGCTGGACCCGCGGAGCGATCTCTACGCCCTGGGCGTGGTGGGGTTCTACGCGCTCTCCGGGCACCTTCCCTTTCACGGCCCCGACGCCTACGCGGTGATGGCGCGCCACGTGGCGGACCCACCGCCCCCGCTCGCGACTTTGGCGCCGGGGGTGCCGCACCGCCTGGCGGAGGTGATTCATCATTGTCTGGCCAAGGAGCCGGCGCACCGGCCGAGCTCGGGATACGACCTCGCGGCCGCGGTCGCGCGCGCGGTGGGTGAAGTGGAGACCGCGCCGCTCGCGGTCCGCGCCTTCCTGACCGAGAGCCGCCAGCTCGCCAGCGCGGCGCTGGGGTACGCGCTCATCGGCGGCGTGGCGGCGATCGGGCTCGCGGGCGCGGCGTTCCTCTACCCGCTCCCGCGCGAGGCCCGGGTGGCCGCGCTCGCGATGACCGCGGCGCTCGCGCTCGCGCCCCTCGCGCTCAGCGTCTGGCGCGCCCGGCGGCTGATTCGCGCCGGGCACGTCCACCGCGACCTGACCGACGCCCTGCACGAGGAGCTGGTCCGCCGCCGGGAAGAGCTGGCGTTCCTGTATGGAGACGGGCCCACCCCCCTCGAGCGGGTCTTCGGGGCGGCCGCCTGGACCACCCTGACCGCCGCGATCGGGATCCTGGCGGCGATCGACGCCCTGCCCCAGGTGGCCGAGATCCCGGGGGTTTTCGGCACCCTCGCCGCGACCGCGGCCACGTCCTTTTTCGCCGCTCTCCTCGCGCGCTCCCGGACCGAGCACCGGACCGACCCCCGCGCCGAGCGGCGGCTGCGCTTCTGGCGGGGGCCGGTCGGCCGGCTGATCTTCCGCCTGGCGGGCGTCGGGATCCGGCCCCCGGGCGAGCGCGCCGGTCTGCCGCCCGCGGCCGTCGGGGACCCTTCGCCCACCTAGCCCGCGCGGGGCTCATGAAGAACGGGCGGGCCCGTCGTGGGTAAGAAAGTGACCACGACGCGCCCATCACCCCTCACAGGGACCGTCACCTGCAGTCACTGGTCTGGTTGTTCGTCGCGAGCGGAATGGCCGCGCCCGCGCCCGCCGCCGACGCGCCCCCGAGCGTTCCGGCGCTCGGCCCCGCGCTCGCGCCGGCGCTCCCCGAGTTCACACCCGCGCTTCCCCTCGCCGCGGCCGACAGCGGCGGGCGCCAGCGGCCCCGCGCCATCGAGTACAGCGACCTGTACGGGATCCGGCTCGAGGTGCACCGCTACGCGAGCTACGCCACCCTTCCGCTCTTCGCCGCCGAGTACGTGCTGGGCAGCAAGCTGTACGGGAAGGACAGCACCTCGGCGTCGCTGCGGCAGGCGCACAGTCTCGTCGCCGCGGGGATCTACGGCCTCTTCGGTCTGAACACGGTCACCGGCGGCTGGAATCTCTGGGACGCGCGCAAGGATCCGGCGGACCGGACCCGCCGCTACGTCCACGCCGCGATGATGTTCGCTTCGGACGTCGGATTCCTGGTCACGGCGTCCACCGCTCCCGGGGGCCGGCTCCGGCGGGCGGGGGGCACCGCCCTCGCCGACCGGGAGCGGATTCATCGCGCCTGGGCGATTTCTTCCTTCAGTCTCGCCACCGCCGGGTACCTGATGATGCTGATCTGGAAGAACTGATGATCCCGGCGGCGGTGGCGTCCGGGCTGGTGGCGCGCTGGGCGCATTATTACAGCGACAACAAGAACGTCAGCGCGGCGGTGACCTTCCTCCACCTGTCGGGGATCCTGCTCGGCGGCGGGCTCGCGGTCGCGGCCGATCGGGCCACGCTGCGCCTCGCTCCCACGGGCGACCGCCGCCGCGAGCTGGCGGAGCTCGCCGCCGTGCACCGCGCCGTCCTCGCCGGTCTCGCGGTGACGCTGGTCTCGGGTCTCCTGATGATGTTCGCGGATCTCGACACCTACCTCGGGTCGGTGGTGTTCTGGACCAAGATGGGCCTCATCGTGATCCTGCTGGTCAACGGCGGATTCCGGTGGCGGGCGGAGCGCGGGGTGCGTGACGCGCGCCCCGGCGCGGAGGTCTGGCTGAAGAGGACCAGCGTGTCGAGTCTCGCGCTCTGGTTCGCGGTGCTCCTCGCCGGCACCATGCTCACCACGATTTCCTGAGAGCCATGACGGATTCCTGCGTCCACTGCCCGCTCGTTCCCCGGCGCGACTTCATCACCGGGGCGTTCGCGTTCGCGGCCGGGCTCGCCCTGCCGGTGCGGTTCGCGCGCGGCGTCCGCCTCGACACCGACGAGCACGCCTACCCGATTCCCGACGCGGACACGGTCAGCATCGACAAGGACCTGCAGGTGATCGTGGTGCGCTACCAGCAGAAGGCCTACGCCTTCAACCTCTCCTGCCCGCACCAGAACACGGCGCTGCGCTGGCACCCGGAAGACGGGCAGTTCCAGTGTCCCAAGCATCACTCCCGCTACCAGCCGGACGGGATTTTCATCTCCGGCCGGGCCACCCGGAGCATGGACCGGTTCGCGGTGCGGCGCGACGCGGCCAACATGGTCGTGGACCTGGACCAGCTCTACCGCCAGGATCAGAATCCCGCGGAGTGGGGAGCGGCTTTCCTCTCCCTGTAGGTCTCGCGCCGCTCTCCCTCCAGTGAAACCGGGACGCATCTCGCGCCCCGCCCCGCCGCGCTTCATTCTTAGCCGACCCCAAATCGCTCTCTTACCAGAGAAGAGGCACTCCATGTCCCGGCTCCTCGCCGCGCTCGTGCTCCTCGCCGCCCCCCTTCCCCCGCTCGGCGCCCAGCAGGTGGACACCACGCTGTGGGCCCGGCTCCGATTCCGCTTCGTCGGCCCCGAAGGCAACCGCGCGGTGGCGGTGGTGGGCGAACCCGGGAATCCGATGGTGGACTACGTCGGGGCGGCCTCGGGCGGGATCTGGAAGACCGAGGACGGCGGCGTGCACTGGCGGGCGGTCTTCGACTCCGAGCCGGCGCAGGCCATCGGCGCGCTCGCCATCGCGCCGTCGGCGCACAACATCCTGTGGGCGGGGACCGGCGAGACCTTCTTCATCCGCTCCCTCACCGCGCTGGGGGACGGCGTCTACAAATCCACCGACGCCGGCCGCAGCTGGCGGCACATGGGACTGGACTCGACGGGCCGGATCGCGCGGATCGTCGTCAATTCGCAGAATCCCGACATCGTGCTGGTGTGCGCGCTGGGCCGGGCGTACGGTCCGGAGCAGGACCGCGGCGTCTATCGCACCGCGGACGGCGGCAAGACCTGGGCCCGGGTCCTCTTCGTCGACCCGAACACCGGCTGCTCCGATCTCGCCATCGACCCCACCGACCCGAACGTCCTCTTCGCCGGGATGTGGCAGTTCGAAGTGAAGACCTGGCACCTGCAGAGCGGCGGGCCGGGGAGCGGGCTCTGGGTGTCGCGGGACGGCGGCGTCACCTGGAAGCGGCTTTCGGGCCACGGGCTGCCGGCCGCGAATCACGCGGTGGGCAAGATCGCGGTGGCGATCGCGCAGTCCAATTCCAATCGGGTCTACGCGCTGATGGAGGACAAGGACCCCACCCTCTACCGCACCGACGACGGCGGCAACAACTGGCGCGTGGTGTCCCGCGATCACGCGATGGCCGAGCGCGCCCCCTACTACGTGCGCTTCACCGTCGCGCCCGACGACGAGGACCGGCTGTACTTCGTCTCGGTGCGCTTCAGCATGTCGCTGGACGGCGGGCAGACCCTCGCCCGCTCCGGCTTCGGCGGGGGCGGCGACAATCACGACATCTGGATCGACCCGACGAACCCCGACCGCTTCATGATCGCGCACGACGGCGGCGCGAGCATCACGCTCAACCGCGGACGCTCCTACACCCGGGTGGTGCTCCCCATCGCGCAGATGTACCACGTGTTCACCGACACCCGCGTCCCCTACTTCCTGTACGGCAACCGCCAGGACGGAAGCTCCTACCGGATGCCCTCCGACAGCCGGGGCGGCGGGCTCACCGAGGGCCACTGGGGGCACGTCGGCGGCTGCGAGAGCGGATTCGCCGAGCCGGATACGGTGGACAACGCGACGGTCTGGTCCGGCTGCTACGACGGCGGGCTCGAGGTCTACGACGTGCGCACCGACCAGTCCCGGAACGTGCGGGTGTGGCCGGAGGCGGGCTACGGCTGGAAGCCGAAGGACATGAAGTACCGCTGGAACTGGACCTTCCCAATCGCGATTTCGCCCCACGACCACTCCCGGGTGTACGTGGGGAGCCAGTACGTCCACCTCACCACCGACGGCGGCGCGAGCTGGAAGGAGATTTCGCCGGATCTCACCCGCAACGACACCACCCACGAGCAGACCTCGGGGGGCGTCACCACCGACAACCTGATGACGTTCGACGGGGCGACGCTGTTCGCGATCGCCGAGTCGCCGGTGCAGGCGGGGGTGATCTGGGCGGGATCGAACGACGGGCTGGTGCACGTGACGCGCGACAACGGCGCCACCTGGACCGACGTCACCGCGGGGCTGGGCAAGCTCCCGGCCTGGTGCAAGATCTCGAACATCGAGCCCTCGCACTTCGAGGCGGGCGGCGCCTACGTCGCCGCCGATTGCCACGAGCTGGACGACCTCGCCCCTTACATCTATAAGACCACGGACTTCGGGAAGAGCTGGGTGCGGGTCTCGGACGCCTTCCCCCGCTCGCCGCTGTCGTTCGTGCACGTGGTGAAGGAAGATCCGTTCCGGCGCGGCCTGCTCTTCGCGGGGACCGAGAACGGACTGTACGTCACCCTGGACGACGGGGCGCACTGGCTCCCCTTCCAGACCAACCTGCCCCACGCGCCCGTGGCCTGGGTGACGGTCCAGCCCCGCTTCCACGATCTGGTGGTGGCGACCTACGGCCGCGGCTTCTGGATCGCGGACGACATCTCGCCGCTCGAGCAGGCGGACGCGGCGGCGCTCTCGGCGCGGGTGTACCTCTTCGCCCCCCGGGAAGCGTTCCGGTTCCGCGGCGTCCAGAGCATCACCAGCGCGCCCAACAGCGCGGTGGAGGGCGAGGATCCCGATTACGGCGCCGACTTCACCTATTACCTCTCGCCCGCCGCGGCCGACACCACGCCGCCGGCCGACTCCACCAAGCATCCCAAGCCGATCAAGCTCACCGTCACCGACGCCAAGGGGGACACGGTCCGGGTGCTGGACGGCGCGGAAAAGAAGCCGGGACTGAACCGGGTCTGGTGGAACCTCCGCTACGCCTCCCCCACGGTGCCCCGGCTCCGCACCCCGCCGCCCGGCGCGTCCTGGGTGCGGGTGGGCGCGGACGGCACCCGCAACCTCGTGACCTGGGACCTCGATCTCTCGGAGCGCGGGCCCCTCGTGGCGCCCGGCACCTATACCGTCCGGCTTTCCGCCGGCGACACCGCGCTCACCCGCACCGTCACCGTCGAGAAGGATCCCAACAGCTCCGGCACCGCGGCGGACGTGCAGGCCCAGTCGGCGCTGGGGCTCCTGATCCGCGCCGAGCAGGACACGGTGGCGCGGATGATCAACCGCCTGGAGTGGGTGAAGCGCCAGCTCCAGGACCTGTCGCACCAGGTGGGGACCGATTCCGCGCTCGCCGGAGACTCGGCGGCGAAGGGGATCGCGGCGCGAGCCGATTCCCTCGACAAGCGCGCCACGGCGATCGAGGGCGTGCTCTTCGACGTGCATCTCACCGGCGCGCGGGAAGACGCGTTCCGGAATCCGATTCAGGTCTGGGGTCGGCTCGCGGCCCTGCAGTCGGACGTGTCGGAAAACAGCGCCGACTTCGCGCCCACGGCGCAGCAGCAGGCGGTGAACGGCGTGTTGGCTCAGCGGATCGCGGAGGCGGGGGGCCGGTTCGCGGCCTTCATGGACCGCGACCTCCCGGCCTTCGGCGCCGCGCTCGGCACGGCGAATCTGCGCGACGTGCTGGCCCGGATCGATGGAGGCGCGCCGCCGAAGTAATGGATACCTCCGAGCTGATCGCGCTCTTTTCCGCCGTCGCCGGCCTGGCGGTGGGCGTGGCGTACCTGTACCTGTGGAGCGCGGTCCTCCCCCGGCGCTACGTCACCCTCTTCGCCGCGGAGCGGCTGCTCGCGATCCCCCAGGCGGCGCTGCTGGTCCTGGAGCTGCATCACCCCGCCTTCGGCACCCAGGCCGCGCTCGCGGCCTTCTTCGGGACCGGGACCGCCTGCTTCGTGGGCGGGTGCTACGATCTGATCCGCAGGCGGCTCCACGTGCTGCCGCTGGTCCTGCTCGCCGCGGCCATGTTCGCGCTCGGCGCCGCCGGGCCGCCCGTCACCAGCAACCTCGTCGCTCCGGTGGCGAGCGCGGTCCTCCGCGGGTCGGTGCTGCTGTGGCTGGGGTGGCTTTTCCTCCGGGGCCAGCGCCTTTCCGCGCACCGCCCGCTCGCCCTCCTGCTGGCGATCGGCGGGCTGCACGCGTTCGACTATCCGCTGCTCGTGACCCGTACCTGGGGGCTCATTTTCGGCGCGGCGCTCTTTCAGTTCATCAGCATCGCGATCTCCGTCTTCCTCTTGATCACGCTGCTCGATGAAGCGCGCGGCCTCGCGGAGGACACCGCCGCGAAACAGCGCGAAGCCGAAGCCGCGCTCCGGAAGTCGGAGGAGAAGTTCGCGAAGGCGTTCCGGTCGAGCCCCAACCCGATCGTGATCGCCCGGCTGGACGACGGACTGGTGGTGGACGTGAACGACGCCTTCAGCGCCGCCACCGGGTACGCGCGCGCCGACGTGGTGGGGCGCTCCACCCGCGAGGTGCTCTGGCCCGACCCGGAGCGCCGCCAGGATCTGGTGCGGGAGCTCCGCACCCACGGCCGGGTGCGGGACATGGAGCTGAAGATGCTCACCAAGACGGGCCCGCCGCTCGACGTGCTGGTCTCGATCGAGACCATCGAGCTCGACGGCAAGCCCCACACCCTCGGCGCGGCCGTGGACGTGAGCACCCAGAAGCTCGCCCTGGAGGCGCTGCGCGAGAGCGAGGAGCGCTTCCGCCGGCTGGTGCAGGACCTCTCGGTGGGAGTGGCGGTGGTGGACGGCGAGGGACGGGTGCTCCTCTCCAACCGCGCCGCCCGCGAAATCTTCGGGGTCACCGAGCGCCAGGTGAGCGAGCCGGGTTTCTGGCAGCGCGAGCTGGTCGCGATCCACGAGGACGGCTCGCCTTACCGCGAAGAGGAGCGGCCGGTGCTGAATGCCGTCCGCACCGGCCAGCCGGTCCGCAACGCGGTTCTCGGTTTTCAGCTGCCCAGCAAGCCGGACCGGGTGTGGGCCATCGTCAACGCCGACCCCCAGCTCGACTCGGAGGGACGGGTGCGCAACATCATCATTACCGTCCACGACATCACCGACCGCCGGAGGACGGACGAGGAGCAGCGCCGCCTCCGCGAAGCGGTGATGGCGAGCGCCGTGGACTGGACCCTCACCTTCGACGCGGTGCAGTCCCCGGTCATCATCCTCGGCGCCGACGGCCGGGTCCGGCGCTTGAACGCCGAGGCGCGCGCCCTCGCCGGCAAGGCCACCTACGGCGACGCCGTGGGCCGCACCCTTCCCGAGCTGGGCACCCTCGAGCCCTGGCGCGGCCTCGCCGAGCTCGCGGCGGAGGTACGGCGGCGCCGGGCTCCGGCCTCGAGCCAGGTGCGGGAGGGCCCGCACCGCCGCTCCTGGTATCTCACCGCCAGCGTAGTCACGGTTCCCGGCGAGGAGGATCGCCTGATCCTGGTGGCGCGGGACGTGAGCGACCTGGTGCGGCTCGAGGAGTCGCTCCGCCGCACCGAAACCATGTCGGCGCTCGGCTCGCTGGTGGCGGGCGTCGCCCACGAGGTCCGCAATCCGCTCTTCGCGATCTCGGCCACGGTGGATGCCTTCGAGGCGCGCTTCGGCAAGGAAGAGAAATCGGACCGCTACCTCGGAACCCTGCGGCACGAGGTGGACCGGTTGAGCCAGCTGATGGCGGACCTCCTGGACTACGGCAAGCCGCCCAAGCTGGAGCTGGTGGAGGGCGCGGTGCCGCCGGTGATCGCGCGCGCCATCGCGGCGAGCGCCGCGCTCGCGAAGCGGCGGGAGGTGAGCGTGGTGACCGAGCTCCCGCCCGACCTCCCGGGCATTCCGCTCGACAGCGGCCGGATGCAGCAGGTCTTTCAGAACCTGGTGGACAACGCGCTCCAGCATTCGCCCAAGGGCGGCGTGGTGACCATCCGCGGGCGCGAGGTGACCGGGGAGACGAGGGTGGGCCTCGAAATCACCGTGTCGGACCAGGGCCCCGGGTTCCGGCTGGAGGACCTGGGCCGCATCTTCGATCCGTTCTTCACCCGCCGCCGCGGGGGCACCGGACTCGGGCTCTCGATCGTGCAGCGGATCGTGGAACAGCACGGCGGAGCGGTGTCCGCCGCCAACGGACCGGAGGGCGGAGCGGTGGTGACCGTCCGTCTGATCCCGGACGGACCCACTCCCGCAGTTCGCGAGGCCGCGCGTGCCGAAGCCTAAGATCCTGATCGTCGACGACGAAGACCGGATCCGGCTCGCGGTCCGGGATTTCCTGGAGCTCCAGGACTACGAAGTGCTGGAGGCGGATACCTGCGCCGCGGCCGAGGGGGTCTTCCGGGACGCGCGCCCCGATGCCGCCGTGCTCGATTACGGGCTCCCCGACGGGACCGCGCTCGAGCTCCTCCCCCGCCTCAAGGCGATGGAGCCCCAGGTCCCGGTGGTGATTCTCACCGGCCAGGGCACGATCGACCTGGCGGTGCGCGCCATCAAGGAAGGGGCGGACCACTTCCTGGTGAAGCCGGTCGAGCTGCCGACCCTGCTCGTCATCCTGCAGCGGCTCCTCGAGCGGGAGCGGTCCCACCGGCGGGCGCTGGCGGGAGAATCGCGCGGCGGGCGGGACGAGGTGAACCCGTTCACCGGCACCAGCGCGGCCACGCGCAAGCTGCAGGAGCAGGCGGAAAAGCTCGCGCCCGCGGACAGCCCGGTGCTGGTGCTGGGCGAGACCGGCTCCGGCAAGGGCGTCCTGTCCCGCTGGCTGCACCGGCACTCGCCCCGCCGGGACGAGGCCTTCGTGGACCTGAACTGCGCCGCGCTCTCGCGGGAGCTCCTCGAGTCCGAGCTCTTCGGGTACGCGAAAGGCGCCTTCACCGGCGCCACCGCGAACAAGACCGGCCTCTTCGAAGTGGCGCACCGGGGCACCGTGTTCCTGGACGAGATCGGCGAAGTGGACCCGCTGGTCCAGCCCAAACTGCTCACGGTGCTCGAAGAGCGCCGGTTCCGCCGCCTGGGCGACGTGCGGGACCGCACCGTGGATCTGCGGCTGATCGCCGCGACGTCGCGCGACCTGCCGCGCCTGGTGCAGGAGCAGAAGTTCCGGAGCGATCTCTATTTCCGGATCAGCACCCTGGTGCTGCACGTGCCCCCGCTCCGCGAGCGGCGGGAGGACATTGCGCTCATCGCCGCCGATCTCCTCGCCCGGCTGGGCGCGCGGCGCGGGCGCCGGCCCGGCACCCTCTCCCCCGCGGCGCTGGCCCGCCTCCAGGACTACCCCTGGCCCGGCAATGTGCGCGAGCTGCGCAACGTGCTGGAGCGGGCGGAGCTCCTTTCTTCCGGCGACGTCCTCGAACCCGCCGACCTCCACTTCGACGCCCTCTCCGGCGCGCCGGCGACCGCGGCGCTCCCGCCCTCGAACCTGACACTCGAAGAATTGGAGCGGCTCCACATCGAGCGGGTGCTGCAGGAGGCGGGCGGCCGGGTGGCCGACGCGGCGACCCGGCTCGGCATCCCGCGCTCCACGCTGTATCAGAAGATCAAGGCGCTGAGGATCACGGTGGCGAAGAGCTAGAGTGAGGCTCTAGCGCGGGGTCCTTAGGCTCGCAGGCATCAGATGTGTTCTCAGCACGAATACGAGGACCGTGACCAGCCATGCGAGAGCCAGGATGACGCCGCCAAGTCCTGGCTGGCGAGCCAGGAAACGACTGAAAGGCGCCCGCAAGAAGATCCCGGCCAGGATTCCGACGTACGCGGGAGCATCGGTGTCGGGCTGGCCGGCGAGGCGCGAAAACACAACGCCCAGACACCCCACGACCACCGCGGTCCCATCGCTCGTGACGGCACAAGGTCATCCAGGTGAGAAGGACTCCTCAACGTAGGGGCTTTCCTGAATCCGGTTTAGGGCGGTTCTGTCGCACCGACGGGCGCATTTGCTGCACGCTCGACTCGTCCAAGTCCTGGAGAAGACTCGTCCAGATTCCAGACTCGACCTCGACCGGCGAGTGCCCCATCCGGACCTAAGCGTATTTCCCACAACAACATGTAGCCACGTTCGAGAACGGCACGTCGCTTGCCTTGCCTCCCGGGTGACAGCGCCTCACGCGTCAATCGAACCCGAGGTAGGCAGTGGCCCACATTCTTCTAGTCGACGACGAGGACTCGATCCTCTTCGCGATGGAGCAATACATCATCGCCCACGGCGGCACCGTGGACTGCGCCCGCGAGCTGGAAGAGGCGCAGGCGCTGCTCGCCAACATTCACTACCACCTGGTGATCGCGGACCTCCGGCTCTCCGGAATGGGCGGAGTCGAGGGCCTCGACCTGGTCAGCATGGTGCGGGAGTGCTGCCCCCGGACCCGGGTGGTGGTGCTCACCGCGTTCGCGACCCCGGACGTGCAGCGCGAAGCGATGCGCCGCGGGGCCGACGCCTTTCTCGCCAAGTCCACGCCGTCGCAGGACGTCGCCGAGGTGGTGAGGGGCCTCCTGGGGTGCGCCGCATGACGCTCCTGATGGAACGCATCCTCGCCGCCGACGGCATGCGCGTGGTGTTCCAGCCGATCCTCGACCTGTCCCGGCCGGCGCCCGAGCTGCACGCCCTGGAGTGCCTCACCCGCGGCGCGGGTGACTCGAGCGCGGCACAGCCCGGCGTGATGTTCGATTACGTCCGCCGCAAGCACATGGAGCCGGTGGTGGACCGGGCCTGCATCCGCGCGTCGCTGCGCGCGGCCGCGGCGCTTCCCGGCGATCCCTGTCTGTCGGTGAACGTCCACGCCGCGACCCTCGGTCGCGACCCGGAGTTCCCGGCCTTTCTCGCGGCGGCGGCGCAGCAGGAGCGGATCGCGACCCCGCGCCTCACCATCGAGATCATCGAGCACGGGCAGTACTGGGACGGCGTGACCTTTCACGACGCGCTCGCGAGCATCCGCGACATGGGAGCCTGCATCGCCCTCGACGACGTGGGCCTGGGCTTCTCCAACCTGCGGATGATGCTCGAGTCCCGCCCCGATTACCTGAAGATCGACCGCTACTTCGTGAGCGGCGCCCACGCCGATCCCCGCCGCACCGCGGTGCTGCGGAGCGTGGCCGAGCTGGGCGACCAGCTCTCGGCGCGCGTCATCGCCGAGGGGATCGAGGAGGAAGCCGAGCTCGAGATCCTGAAGGGGCTCGGGATCGAGCTGATCCAGGGCTACCTGTTCACCAAGCCGATCGACGCCGACGGGCTGATCGCGGGACACTGGCTCGACGGCTCGGTCCGTCGCGCGCCCCGCGGCCGCTGCACCGCCGCCTGACTCCGACCTCCAAGGACCTGTCATGCCGAATAAACGCATTCTCCTGGCCGACGACTCCGTCACCGCGCTGACGATGCACCGCATGCTCCTGAACGGCGCGGGCTACGAGCTGCTCACCGCCCAGGACGGGCAGGAAGCGATCGACGTGGCCACGGCCCAGCACCCGGACCTGATCCTGATGGACGTGGTGATGCCGAAGAAGACGGGCTTCGAGGCGGTGCGCGCCCTCCGCAAGCAGGACGCGACGCGCGGCATCCCGGTCATCATGGTCACCACCCGCGCGGAGCCGAAGATCATCGAGATCTGCTTCCAGTGCGGCTGCAACGACTACATCAACAAGCCGGTGGACGGCGCGGTGCTGCTCGCGAAGGTGCGCAGCATCCTGGGGAACTGACGGTGCGGATCGAGAGCGCGGAAAACCGGATCGGGCGGCTGGAGGACCAGGTGGCCCTCTGGCGCGCGGCGCACGAGCGGCAGGAGGAGCAGCTCGCGGCGCTGAGGCTGCGCCTCTCCGAAGTCGAAACCGACTACCGCCGGCTCGCGGAGCAGCAGGCGGGAGCGGAGCAGCGCCTGGGCCGGGTGGCCCAGCTGCACGCCGCCCTGCGCCAGCTCCACGAGAGCCCGCTGCCCGGGGACGTGCTGACGACGATCAAGGAGATCGTCGCCAACCTCGTGGGCTCGGAGCAGATGGCGATCTTCGCCCGCCGCGCGGACGGCACGCTCAAGGTGCTGGACGGAATCGGCGAGCCGCCGGAATCGCTCAGCCCCCGCGCCGACGAGATCCTGGCGCAGGTGGCGCGCACCGGCGAGCTGTACCTCGCGACCCCGGCCGAGGAGGACGTCGCGCTGGCGGTGATTCCCCTGCGGATGGGCGAGCGCGTCGCCGGCGCCATCGCCGTCTACCGCCTGCTCCCGCAGAAGCCGGCCCTGGAAGAAGTGGACCGGGACCTCTTCGAGCTGCTCGCGACCCACGCCGGGCTCGCTTTCGAGCGGGCCGAGCTTCGGGCCAGCCTCGAGCTCGAGGAGCGCTGACCATGACCCGCCGCGAAGTGCAGTTCGGCCTCGGCGACCTCGGCACCAAGCTCGCCGCCCTCGTCGCCGAAGACACCGGCTCCGACGCGGAAGCGCCGCCGGCGCGCGGTCCGGGCGCGATGGTCTACGTGCACGTGGGCCAGCTGTTCGTGGCGCCCGAGTCCCGGGTGGTCTCCACCATCCTCGGCTCCTGCGTCGCGGTGTGCGTGTGGGACGTGGCGAGCGGCGTGGGCGGGCTCAATCACTTCCTGCTCCCCCAGTGCGTGGAGAACGGCATCTCGTCCCCGCGATTCGGGAACGTCGCGATCCATCAGCTGCTGGACGGGATCAAGCGGCTCGGCAGCCAGGTGTCGCGGCTCCAGGCCAAGATTTTCGGCGGCGCCAGCGTGATCGACGCCTTCGCCGCGTCCCGCTCTTCCCTCGGGATGCAGAACGTGGACCTGGCGCGCCGCACCTTGGGCCAGCTCGGGATTCCGATCGTGGCCGAGGACGTGGGCGGCAGTCAGGGCCGGAAGCTGGTGTTCCGCACCGACGACGGCTCCGCCTGGGTGAGGAAGATCTAGGATGCATCTCTCCGATCAGGACCGGGAGCTCCTGCTCCGGACCTTCGTCACCGAGGCCACGGAAGCCTTGAAGGAGATGGAGCTCGCGCTCATCGCCCTCGAGGCGAGCCCGGATGACGCCGAGCTCCTGAACGACGTGTTCCGCCGCGCCCACAGCCTGAAGGGGGACGCGGCGATGGTCGGGTTCCCGGCCATCGGACAGTTCGCGCACTCGGTGGAAGACATCCTGTCGCGCCTGCGGGACCGCGAGCTGGCGGTGACGCCGGAGCTGGTCACGGCCCTGCTCCGGGCCGTGGATGTGCTGCGCCGGATGACGGGCGCGGTGTCGGACGGCGAGGGCGCGCTTCCCGAAGACGGCGGGGCGGTGCTCGCGACGCTCACGGAGCTCGCGGCGGTGACCCCCGCTCCGGCGCTTGCCACCATCGCGACGGCCGCCGAGCACGTGGACGCGGGTGAAGCGCGCACCCTGCGAGTGGACGTGGCGAAGCTCGACCGGATGCTCAACCTGACCGGTGAGATCGCGATCGCGCGGGGCCGCGTGGCGCAGATGCTGGCGGGGCTCCCCGGCCTCGAGGCCCGCGAAGTTCTGGAGGCGCACCGCGAGGCGGAGCGGCTGCAGATGGACCTCCAGGAACAGGTGATGAAGGCGCGGATGGTCCCGCTGGGCGGGGTTTTCCGCCAGTACGGGCGCATCGTCCGCGACGTCGCCCGCGCGCACGGCAAGAGCGTCGCGCTGGTGATCGAAGGCGGCGACGTCGAGGTGGATACCCGCGTCGCCGAGCGGCTCCGCGATCCCCTGACCCACATGATCCGGAACACGCTCGATCACGGCATCGAATCCCCCGACTTGCGCGCCGCCCTGGGCAAGCCGGCCGAGGGGCGGCTCACACTCTCCGCCGCGCACGACGGGGGCCAGATCGTGATCGAGGTGCGGGACGACGGCGCCGGCTTCAACCGGAGCCGCATCGCGGAGCGGGCGCGGGCGATGGGGCTCGCGGCCCAGCCCGAAACGCTTCCCGACGCGGAGCTGCTGGCCTTCGTGTTCGAGCCCGGATTCTCCACCGCGCTCGAAGTGACCGACTTGTCCGGCCGCGGCGTGGGGATGGACGTGGTGCGGCGCAACATCGAGTCGCTCCGCGGAAGCATCGCCATCACGAGCGTGGAGGGCGAAGGGTCCACGGTGACGATCCGCCTGCCGCTCACCCTCGCCATCATCGACGGTTTCTCGGTGGGCGTGGCGGACGAGACGTACATCCTCCCGCTCGACCAGGTGCTGGAGTGCCTGGCGCTGCCGCGCGACGCCCGTTCGGACGCCGGCGGGCGCGGGGTGATCAACCTGCGGGGCGAGCCGCTGCCGTATCTGCGGCTGCGCGACCGCTTCGGCGTGCCGGGTGCCGCCCCGGCTCGCGAGCACGTGGTTGTGGTCCGGCTCGCGGGGCACAGCGCCGGCATCGCGGTGGATTCGCTGTACGGTGAAAGCCAGGCGGTGATCAAGTCGCTCGGCAGCGCTCTGGACGGGGTGCCCGGCGTTTCGGGCTCGACCATCCTGGGCGACGGCCGCGTTTCTCTCATTCTCGACGTTCCGGCGCTGCTCCGCCAAACGGGCGGCGGCGCTTCCCAAACACTGGAAGGGGTTGGCACATGTTGAAGAATCTGTCCATCGGCAAGCGCCTGGGCCTCGGCTTCGGGCTGCTCCTCGTCCTCATGATGCTGGTCGCGGGCGCCGGG
The DNA here is from genome assembly GCA_035702425.1 of Gemmatimonadales bacterium. GTDB lineage: Bacteria > Gemmatimonadota > Gemmatimonadetes > Gemmatimonadales > GWC2-71-9 > DASSQQ01. The sequence goes on from DASSQQ010000050.1 coordinate 43,102, forward strand.
TACGTCGGCACGCGGGTGGCGTCGGGCCTCGCCATGCGGGTGCTCAAGACCGATTCCCCGCTGGTGGAGCATTCCCAGCGCGCCAAGGGCAACACCCTCGGCATGCGGCGCTTCGAGAAGGACGTCTTCCTGAACGTCGATTCCGCGAGCAAGGTGACCGACTACACCGCCAAGTGGAACGGCGAGCGCGCCCAGCTCGACAGCGAGCTGACCACCCTCGCCGAACTCGAGACCGACTCCGCCGGCAAGGCCGCGATCGCCTCGATGCGGGCCGACTTCACGGCCTACGTCACCGCGTTCACGGACGCGCTGGACCTGATCCAGCGCGGCAAGATCCGCACGCCGCAGGCGGGCAACGAAGCCATGGCTCCCCACAAGGAAGTCGTCCACCGTCTGGAGCAGACCGCGGAGGACTACGCCAACGCCCATTCGGATCAGATGGCCAAGCAGGGGCCGATCGTGAGCGGCCAGGTGTCCCGCGCCGTGATGACCGCGATGGTGTTCCTGGTCATCGCCATCCTGGTCGGCGTCGGGCTCAGCGTCATCATCGCCCGGACCATCACCGCGCCGCTTTTCGTGGCGGTCCGCGCCGCGGAGCAGGTGGCGCAGGGCGACGTGAACGTCGCCATCCACTCCGACAGCGAAGACGAAGCGGGCCAGCTCCTGGCCGCCATGGGGCGGATGATCGCCTCCACCAAGGAAAAGGTGGACGCGGCCACCCGGATCGCGGGCGGCGACCTCACCATCACCGTGACGCCGTCCTCCGAGCGCGACGCGCTCGGCGGCGCGCTGCAGGGCATGGTGGCGAAGCTGTCCCAGGTGATCGGTGACGTCCGCGCCGGCGCCAACGCCCTCTCTTCGGCGTCGGCCCAGGTCTCCTCCACCGCCCAGGGGCTGTCCCAGGGCACGAGCGAGCAGGCCGCGTCGGTCGAGGAGACCACGTCGTCGCTGGAGCAGATGAGCGCCTCCATCGCGAAGAACGCCGAAAACAGCCGCCAGCTCGAGCAGTCCGCCGTGAAGGCGGCCCGGGACGGCGACGAGAGCGGCAAGGCGGTGGTGGACACCGTCGGCGCGATGAAGGCCATCGCGGAGAAAATCTCGATCGTCGAAGAGATCGCCTATCAGACCAACCTGCTGGCGCTGAACGCCGCCATCGAAGCGGCGCGCGCGGGCGAGCACGGCAAGGGCTTCGCCGTGGTGGCGACCGAGGTGCGCAAGCTGGCGGAGCGCAGCCAGGGCGCGGCCAAGGAAATCGGCGGCCTCGCGTCGTCCTCGGTGAAGATCGCCGAGCGCTCGGGCACGCTGCTGGCGGAGCTCGTCCCCTCGATCCGGCAGTCGGCGGACACGGTGCAGGAAGTGGCCGCGGCGACCGCGGAGCAGGCGGCGGGCGTGTCCCAGATCAACCGCGCCCTGACCGGCGTGGACCAGGTCACCCAGCGCAACGCGTCGGCGGCCGAAGAGCTGGCCTCGACGGCGGAAGAGATGGCGAGCCAGGCCGAGAGCCTGCAGTCGCTGATGGCCTTCTTCCGGGTCACGGGAATGACGGAAGCGCCCCGCAAGGCGCCCCAGCACCCGGCCCCGGCGGCGGTTCGCGCTCCCCAGGCACCCGCGAAGGCGGGCAACAACGGCCACGACCGGACGCCCGCGATGAGCGGCGCGCACGACGACCGCGGCTTCACGCGGTTTTAAGGAGCCATCGCCATGAGCGGTCAATACCTGACGTTTCAGCTCGCCGGAGACGAGTACGCCTTCGGCATCCTGAAGGTGAAGGAGATTCTCGAGTATGACACCATCACCCGGGTGCCCAACGCGCCGCCCGCGATCCGGGGCGTGATCAATCTCCGGGGCACGGTGGTGCCGGTGGTGGACCTCGCGGTCCGCTTCGGCCTCCCGGCGACCCCGGTCACCCGCCGCACCTGCATCGTGATCGTCGAAGTGCGGGCGGATGGGGTGGACCTGGTGATGGGCGTGCTCGCCGACGCGGTGAGCCAGGTGATGGACCTGGCCGACGCGGACATCGAGCCGCCGCCGCCGTTCGGCGCCAGGGTGCGGGTCGACTACCTGCTGGGCATGGGGAAGATCGACAAGCGCTTCATCCTGATTCTCGACATCGACCGGCTGCTCCGGGGACTCGACATCCCCGAGGCGGCCCTCGAAGGAGCGTCGTCCGATGCATAGCGTCCTGATGGTCGTCCTGTCCCTCGTCGCCGGGTTCGGCGCGCGCGAGCGCGCCCCCGCACCGGGCTTCAAGGTCATCGTCAACGCCGACAACCCGGTGGGCATGCTGTCGCCCGACGCGGTGGCGAAGCTGTTCCTGCGCAAGCAGGTGGTGTGGGAGTGGAACGCCGCCAAACCGGTGCTGCCCGCCGAGCTGGCGGAGGGCTCGCCGGTCCGCGAGGCCTTCCTGCGCGAGATCCTGCGCAAGGACGCAGCGTCGCTCAAGAGCTACTGGCAGCAGATGATCTTCGAGGGCAAGGCGGTGCCGCCCCCGGCGTTCGATTCCGACCAGGGCGTGATCGACTACGTCCGCAAGTATCCGTCGGCGATCGGCTACGTCTCGGCCTCCGCCGCGCTGCCGGCGGACCTGAAACCGGTCACCATCACCAACTAGCCGGAACCGATCGCGATGCTCGCCAACCTGACCTTCGCCCGGAAGATCTGGCTCCTGCCGGGACTCGCCGCCCTGGCACTGCTCCTCGTCCTCGCGACGACGGCGGTGCTGGGCCGGAGCAACACCCGCGCGCTCACCAACATCCAGCGGGGCTACTACCCCGCGGTCGAGATGCGGCAGACCCTGCAGGCGAGCCTCGAGCACCTCCAGCGGCAGCTGCAGGACGCCGTCGCGGCGAGCGATGAGGATGGCCTGCGCGCGGCCGATTCGATCGCGGAATCGTTCCGGGCTACGCTGTCGGCCGGCGGGGCCAATCCGGTAATTCCGGCGACCGAGCTTCGGGCGGTGGGTGGCGCCTTCGACGACTACTACACCCTGGCGCGGGCGACCACCGCGGGGATGATCTCGCGGGACACCGCGAGCGCGCTCCTCGGCAACATGGAGCGGATGCGCGCGGGGTACGCGGGCCTGCGGGTCAAGCTGGACCAGGCCGTGGTCCGCGACCGGGGGGCGATCGACGTCGCCTTCGCGGGCGCGGAGGCGCGGTTCACGCAGTCAGTGCTGTGGACGGCCGGCATCGCGGGGCTCGCGCTCGTCGCGCTGGTGCTGCTGTCCGTCCTCATCGCGCGGGGGATGACCAAACCGCTGTCGCACGCGGTGGCGGTCGCCAACCGTCTCGCCGAGGGCGATACCTCGCTCAAGGTGCAGGCGCGGAACTCGGACGAGATCGGCGCTCTGCTTTCGGCGATGGCGAGCGTGATCCGATCCACCGAAGGGATGGCCGACGCGGCGGCGCGGGTGGCGGCCGGCGACCTGACGGTCACGGTGCGGCCGCGTTCCCAGCGCGACACCCTGGGCAACGCGCTGTCCCAGATGGTGGCGCGGCTCTCCCAGGTGATCGGCGACGTGAAAGCGGGCGCGGGCTCGCTCTCCTCGGCGTCGGTCCAGGTGTCCTCGACGTCGCAGGCCCTCTCCCAGGGCACGAGCGAGCAAGCCGCGGCGGTCGAGGAAACCACGTCGTCCCTCGAGGAGATGAGCGCTTCCATCGCGAGGAACGCCGAGAACAGCCGCGAGACCGAGCAGACCGCGGTCCGCGGCGCGTCGGACGCCGCGGCGAGCGGCGCCGCGGTGACGGATACCCTCGCCGCGATGCGCGCCATCGCCGACAAGATCTCGATCGTGGAGGAGATCGCCTACCAGACCAACCTCCTCGCGCTGAACGCGGCCATCGAAGCCGCGCGCGCCGGGGACCACGGCAAGGGATTCGCGGTGGTCGCGACCGAGGTACGGAAGCTGGCCGAGCGCAGTCAGGGCGCCGCCAAGGAGATCGGGGGACTGGCCCGGACGTCGGTGAGCGTGGCGGAGAAGTCGGGCGGCCTGCTCTCCACGCTGGTGCCCGCGATCCGGCGCACCGCGGAGCTGGTGCAGGAAGTGGCCGCCGCGTCCGCCGAGCAGGCGAGCGGCGTCAATCAGATCAACCGCGCGCTCGCGAGCGTGGACCAGGTCACCCAGCGGAACGCCTCGGCCGCCGAAGAGCTCGCCTCCACGGCCCAGCAGATGTCGGGTCAGGCGGCGGCGCTGGCACAGGTGATCGGCTTTTTCCGGACCGGGAGCGACGCGCAGCGAGTGCGGGGCCACGCGCCGGTTACGGTCGGAGTCTAGAGGTGGACCAGGGGGCGATCCGGACGAGCCCGACGGCTTCCCCGGCGAACGTGCCGGCGGTTCCGGGCATTCGCCCCCTGTCCCCTCAGGAATTCAAGCTCTTTCAGACCCTGATTCACGAGGAGGCGGGAATTTTCCTGTCCGACGTGAAGCAGGCCCTGCTGGTCGGGCGGCTGGCGCGGCGGGTGCGGGAGCTGGGGCTCGACTCCTTCGGCGCCTACTACCGGCACGTGATGGAGCCGCGGCACCGGGCCGAACGGGTGGAGATGATCAACAACATCTGCACCCACGAGACCCACTTTTTCCGCGAGCCGCGGCAGTTCGAGCATCTGGAGGAAGCGATCGCGCCGGCGTGGCGGGCGGAGGCCGAGGCCGGCGCCCGCGCCAAGCGGGTGCGCGCCTGGAGCGCGGGGTGCTCCTCGGGAGAGGAGCCCTACTCCCTCGCGATGAGCCTGCTCGCGCACTTCCCCGCGGGCGCGGGCTGGAGCGTGGAGGTGGTCGCGACCGATCTGTCGACGCGGGTGCTGGAGCGGGCGCGCGCGGGAATCTGGCCCATCGAAAAAGCCGACGAGATCCGGCCCGAGTACCTGCGCCGGTTCATGCTGCGCGGCAAGGGCGAAAACCACGGACAAATGAAGGCCGGACCCGAGATTCGGGCCGCCGTCACCTTTCAGCAGCTCAATCTCAACGGCGATGCCTACGCGGTGGGGGACGGCTACGACCTGATCTTCTGCCGCAACGTGATGATCTACTTCAACGCCGCCACCAAGGAGGCCGTGGTTCGGCGCCTCTTCGCGCGTCTCGCGCCGGGCGGCTTTCTCTTCCTGGGGCACGCCGAAAGCCTGGCGGGCCTGAAGGACCAGCCGCGGGCCGTGATTCCCACGGTGTACGCCAGGGCCCCGCGCTGATGCCCGCGGCGCTCTCCGTCCTCGTCGTGGACGACTCGGCGGTGGTGCGCCAGGCCGCGACCGCGATTCTCTCGCAGGACCCCGGGATCGTGGTGACGGTGGCGGCCGATCCTTACATCGCGCTCGACAAGATGGGGCGCTCGCGCCCCGACGTGATTCTGCTCGACCTCGAGATGCCCCGCATGGACGGCCTCACCTTCCTGCGGAAGATCATGGCCGAGGATCCAATTCCGGTGGTGGTGTGCTCCGGGCTCGCCGCGCGCGGGACCGATGCCGCGATCCGCGCGCTGGAAGAAGGGGCCGTCGAGGTCCTGGCGAAGCCGCAGCTCGGCATCCGGGATTTCCTGCACGACTCGGCGACGGTGCTCATCGACACCCTGCGGGGCGCGGCGGCGGCCAAAGTGCGCCGTCGCGCGCCGGCTCCCGCGCCCGCGCCGCGGCATTCGGCGGACATCGTTCTCCCCGCGCTGCCCGCGCGGCGGATGCGTCCGACCCCTTCCGGCGACGCGCCGGTGGTGGCGGTCGGGGCGTCGACCGGCGGCACCGAGGCACTCGGTGTATTGCTCACCGCGATGCCGGCCGACGCGCCGGGCATCGTGGTGGTGCAGCACATGCCGGAACCCTTCACGGGCGCGTTTGCCCGCCGGCTCCATCAGATGTGCCGCATCGAGGTGAAGGAAGCGGCGGCCGGGGACGCGGTGGTGCCGGGGCGCGCGCTGATTGCCCCGGGCAACCATCACGTGTTGTTGCGCCGCCAGGGAGTGCGCTACGTGGTCGAGCTGTCCGACGCGCCGCCGGTTTCGCGCCACCGGCCCAGCGTGGACGTGCTCTTCCGTTCGACGGCGCACGCCGCTGGCGCGAACGCGGTGGGCGTGATTCTCACCGGAATGGGTGACGATGGGGCCGCGGGCCTCCTCGAAATGAAGCAGGCCGGCGCCGCGACCATCGCCCAGGACGAGCGCACCTCCGTCGTCTTCGGGATGCCGAAGGAAGCCATCGCGAAGGGCGGCGTGGATCAGGTCCTGCCGCTCCCGCGGATCGCGGGCGCGGTGCTCAAGGCGGCGGGAGCGCGGATCGCCGCGTAGCCCCCCGCGCCCCGCCCGCTCCTAGTTCGGCGTGCAGCACCCGGTCGGGCACTTGAACCAGCCACCCTCGTCGTTGTACAGCCAGCGCCAGCGGGCGGCGCCCGGAATCGTGATCTTCAGCTGCTTCGGGTGGGTGCCGATGTACTGCTGCAGCTGTGCGGCGTGGTTGTGCCGGGTCTCGCACAGGTAGAACACCGTGCCGCTCGGTTCAACCACCTTGGTCCACCAGGGCTCGCCCACGTCCGGATCCGCCGGGCAGGAGGTGACCGGGATGGGCGTGGCGGAGCCGATGGTCCGCGCCTGCTTCACCTCCATGGCGCACCCGGTCACGGCGGCGCCGTGGCACGAATAGACGCGGTTGGTGCCTCGCTCCAGCCACTTGTACGCGCCGTCCACGATCGCGTCGGCGACGTGAACCCAGCGATGGGCGTAGGCGGTGATCGGCAGCCGGTCGATGGCGGGATGCGGCACCATGGTCCCGCGGACCGACCCGGGCCGGAGCGTCCCTCCGCCGACATCGGCGAGTACCTGCGTGTCGTACCAGCCGCGCACCCTGGTCACGCGGGGCTTGGGAGCCGGAGGCAATCCGTCAAAAGGCGGGTCCGCGCCGAGCCACCCGAAGGACACCGCGGTGCCCGCCGGCGCGACGGCGCACCAGGCCGCCTCACACTTGATTCCGATGTAATACTGGCCGCTCGCGTCGTCCCGGTCCCAGCGCGCGACCGGCGGGTAGTCGGCATCGGAGAGACCTGCGTCGAGCGGGCTCTGGCTGACCGTCAAGAGGGTCCCGCGCGAGAGTGGATCGAACCGCTGGTCGCCGCAATCGGGGTCGGTCGAGCCGGCCCACGGCACCATCTTCGCGCTCCAGGCACCGCCGACCCGGTAGAGGAAGAGGCAATTGAACCCGGGCTCGATCCCGAGCGATGGGTAGTGGCCGCCGAAGCTGTAGATGGTAGCGACGGGTACCGTGCCGTACGCCGCTCCGCCCATCTTGGCCAGGGAGTCGGCGACGTGAAGTTTGGCCGTCAGGCTCTCCAGTCGAAACGCCGCGAAGATCGCGTACAGCGAGTCGTAGCGGTCGCCGGCGATGAACCGCTGGCAATCGTTGAACTCGGGGATGTCGGTGATGGGTTCGGAAAGGGGCACCTGGCCCAGGACGTTGACCACCCTTCCCTGGGAATCGACCATGGTGAGCGCCGAGGTGTCGGGGCATTCCGGCCGTGCCGCGAACGCCCGCATCGGCGGGGCTTGTCTTCCACACGAGAGCAGGCCGCAGGCGGCCACGATGGCGAGGGCCGGAATCCGCCGGTACGCGGCGCGGAGCCCATTACTCTGATCGCCCAGCATGCAAACCTCCTCGGGAGGAAGAAGACGACGGGTTCAACGTTGAGAAACCGAGCTGTCGCTCATCGCCCGCATCCGGGCGACGAGCGGCTGAAGAAACGGGTCGGCGTCGGACCACAGCAGCCCCACGGCACCCGCCCAGCGGGCGGCCGTTGCGCCATCGCCCAGGCGGCGCGCAAGATCCGCCCGCAGACCCATGGCCCGCACCAGAGCCCCGGCGTTCGCGGGTCCGCGAATCGCGCGCAAATCACTCTCAGGCAGCGCACTCAGGATCTGGTCCAGCCAACGCGCCGCACCGCGAGCGTCGCCCAGGGCCGCCAGAAGGGAAGCCTCCGCGAAGATCGCGTCCGGCGTCAGCGATCCCGGCGGAGCGGATCGTCGCATGGCGCGGAGATCGTCGAACACCCGGCGGACCGCCGCGGTGTCGCCGGCGAGGTATCGCGCGTCCGCATCCACCTGATAATCTCCGCGCCCGGCTAACCGCACGAGCGTCGCGAACCGGTAATCCGGAAACGCGAGCGTCGCCGCGCGGGCCAGCCACATCATCCGCGCGTCGCTCCTCGCGGCGGGGTCGAGCTCCTGCTCGATGACGGAATTCACCTGCCCTTCCAGCGCGCGCAAACTGTCCGCGGGGCCGCCCAGCGAGGCGAACACGAGCAACGGACCCGCCGAGGCGAGGAGGGGCGCCGGAACGCCCCACTCGACGGCGAGCACAGGCGCCCGCGCGTACCGGGCCGCGGTGGCGGCCCGCCCCGTCACGGCCGCGAGGCCGGAAACGAGCTCCGGGTCGACCCCCGGTGTGTCCGACCGCCGCAGCAGCGAGTCGGCGAGTCGCCGCGCGATGGCGACGCCCTGCGGATCGTTCGGAAGCGAGAACTTGAGGCGCATCCAGACCTCGTTGGCGGCGAGGCGAAAACGATCGGCGGACGCCGCGGCGCGCCCCCGCGCCCGGCGGAGGGTATCGAGCGCGGCCGGATCGCCCAGGAGGTCGAGCGAGATCGCGAGGGCTTCCAGCGCGTCCGGGCTGTCCGGAAACGCCGCCGCCCACGACGTGGCGACCGAGTGAAACAGCTCACGCTCGTGGCGCAGCGCGACCGTCATCGTGGCCGGCACGACGAGGTTCCGCAGGGGGTAGGGGGCGAACGCGAGGGTGTCGCCGCCCCAGGCGGGGTACGCGGCGAACCGGACGGTGTCGGGAGCCAAGGCGCGCCCCGGTCTGATGGAGCTGCCGCTCGTCATCAGGAGCTGGCGGACCGATTCGTACGACTGCGGACTCAGCGACCGGTGGATGGACGGCAGCAGCTGAAAGGCCCGGATGTACGCCAGCGTCGCCTCGTGGTAGGAGCTCCGGAACCGCCAGCCCGAGGGACTCTTCGCGTCCCGGAGCACCACGTCGTCGCGGCGCCGGCAGTTCCCCAGCCCGTACCAGGGCACGAAGTCGTCGCCGTCGGCCGCCGCGAGGCGCTCCCAAGCTCGGCAGGACCCTTCGACGTCGCCGCGACCCGCCGCGATGAGGGCGTCCGACACCACCTGGTCGCGGGCCGACAGCCGCGATCGTCCCACCGCGGCGCGCTCCGCCGCCGACTGCCAGAGGGGCTCCGCTTCCCCGCTCCAGGAGCGCACTTCCGCGAGCCACAGCGATGCCTGCGCGTAATCAGGGTCGAAGCGCACCGCCGCCGCGAAACTCGAGTCGGCGCTCGAGAGATCCCACCGGTAAATGGCGTCCAGACCACCGACGAACGCCTGGCGCGCCGGACGAGAGCTCGTTCCCACCCGCGATTCCAGCCGCGCCCCCGGCCCCGCGCCGCCGAAGAGCAGGCTGTCCGCGAGCCGGGCGAAGACCGACTCCGCCGGGGCGTTCCCCGCGATGCGGACCGTCGCGCTCCGGAGCACCGTGTCGCCGTGGGAGATGTCGTGGAGGCCGGCGTACACGCGGAGCGAATCCCCGACGCGCGACACTTCGGCCCGGACGTACCGCGCCGCGCCCACGTCTCCCACGACCCGGCGGGCCGCGGCGTCGGTGAGGGGCACCGATCCGTCCCGGGCCAGCGCGTCCCGCACCTGGAAGGGATCGGCGACGGTGATCCCCGCCCACCGCGACAACCCGTCCTGGAGGAGCTGCTCGTCGTTGGCGGGCGCGACCCCCGGACCCTGATCGAAGGGCAGGACCGCGTACCGCGTGGTATCGGCCACGGTGCCGCTCCCGTGGCTCCACGCGCCGGCCACACGGAACGCTCCCCAGGCGACCACCGCGAGGACGCCAATCGTCGCGAGGGCGAGAGCGACGGGCCGGCGCGCGCCGG
>DASSQQ010000051.1:0-2279 GCA_035702425.1 Gemmatimonadales bacterium
CGACGGCCCTCAAGATGCTGAAGGCGCGGCTTTACGAGCGCGCCGTGGAGGAGCAGGAGGCGAAGCGCGCCGAGGTGGACAAGCAGAAGACCGACATCGCCTGGGGGAACCAGATCCGCTCCTACGTTTTCCAGCCCTACACCATGGTCAACGACCATCGCACCGAGCTGAAGGTGGGGGACGTGCAGAAAGTGATGGACGGCGATCTGGATCCCTTCATCGAGGCCTACCTGAAGCGGTTCGGGAGCAAGGCGGCGTGACCAGCTTCGTAGAGGCGGCGCGGAAGGAGAAGCTGCAGCAGCTGCTGGAGCGCGGCGTGGTGGCGTACGCGTACCGTTTCGACCGGAGCGGGACCGCGCAGGCGGCGGCCGAGGGCTTCAAGGACGGCGACGGGGCGGTCCATCGCCTGGCCGGCCGGCTGGTCGCCCTGCGCGGGCACGGCAAGACCACCTTCGCCCATCTCGCCGACCTGTCGGGAAAGATCCAGCTCTACTTCAAGCTCGACGTGCTGGGCGCGGCGGCCTACGAGGTGGTGGGACTCCTCGATCTCGGCGACTTCGTCGGCGTGGAGGGTCCCCTCTTCCGCACCAAGACCGGCGAAGTGACGCTGCGGGTCGAGCGCCTCACGCTGCTCGCGAAGGCGCTGCGTCCGCTCCCGCTCGGCAAGGAAGATGAAGCGGGCGTGCGGCACGGCGAGCTCGCGGATCCCGAGATCCGCTACCGCCAGCGCTACGCCGACCTCGCGGTGCACGCCGAAGTCCGGGCGATTTTCCAGCTCCGGGCCCGGGTGGTCCGGTTCATCCGGACGTTTCTCGACGCCCGCGGGTATCTGGAAGTGGAGACGCCCGCGCTGCAGCCGCTGTACGGCGGCGCGGCGGCGACGCCGTTCACCACGCACCACGAGGCGCTCGACGCCACCTTCTATCTCCGGATCGCGGACGAGCTGTACCTGAAGCGGTGCATCGTGGGGGGACTCGAGCGAGTGTACGAGATCGCGCACGACTTCCGGAACGAGGGACTGTCCCGGTTCCACAATCCGGAATTCACGATGGCGGAGTGGTACCAGGCCTACGCCGACTACGCGGACGTGCTCGCGCTCACCGAGGAGATGCTGGCGGAGATGGTGGGGGAGATCTTCGGCACCGAGACGCTGGAGCGGCACGGCGCCACGCTGTCGTTCGCCCGGCCCTTCGCGCGGAAGGACTTCTACGCCCTGGTGCGCGAGCACGCGGGCGTGGACCTGGCGCGCGCGGGCGAGCCCGACCTCCGGGCGGCGCTCAAGCGGCGCAACGTGGCCGACGCGGACCAGCTCTCGGGCGCGAGGCTGATCGACGAGGTCTTCAAGACCTACGTGGAGCCGACCCTGGTGCAGCCGACCTTCGTGCTCGACTACCCGGTGGCGCTCTCGCCGCTCGCCAAGCGGAAGCGGGACGACGAGACCCGGGTCGAGCGCTGGGAGCTCTTCGTGCTGGGCCGCGAGCTCGCCAACGCCTTCACCGAGCTGAACGACCCCGAGGAGCAGCGCCGCCGCTTCGAGGAGCAGCGCCGGTTCCGCGACGCCGGGGACGCCGAAGCGCATCAACTGGACGAAGACTTCCTGCGGGCCCTCGAGTACGGCATGCCGCCCACCGGCGGCGTGGGCCTGGGCGTGGACCGGCTCCTGATGCTGCTCGGCGATCAACCCAACATCCGCGACGTGATCCTCTTCCCGATGCTCCGGCCCGAATGATGAGCGGACTGGAGCTGCGCATCGCCGCGCGTTACCTGAAGAGCCGCCGGGCCTCGCGCCTGGTGTCGCTCATCACCCTCATCGCGGTGGGCGGGGTGACGGTCGGCGTGATGGCGCTGGTGGTGGTGCTGGGCGTGATGAACGGCCTCCAGGCCGATCTCCGCGACAAGATCCTGGTGGCGAGCCCCCACCTCCAGGTGCTGACCTACGGCGCGGGCCTGCGGCTCGACGACTGGCGCCGGGTTTCCGCCGAGGTGGCCCGGATGCCCGGCGTGGAAGCGGCGGCGCCCTTCGTGCTGACCCAGGGGCTCGTCTCCGCCGGCCACGACTACGCCGAGGGCGTGATCGTGCTGGGCGTGGAGCAGGACACCGCGGGCAAGCCGGTCACCAGTCTCGCCCGTCATTTCACCAAGGGCGACCTCCGCTTCAAGGTGACCCGCGAGGATGTCGAAGGCGGGATCGCGCTGGGGGTCCGGCTGGCGGGCAAGCTCTCCGCCTACCCGGGCGACGTGGTGACGCTGGTGGCGCCGGCGGGCTCGCGGTTCAACCC
>DASSQQ010000052.1:0-14767 GCA_035702425.1 Gemmatimonadales bacterium
CGCCCCGACGAGACGCGCGAGGTTGCGTCCCTGGAGGTAGATGTCGCCGCCCCGGACCGTGGCGGCCCAGGCGCGTTCCGCGGTCTCGAGGGCCGCGAACCGGCCGCCCACCAGGATCAACACCACCACCGCCGCCGCCCCGATGAGGACGGTGCGGCGCCGGCGCGCGGTCACGGCCGGCCGCGCGTCGCGGCGGCGAGCCAGCCCTCGACCTCGGCGCGGTAGCGGGAGAGGGCCGCTTCGCTGGCGGCTTCGAAGCGCATCACCAGGACGGGCTGGGTGTTGGACGCCCGGAGGAGCCCCCACCCTTCGGCGAACGTGATCCGCACGCCGTCCAGGGTGACGACGGGATACCTGGCGGCGAAATGGCGCGCCGCTTCCTCGACCACGGCGAACTTGCGGGCGTCGGGGCAATCCACGCGCAGCTCCGGCGTGGCGAAGGTCCGAGGGAGGTCGGCGAGCAGCCGGGAGAGCGGGCCGCCCTCGCGCGCCACGTAGTGCAGGAGGCGCGCCGCGGCGAAGAGGGCATCGTCGAATCCGTACCAGTCCCCGCCGAAGAACATGTGGCCGCTCATTTCCCCGGCGAGGGGCGCGCGCTCTTCCTTCATCTTCTGCTTGATCAGGGAATGGCCGGTCTTCCACATCACCGGCTTCAAGCCCGCGCGCTCGAGCATCCGGGGCAGAACCTCGGAGCACTTCACGTCGAAGATCACCGCCTGTCCCTTCCCCATCCGGCGCGCCAAATCCCGGCCGAAGAGCACCAGCAGCTGATCCCCGAACACCACCGTGCCCCGTTCATCCACCGCGCCGATCCGGTCTCCGTCGCCGTCGAAGGCGATCCCCAGCTCCGCCCCTTCCTTCACCACGGCGGCCCGCAGGTCCTTCAGGTTTTCGAGGACGGTGGGATCGGGATGATGGTTGGGAAAGGTGCCGTCGGACTCGGCGAAGAGCGGTACCACGAGAGCGCCGAGGTTTTCGAGCGTCGAGATCGCGATGAGGCTCGACACCCCGTTGCCGCAGTCCACCACCACTTTCACCCGGCGCGCGAGGGGCGCGTTGCGCTGGACGATGGCGTCCCGGTAGGCCGGAAGGATCGCGCCCTCGCGCGCGTGGGTCCCGCCGGAGCGGGCTTCGAGGCCGCCGTCCGCGATGAGGCGCCGCATCGCCTGGATCTCGTCGCCGTACACCGCGTCTCCCGCGAGCACCATCTTGAAGCCGTTGAACTCGGGGGGATTGTGGGAGCCCGTCACCTGCACGCCGCCGTCCACCTGGAGGGTGTGGGTGGCGAAGTAGAGCGCGGGCGTCGGCAGCTCCCCCACGTCCACCGCGGCGCCGCCCGCCGCGACGATGCCCTGCACCACGCCGCCCGCGAGCGCGGCCCCGGAGGGCCGGTTGTCCCGCCCCACCGCGAAGCGGGGCGCGCGCCCCAGGCGCCGCCAGCCGAGGGTGGCCACCGCCTGACCGATGGCGCGGGCCAGGTCCGGCGTGAGCTCCTTCGCCACGGTGCCGCGGATGTCGTACTGGCGGAAGATGTCGGCCGGGACCTTCATGGCGAGCGACCGCCTTATCGGGATGCGGGACCGGCGCCGCTCATCCCGATGGGAGTCTGGGTGGTGATGCTACTCTGGCCGGCGAGGCGGAGGAGCGCATTGGGCGCGACGCCGAAGTACAACAGTCCCGCGACGGCGACCGCCACCGCGGTGGCGCCGAGGCGGCCCAGGCGCACGCCGCCGTGCGCGTCCGCCGAGGCGGCGGGCCGCATGTACATCGCCATGATCACGGGGAGGTAGTAGCCCGCGGATATGACGCTGGTGAGCACCAGGATCGCGGCCAGGAGGGTCTGGCCCGCCGACACCGCGCCCACCAGGATGTACCACTTCCCGATGAACCCGGCGGTGCCCGGGAACCCGAGCAGCGACAGCATGCACACCGCGAGCGCGAAGGCGTGCCAGGGCCTGCTGGTGGCGAGTCCGGCGAGGTCGTCGATCAGCACCTCGCTCTCGCCGCGGCGCCCTTTCGCCGCGAGGAGCCCGAAGGCGGCGATGGTCATGAGGGTGTAGGCCACGAGGTAGAAGAGAAAGGCGGCGGACCCCACCGGCACGCCGGCCACCACCGCCACCAGCAGGTAGCCCGCGTGCGCCACCGAGGAATACGCGAGCATCCGCTTGACGGACCGCTGGGCGAGGGCGAGCAGATTCCCGCCCACCATCGTGGCGACGGCGAGTCCCCAGACGATCTCGTGCCAGGCCGGCGCGTTGCCGAAGGCCTCGCCCACCACCCGGAACAGCGCCGCGAAGGCGGCGGCTTTGACCCCCGTCGCCATGAAGCCGGTGACCGGGGTGGGCGCGCCGTCGTAGACGTCGGGCGCCCAGGTGTGGAAGGGCACCGCCGCCACCTTGAATCCGAATCCGACGAGGAGCAGGCCCACGCCCAGCGCGAGCATGGTGCCGTGCGCGGACGCGCCGGCGCCGAGCTGGGCGCCGACCAGCGTGAGATTGGTGGTGCCGGTGGCCCCGTAAATGAGCGCGATGCCGTACAGCAGGAACGCGGACGCGAACGCGCCCAGCAGGAAATACTTGAGCGCCGCTTCCGCCGAGCGCGGGCTCCGCCGGTCGAATCCGGCGAGGACGTAGACGCTCACCGACATCAGCTCGAGGCCGAGGAAGATCACCATCAGGTCTTCGCCGCCCGCCATCAGCATCATCCCCGCGGTGGCGAAGAGCAGCATCGCGTAGTACTCGGGCGCGAGGAGCTGCTCGCGCTCGAGATAGGCCGCGGAGAGGAGCACGGTCAGTCCCGCGGCGCCGAGGAAGAGCCAGTCGGCCACGAAGCGGAAGTCGTCCACCGCGATCATGGACGCGAGCCCCGCCGCGCGCGCGGTGTTCCACCACAGCCACCAGACCGCCAGCGCCGTGGAGAGGAGCCCGACGCCCGCCACCCATCCGGCGGCCCGCAGATCGCTCGCCGACCGGTGGCGCCAGGCGACCACGAGGAGCAGCACCAGCGCCCAGCCGCAGAGCACCAGCTCGGGCAGGAGGCCCATCAGCACGTCGCGATAGTTCGAGAAGTCGAGACTCATCGCGACGCCGACACCGCGGGCAGGTGGGGCTCGACCGACTGGATGAACTGGCGGGCCGACGGCTCCATCCGGTCGAGGAAGGGCTTGGGATAGACCCCGATCCACACGATGCACGCGATCAGCGGCACCAGCACCGCCAGCTCGCGGGGGGTGAGATCCAGGAGTTTCTCGTTCTCCTTCTTGTCCAGCGGGTTGTAGATCACCCGCTGCAGGGCCGGGAGGAGGTACGCGGCCGCGACGATCACGCCCGCCGCCGCGACGCCGGCCGCCCAGGGATGGGTCTGGAAGGCGCCGATCAGGATCAGGAACTCACCCACGAAGCCGTTGGTCCCGGGGAGGCCGATGGAGGAGAGCGAGACCACGGTGAGGATCGCGGCGAGGAGCGGCACCACCCGCGCGATGCCGCCGAAGGCTTCGATCAGCCGGCTGTGGCGCCGCTCGTAGAGCATCCCGACCAGAAAGAAGAGCGCGCCGGTCGAGATCCCGTGGTTGATCATCACCAGGAGCGCGCCCTGCACGCTTTGAATGGTGAGGGCCCAGATGCCGAGCATCACGAACCCCAGGTGGGCCACCGACGAGTACGCGATCAGCTTCTTGAAGTCGGGCTGGACCATCGCGACCAGCCCGCCGTAAATGATCCCCACCAGCGCCAGCGTGATCACGATCGCCTGCACCACCGGGTGCATTCCCACCGAGGGGAAGAACGGCAGCGCGAAGCGCAGGAACCCGTAGGTCCCCATCTTGAGCAGGATCCCGGCCAGGAGCACCGATCCCGCCGTCGGCGCCTCGACGTGCGCGTCCGGGAGCCAGGTGTGGAACGGGAACATCGGCACCTTGATCGCGAACGCCAGGAAGAAAGCGCCGAAGCACCAGAACGCCGCCTGCCCCAGGTCACCCGAGGCGCGCAGAATCTGGTAGTAGTCGAAGCTGTAGACGCCGGTGCGCGCCCCGGCGTGGAAATAGAGCGCGAGGATCGCCACCAGCATCAGGAGCGAGCCCAGCATGGTGTAGACGAAGAACTTGATGGCGGCGTAGAGCCGGTTGTCCCCGCCCCAGACCCCGATGATGAAGTACATCGGGATCAGCATCACCTCCCACATCACGTAGAACAGGAAGAGGTCGAGGGCGACGAACACCCCGATCATCCCCGAGGTGAGGACCAGGACCAGGGCGTAGAACCCGCGCTCCCGCTTGGTGATGTAGGTGTAGCTCCCCAGCACCGACAGCGGCACCAGGAACGTCGTGAGCAGCACCAGGAACAGCGAAATGCCGTCCACGCCCACCGCGTAGTGGATTCCCCACGCCGGCACCCAGGGCACGTTCTGCAGGAACTGCATTCCGCCCGACGGGTTGAAGCGCCACCACATCGGTACCGACAGCGCGAAGGCGACGAGACTCACGCCCAGCGCGATGTGCTTGGCCGCCCGCTCCGGCGCCACCAGCACCACCAGCGCGCCCAGGGCGGGCCAGACCAGGAGCGCGGTGAGGATCCAGTGATCGTACATCGCGCTACCGCAACGCCGCCCGCAGGACCACCACCACGCCGGCCACGAACAGCACCACGTAGAAGCCCACCTCGCCGGTCTGGAGCCGGGAGCCGAGCCACCCCAGCGCGCGCGCCGCGCGCGCCAGGCCGTTCACTCCGGCGCCGTCCACCGCGCCCTGGTCCACCCCCTGCCACAGCACCCGACGCGAGAGCCAGACCACCGGCCGCACGATCGCCGCGTCGTAGATCTCGTCCACGTACCACTTCCGGGCGAGCACCCTCGCGAAACCCGTCTCGGCGGGCGCCGAGCGCGCCGGAACGAGCGCGTTGAGGTCGAGGAGCCGGAAGGCGCCGACGATTCCGGCCGCCGCGATCAGCACCGCGACGCCGAGCAGGGTCCACTCGGTGCCGGGGGAGACCTCGCCGGCCGGAAGCAGCGCGGCGCCGGCGCTCGTGACCGGGGCGAGCCAGCGCTCGAGCCGCGCGCCCCCGCCCACGATCGCGGGCACGTTCAGCGCCCCGCCCACCGCCGCCAGAACGCCGAGGACCACGAGGGGTCCCGTCATCATCCAGGGCGCCTCGTGCAGGTGCCCGCTCTCCTTTTCACCGGTGCGGTTCGGACCGTGGAAGGTGTAGAGCATCAGCCGGGTCATGTAGAACGCGGTGAGCAGGGCCGCGGCGAGTCCCATCGCCCAGTAGAGATACCAGATCCCCTGCGCCTGCCCCCGCGCGAAAGCCGCCCCCAGGATCTCGTCCTTGGAGAAAAATCCGGAGAGGGGCGGCACGCCCGCGATGGCGAGGGTCGCGACCCACATCAGCACCGTGGTCACCGGCAGCCAGCGCTTGAGCCCGCCCATGTTCCGCATGTCCTGCGCGTCTTCGTGCGAATGGGTGGCGTGATAGGCGTGGTGCATCGCGTGGATGACGCTCCCCGAGCCCAAAAAGAGCAGCGCCTTGAAGAACGCGTGAGTGGCGAGGTGGAAGATTCCGGCCGCGTAGGCCCCCGTCCCCACGCCCAGGAACATGTAGCCGAGCTGGGAGACCGTGGAGTAGGCGAGCACCTTCTTGATGTCCCACTGCTGCAGCGCGATGGTCGCGGCGAAGAGCGCGGTGAGGGCGCCGACGCCCGCGACCACGCTCGAGGCCACGGGCGACATCGCGAACAGCACGTTGCAGCGCGCCACGAGATAGACGCCCGCGGTCACCATCGTCGCCGCGTGGATCAGCGCCGAGACCGGCGTGGGGCCGGCCATCGCGTCGGGGAGCCAGGTGTACAGGGGAATCTGCGCCGACTTGCCGGTGCACCCGAGGAAGAGGAAGAGGCAGACCGCGGTGACCACGCCTGCCAGGGCCGCCGGCGCCGCCGCGAAGACCGCGTTGAAGTCGAGCGACCCCACGTTCTGATAGATGAGGAACATCGCGATCAGGAACCCGAAGTCCCCGATCCGGTTCACGACGAACGCCTTCTTGCCCGCGTCCGCGTTGGCTTTCTCGCCGAACCAGAACCCGATCAAGAGGTAGCTGCAGAGCCCCACGCCCTCCCAGCCCACGAACATCACCGGGAAGCTCGCGCCCAGCACCAGGATCAGCATGAAGAAGACGAAGAGATTCAGGTAGGCGAAGTAGCGCGCGTAGCCCGGATCTTCGTACATATACCCGACGCTGAAAACGTGGATCAGGGCGCCCACGCCCGTCACCACCAGAATCATCACGCAGGAGAGGGGATCCACCTGGAGCGCGAAGGCGACCTGGAGCTTGTCCACCGCCATCCAGGACCAGTAGGTGAACACCTCGGGTGCGCCGCCGCCCGCGCCCGCGTAGCCCAGCACCGCGGCGAGGGCGACGGCGAACGCGAGCAGCAACACCCCCACCCCGATCGCCGAGACGGCGCGCTTCGCTCCGGGCGCCGCGAACACCAGGGCGCCGTTCACGACGAAGCCCGCGAGGGGGAGCGCGGGCACGAGCCAGATCAACGGGACGGCGGAAGCGGTCATCAGCCTTTCAGGATGTTGATGTCGCGGAGATCGACGGTCTCACGATGGCGGTAGATCGCGATGATGATCGCGAGACCCACCGCCGCTTCGGCGGCGGCCACCGCCATCACGAAGAAGACGAAGACCTGCCCCGCCACGCCCAGCTGCTGCGCCAGGGCGACGAAGGTCAGGTTCACGGCGTTGAGCATCAGCTCGACGCACATGAAGATCACGATCGCGTTGCGGCGCACCAGCACGCCGGCCACGCCGATCGCGAAGAGGACCGCGGAGATCGCGAGCGCGGGAGTGAGGAACATCAGAGCTTCCGCTTCGCGAGCACCACGGCGCCCACCACCGCGGCGAGGAGCAGGACGCTGGTGATCTCGAAGGGGATGAGGTAGGTGTCGAAGAGCGGGCGCGCCACCATCCCCACCGCGCCCTGCTGCTGCTGCAGCGCGGCCACCGTCCCCGGGGGCAGCGCGGCGCCCGTCGCCACCGACGCCTTGGTGAGGGAAGTGAGCTGGACCAGCAGCAGTCCGCCCAGAATCACGCCCACCAGAATGCCGAGGGGTCCCTTGGCGTCGCCGGGCCCGCCGCGCCCCAGGTTCAAGAGCATGATGACGAACAGGAAGAGCACCATGATCGCGCCGGCGTACACCAGCACCTGCATCACGGCCAGGAACTGGGCGTCCAGCACCGCGAAGAGCACCGCCAGCGAGAACAGCGTGACCACGAGCCAGATGGCGCTCTTCACCGCGTCCCGCCGGGTGACGCAGAGCAGCGCCGCCAGCACCCCGAGCCCGGCGAAGGACCAGAACACGAACCGCAGCAAGGTCATCGCCTACTCGCCCCTGGGATCGGCGGGGTCCCAGAGTGTCGAGACCGGGTGGGTCTGCGCGCAGAGCCGCTCCAGGTCGTACACGAACCGGTCCCGCGAGTACTCGGCGTTCTCGTAGTGCACGCCCACGTGGATCGCCTCCTCGGGGCACACCTCCTGGCAGTAGCCGCAGAACACGCAGCGGAATTCGTCGATCTCGTAGATCAGCGGGTAGCGGTTGCCGTTCTCGTCCTCGCCCGGCACCAGCTTGATGCAGTTGGCGGGACAGATCTGCGGACAGAGGCCGCAGGCCACGCACTTGGCGCGCCCCTGCTCGTCGGTGAGCATGCGGTGGGTGCCGCGCCAGCGGGAGGCGATGGCCCAGTCGTCGGTGGCGCGCTGTTCCGGGTACTGCATCGTCACCTTGGGCCGGAACATGTGGCTGAAGGTGAGCGCCAGCCCCTTGAGCGTGGCCCGGAGGTAGTTGGTCTGCGCCGTGGGGCGCTTCAGGACCTTGACGCCGATCGCCATCAGGCCGCCCTTCGCGGTTCGCCGGTGCCGGCGATGATCCGCCCGTCGTCCAGCACCCAGAAGAGGACGCCCGCGAGCACCACGTTCAGGCCGGTGAGCGCGAGCGCGAAGTTGGTGCCGTAGGGCCAGCCCAGCACCGTGTGCAGCAGCCAGACCGCGGTGGCGGTGAGGGTCACGTAGAGAATCGCCGTGGGGAGCATGACCTTCCATCCCAGCGCCATCAGCTGGTCGTAGCGGAAGCGCGGGAGGGTCCAGCGCACCCAGATGAAGAAGAAGAGGAAGAAGCCGGTCTTCACCGCGAAGGCCGCGAGGGTGGCGAGGGTCTTCCAGATGGTGAAGGGCCCGACGTTGTCCCAGCTGGTGAACGGAATGTCCCAGCCGCCGAAGAAGAGGGTCACCATCAGGGCGGAGGCCGTCACCATGTTCGAGTACTCGGCGATGTAGAACATCGAGAATTTCATCGAGGAGTACTCGGTGTGATACCCGGCGATGAGCTCGCCCTCGGCCTCCGGCAGGTCGAAGGGGAGCCGGTTGGTCTCGGCGAACGCCGCCACCAGGAACACGAAGAACGCGAGGAAGAGCGGGAACACGTTCCAGGTGGCGAGGGACGTGGATTGGCGCGCGATCACGTCGGACAAGGTGACGTTGCCGGCGAGCAGGAGCACCGCCACCGCGCTCATGCCCATCGCGATTTCGTAGGAGATCATCTGCGCCGAGGCGCGGAGTCCGCCCAGCAGCGCGTACTTGTTGTTCGACGACCACCCCGCGAGCACGATCCCGTACACGCCGAGGGAGCCGATGGCGAGGATGTAAAGGAAGCCGATCGGCAGATCGGCCACCACCATCGGGACCTGGCCCCACGGCGTGGGGAGCGGCGAGGCGAAGGGGATCACCGCGAAGGTGAGCAGCGCGGGAATGAACGACACCGCGGGCGCGAGCACGAAGAGCCAAAAGTCCGCCTGGGCGGGATAGGTCTCTTCCTTGAAGATGTTCTTCAGGCCGTCCGCCGCGGGCTGGAGGAGACCGAAGGGTCCCACCCGGTTGGGGCCCAGCCGGTCCTGCATGAACGCGCAGATCCGCCGCTCGGCGAGGGTGAGCATCGCGACGCTCACCATCAGCACCGTGAAGACGACGACGATCTTGACGATCGACGCGAGGAGGAAAAACATCAGGCCGGCACCCTGGCGCCGGACGCCGCCTTGCGCCCCGCGAGCCCCAGCCGCGCGTAGGAGAGCCCGGTGAACGCGTCAACCGACGACGCCAGCAGCGCGAACGCCTCTTCGGCGCTCCCCAGGCCCCGCTCGCCGCTCCCCGCCGCCAGCTCCGCCAGCACCCACCACGCGGGCCGCGCCATCCCCGGTGCCGGTTTCGCCTGCGAATAACGCTGGACCCGGCCGTCCCGGTTGACGAAGGTCCCGTCTTCCTCCGCCACGTTGGCGATGGGGAGCACGACGTCCGCCGCCCGGGCCGGGTCCGGGAGCACCGTGCCCAGATAGATGAACGCGCCCGCGGTCTTCACCGCCGCGTCCGCGTCGCCCAGGACCAGCACCACGCCCGCGCTCTCGGCGGCCTTCGTCGCCGCAGCGTAGTCGCGCCCGTAGCCCAGGAGCTCGGCGCCTTTTCCGTTCGGCGCCCGCTCGGCGCGAAGCGCGAGGTTCGGCACGCCGGCCAGCGGCGCTTCTTCGCCCATCGTCACCTGGAAGGCGCCGGTCCAGTCGAGACGCGACAGCAGCCGCCGCGCGAGGAAGAGCGCCTCGGTGGACATCCCCGGCGACGCCAGCGCCACCGCCTTGCCCTTCGCTCCCGCGATGAGCGCGCGGGCGCGGGCGAGCGCTTCGTCCCAGTCCACGGCCGCGAGGTCGTTGCCGTTCTTCACGAGCGGCGCTTCGATCCGGTCGCCCCGGTTCATCCAGCGATAATTGGCCCGGCCGTGATCGCAAATGAAGTAGCGGTTCACCTCGAGGTTGGGCCGGGGGCGGATCCGCACCACTACGTCGTCCCGCAGGTCGAGGGTGACGTTGCAGCCCTGCGAGCAGCCGGTGCACACCGACGCCGTCTTGTCCAGCTCCCAGGCGCGCGCCTTGTGCAGGAAGTCCTTGGAGAGGAGCGAGCCCACCGGACAGAGATCCACGACGTTCCCCGCCCAGGGATGGTCGAGCCGCGCGTCGGGGTGAATGCCGATGAACGCGCGGTCGCCGCGCTCGGAGACGTTCAGCACCGGCTCCTTCGCGACCTCCTCCATGAAGCGCACGCAGCGGGTGCAGAGGATGCAGCGGTTGGGCACGTAGAGCACATCGGGCCCGAAGTCTTCCACCGGGTTGAAGCGCTTGGCGTACTCGCTGTAGCGGGTGCCGGGCCGGCCTTCCTGGAAGGTGAAGTCCTGCAGCTCGCACTCGCCGGCCTGATCGCAGATGGGGCAGTCGAGCGGGTGGTTGATGAGCAGGAGCTCGAGCACGCCGGTGCGCCCGCTTTTCGCCGGCGCCGACTGGGTCTTCACCACCATCCCCTCGGCCACCTGGGTGGCGCAGGAGATCTGGAGCTTCGGGGTCTTCTCGATTTCGACGAGGCACATCCGGCACACCCCCGCCACCGGGAGCCCCGGGTGGTAGCAGTAGTGCGGGACGAGCACGCCCGCCTGCTTCGCGGCCTCGATCACCAGCGTCCCCTTGGGAACGCTGACCGCCACGCCGTCTATGGACAGGTTCACCAGCTCGTCAGGCATCCCGTCTCCCGTACCCCGAATCCCGGTATCTCACGCGGCCGCCGGACGTTTCTTTCCGGTGATGTAGGCTTCGAATTCGGACTTGAACTTCCTGATCCCGGAGACCACCGGCGCGGCGCAGGAGTCCGAAAGCACGCAGATGGTCTTCCCGGTCATGTTCTCCGAGAGATCGAGGAGCAGATCGAGGTCCTTCATCTTCCCCTGCCCCGAGAGAATCCGCTCCAGGATCTTGGTGGTCCACGCCGTGCCTTCGCGGCACTGGGTGCACTGGGCGCAGGATTCGTGCGCGTAAAAGCGCGCCAGGCGCATGATCTGGTAGACCATGTCCGCCGTGTCGTCGAAGACGATCACCCCGCCCGAGCCCAGCATGGTGCCTTTCTCGACGCAGCCCTCGTAGTCGAGCAGGCAGCTCTCGGTCTCTTCGCGGTTCAGGATCGGCACCGAGGAGCCGCCCGGAATGCAGGCCTTGAGGGTGCGTCCCGCCTTGACGCCGCCCGCGAGGTCGTTCACCAGGTCCTTGAGCGGGAAGCCCATCGTCAACTCGTAATTGCCGGGACGCTGCACGTTGCCGCAGACCGAGAAGAGCTTGGTCCCCGTGCTCTTGGGATTGGAGAGGCACATCGCCTTGTACCACGCCGCCCCGTTCTTCAGGATGTGCGGCACCGCGACCAGCGTCTCCACGTTGTTGATCGTGGTGGGGAGCCCGAAGACGCCCGCGGCCGCCGGGAAGGGCGGCTTGATCCGCGGGTTGCCGCGCTTGCCCTCGATCGAGTTCATCAGGGCCGTTTCCTCGCCACAGATGTAGGCGCCGGCCCCGCGGTGCAGGTAGATCTGCGTCTTCCCGAACACGCCCGCCGCGCTGGCTTCAGTGAGGGCGGTCTGCATCACCTGGAACGGCTCGGTGAACTCGCCGCGGATGTAGATGTAGGCCACCTCGGCCTGAATCGCGTGGCAGGCGATCGCGGTGCCCTCGAGGAGCGCGTGCGGCGTCCAGCGCATGATCTCGCGATCCTTGAAGGTGCCCGGCTCCGACTCGTCCGCGTTCACGCAGAGGTAGTGGGCCTTCTTCTTTTCCTTGGGCATGAAGGACCACTTGAGGCCGGTCGGGAACCCGGCGCCGCCGCGACCGCGGAGCCCGGAGTTCTTGACCTCCTCGATCAGCGCGGGGGGATCCATCGCCTGCGCCTGCTTCAGCGCCTCGTACCCGCCGCGCTTCACCCAACCCTTGAAGCTCTTCGCGTCCGCGTCCCCGAAGTACTTGGAGAGGACGACGGTCTCGCGCGCGTGAGACTTATGAGGGTAGCCCATCAGCGGTACCTCTTCACGATGTCCGGCACCTTCTCCGCCGTCACGCCGTCGATGAAGTCGTCGTTGACGAGGACCGGGGTCGCGAATCCGCAGGCGCCCAGGCACTCGACCTCGATGATGGTCCAGTTGCCGTCGGGACTGGTGGCGCCCGCTTCCCTGGCGCCGGTGGCGTCGAGGAACGCCTGCAGCACGCCCTCGGCCCCGCAGATGTTGCACGGCGTGGTGGTGCAGACCTGCACGAAGTTCCGGCCCACCGGATGCTGGTGGTACATGGTGTAGAAGGTGACCACGCCCTTCACGTACGCCGGCGTGATGCCCAGCACCTCGGCCACCTCGGTCATGGCGCGGTCGGAAATCCAGCCGCGCGCTTCCTGCACCATCCACAGGGCCGGCAGGAGCGCCGCCTGTTTGGTGGGATAGCGCGAGAGAATGTCGTCCAGGCGTTCCCGCGCCTTTCCCGTGAAGACGGGCTGGTATTCCTCGACCGTGCTCACCGGTCCACCTCTCCCATCACGATGTCCACCGACGCGTTGATCGCGATCAGGTCGGAGAGCAGGTGGCCCTCCGCCATCCGCGAAATGGACGCCAGATTGATGAACGCCGGGGGACGGATCCGCCACCGC
Source organism: Gemmatimonadales bacterium (assembly GCA_035702425.1). GTDB lineage: Bacteria > Gemmatimonadota > Gemmatimonadetes > Gemmatimonadales > GWC2-71-9 > DASSQQ01. The sequence goes on from DASSQQ010000052.1 coordinate 12,540, forward strand.
ACCGGCTTGGCGGTTCCGTCGGAGACGAAGTAGTTGCCGAGCTCGCCCTTCGGGTTCTCGATGCCGACGTAGGCCTCGCCCACCGGCGCCTTCACGCCCTCCATCACCTGCTTGAAGTGATAGATCATCGCTTCCATGTCGCTCATCGCCCGCGACTTGGGCGGGAGAATGACGCGCGGATCGTCCACGTTCACCGGGCCGTCGGGCAGGCGCGCGAGCGCCTGCATCAGAATCCGGTTGGACTGATGGCACTCCTCGAGGCGCACCAGGTAGCGGTCGTAGACGTCGCCGTGCTCGCCCACCGGAATGTCGAAATCGTAGGTCTCGTAGTCCAGATAGGGCTTGTCGCGGCGGACGTCGTAGGCGACGCCGGAGGCGCGGAGCATCGGGCCCGAGAGGGAGTGATTGATCGCTTCTTCCTTCGTCAGGACGCCGATCCCCTGGGTCCGCCCCGCCCACACCGCGTTGCGCGTCAGCACCCGGTCGATTTCGGCGAGGGTCTTGGGATAGGTCTCGGTGAAGTGGCGGAGGCCCTCGACGAAGCCATCGGGAATGTCGGCGAGGAGCCCGCCCACCCGGGTCAGGCTGGTGGTGAGCCGCGCGCCGGTCCACATCTCCTGCAGGTTGTAGATCCGCTCCCGTTCCTGGAAGGCCCACAGGAACGGCGTGAAGGCGCCGAGGTCGATCGACGTCGTGCCCAGCCACACCATGTGGGAGATGATGCGGCTCATCTCGCAGGCGATCACCCGCAGCACCGTGCAGCGGGGCGTGATCTCGATCCCCATCAACTTTTCCGCCGCCAGCGCCACGCCGACGTTGTTCGCCATCGGCGAGAGGTAGTCGGTGCGGTCGGTGAGCGGGATGATCTGGTTGTAGTGGCGGTACTCGCCCAGCTTCTCGAAGCCGGAGTGCAGGTAGCCCACGTGGGGAATGACGCGGACCACGGTTTCGCCGTCCAGCTCCACCACCAGGCGAAGCACGCCGTGGGTGGCGGGGTGCTGCGGTCCGATGTTGACCAGGAGGTGCTCGCCGCCCAGGTCTTCGTCACCCCGATCGTCCGCGGCGGTGAGGGGCACGCGGGTGGCCGCGCCCCGCGCGTTCGCACCCGGGGTGGCGAGCTCGAGCTCCACGGTGCGTTTGGTCATTCGGAGCCCGGAATCTTGTCGCGCTCGCCGCGTGCCAGCCGGTCCCGCATGTCTTCCGGGAGCTCCTGGTAGGCCTCGGCGATGGAAAGCTCTTCCATCGAGTAATGGGCTTCGGGGTTGGCATTCAGGGCCTGCCGCACCTGCTCGGCGCGGCTGAACCGCCCGCGCAGCGGGAAATCCTTCCGCAAGGGATAGCCCTCGGCGTAGGTCTCCCACATCAGGATGCGCCGCAGGTCCGGGTGTCCGGTGAACTTGACGCCGAACATGTCGAACACCTCGCGCTCCAGCCAATCGGCTCCGCGCCAGAGCGGCGTCACCGAATCCACCACCAGATCGGCGCGCGGATCGAGCTCGACCTTCAGGCGCAGGTCCACGCGCCGTTCCAGCGAGCGCAGGAAGTAGACCACTTCGAGGGGCCGTTCGCGGTCGCGGTATTCGACGGCGGTGACGTCCACCAGGTAGTCGTAGCTCTGGCCCGCGGTGTGCTTGAGCCAGCGCATGATCTCGGTGAGCCGCCGCGGGTCCACGTAGACGATGGTCTCGCCGCGAAGCTCCACCGCGCGGCCGACCGCGGCGCCGAAGATGCCCCGGAGGGCGTCGACGGACGGGTTCACGCCGAGCGGAACTGGTGGACCGAGTTGCCGAACGGCTCCGAGATCTCGTCGATCTTCTCCGGCGGGAGCCGGAGGCCCGTGGCGTCGAGCGGGTGCTCGTTGCGCAGGGCGGAGTCGATGAGTGATTCGCCTTTGATCTTCTTGTGCAGCAGGAGCACGCCGTAGAGCAGGCCTTCGGGGCGCGGCGGGCACCCCGGGACGTACACGTCCACCGGCACGATGGTGTCGATCCCCTGCACCATCGCGTAATTGTCGAAGATGCCGCCGGTGGAGGCGCAGGCGCCCATCGAGATCACCCACTTGGGCTGGGGCATCTGGTCGTAGATGCGGCGAATGACCGGCGCCAGCTTGAAGGGGAGCCGACCGGCGCAGATCAGCACGTCGGACTGGCGGGGCGAGAAGGCCTGCCGCTCCATCCCGAAGCGCGCGATATCGTAGCGGGAGGCGGCGGTCGCCATGAACTCGATGG
>DASSQQ010000053.1:0-5113 GCA_035702425.1 Gemmatimonadales bacterium
GGACGACGTGGGCAAGACGCTCTATCTCGCGGATTACCTCGAACCCGGCCGCGCCTTCGACGCCGAGGAGCGCCGGGCCCTCGCGGCGCGGGTGCCCGGCGAGCGGGACGCGGTGCTGAAGGAAGTCGCGGCGCGGCGGATTGCGAAACAGCTTCGGGGCGGCTGGCCCCTCGCGCCGGAAACGGTGGACTTCTGGAACGCGCTCGCGCGGCGCTGAGGGTTCTGGCGCTCGCCGTGATCGCCGGCGCCGCCTGCCGCGGCCGCCGGCGGGAGCCCGGACCGCCCGTCATTCCGGGCGATTCCGGTCAGCGGATCCTGGTCGAGGTGCTGAACGCGAGCGGAGAGTCGAACCTGGCGCGGACCGCCACCCGGGTGCTGCGCGGGGGCGGGATCGACGTGGTGGGGTTCGGCAACGCCGGCAACGCGGTGGGAGTGCTGGACTCGACCCGCATCGTGGTCCGCCGGGGCACGGCCGCCACCGGCGCGACGATCCGGCAGGTGCTCAAGGTGGGACGGGTGAGTCTCGACGTGGACTCGGCCCGGCTACTCGACGCGAGCGTGTACCTGGGCCGGGACTTTCACCCGCGGCTCCAGTTCCACCCGTAGCTGGCCGCACGCGGCCGCGATGTCCAGGCCGCGGCTCCGCCGCAGCACCGCTTCCACGCCCTGATTTCTGAGGCGGCGCTCGAACTCGAGCATCCGCTCCCGGGGCGCGGGCGTCAGGTCCGGCGCGCCGCCGGGGTGCAGGGGGAGCAGGTTCACGTGCGCCGCGAGCGGGCCCGCGATCCGCGCCAGCTGATCCGCCGCGGCGAGCGAATCGTTCTTCCCGCCGATCAGGACGTACTCGAGGGTCACCCGGCGCCGGAACCCCTTGAGCGCTTCGAGGACCTGCGGGAGCGAATACTTCCGCTCCACCGGCATCAGTTCCCGGCGCAGCTCGGTGGTCGGCGCGTGGAGCGAGAGCGCCAGCCGGAACTGCTCCGGCCGCGCGGCGAACCGGGCGAGGTTGGGGAGGATGCCCACCGTCGAGAGCGTGATGTGGCGGGCGCCGATTCCCACGCCCTCGGGGTGATTGAGAATGGTGAGCGCGGTGTCCACCGCGTCCCAGTTGTGCAGCGGCTCGCCCATTCCCATGAACACGATGTTGGTCGGCGCCGCGTCCGGACGCTCGATCGCGAGCTCCCGCACCTGGGCCACGATTTCCGACGCGGTGAGATTGCGCCGGAACCCCATCCGCCCCGTGGCGCAGAACACGCACCCCAGCGCGCACCCCACCTGGGACGAGATGCAGAGGGTGCGCCGCTTGCCCTCCGGGATCAGCACCGACTCGATCGCTTCACCGTCCGCCAGGCGCCACAGGAACTTCTCGGTCCCGTCCGCCGAGACCTGGTGCGCCGCGCGCTCCAGCCGGGTGAGGGGGAAGGTCTCCGCGAGGGCGGCGCGGAGCGCGGTGGGGAGCTCGCTCGCGTCCGTCCACGACGCCACCGGGCGTCGCCAGAGGCGGGGCACGATCTGTCGCGCGCGGTAGTCGGGCTCGCCGCGTTCCTTGAGCCACGCGGCCACGGCGTCGCGCGCGGCGTCCGGCGTGAGCGCCAGCAGATCCGTCACTGGAACCGCGCCTCGAGCCCGACCCGGAACGACCCGCCGACGTCGTTCGATCCCGAGTCCCGCGCCAGCGCGAGCCGGTAGCGGCCGATGGTGACCCCGACCGCGCCCACCGCGCGGAACCCGCCCGTGGCGTATCCGCCCTCGTAGAGAATCAGGGCGTCGGCGGAGAAACGTCCGCCGAGATCGAGCCCCGCTCCCCCCGCGTGATCGGCCCCGTAGCCGTGCGCCAGGGTCGCGCCGTAGCGGACTCGCACCACCGACTGGGGCACGCCCCACAGCGTCCCCTCCCAGAATCGGTACTCGACGCCGGCGAAGAGGTCCTGGCTGGGATCGTTGAGCGCGAGCCGGGAGAGAAAATGGGTGGCGGCGGCGACGCGGACTCGTCCGAACTCCCGCGACACGCCGACGTCGAAGGTGGCGCGCGCGGAGCGGTTGACGTCGAGCCGGGTGTCCTGGAGCGCGAGCGTGGCGCCGAGATCGGCGCCGCCGAAACGCCTGGCCCACGTGGCGCCGACCGCGAGCGCGTAGAACGGAATGGACCCCGGGTCCGGCGTGGGACTGGTCGACGTGGTCACGAGGTCGCCGATCGACATCTCTCCGCCCACGAGGCCGATCGCGCCCAGGCGGCCCGTGGCGAGCCGGGCGCCGAAGAGCACGCCGGAGGCGCCCACTTCGGCGGCGGTCTCGATCGCGTCCACGGCGACCGCGCCGCGGAAAGCGCCCGCGCTCTGCGCCGGATTCCAGAACGCGGCGGCGCTGCCGGTCGCGAGCGCCGCCGGCACCGCGAGCGTCGTCCCCGCGAGCCGCCACAACTCGGCGCCCGCCCCCGCCTGGCAAAGGGCGGGGGCCGGAAGCGCGAGCGCGAGGCCGAGGGCGAGGGGACGCATGGGAGTGTGAGCCAAGTGGCGTTGCCGGCTCAAGTTAACTACCTTCAAGTGTTTACACCACTTGAGCCGACCCGTGCACCTGTTCGAGCTTCTTACCCCGGACCGGATCCGCGTCCCCCTGCAGGCGCAGGACAAGGAGGGGGTGCTGCGGGAGCTGGTGGGCGTGCTGGTCAGCCGTGAAGGCGGCGCACCGCCGGAGGACGTGCTGAGCGCCGTGCTCGAGCGGGAACGACAGTTCCCGACCGGGATCGGTTACGGGGTCGCGGTGCCGCACGGCCGGACCCCGGCGGTCGCGACCCTCGGCATGGTGGCGGGGACGGCGCCGGCGCCGGTCCCCTACGAGACCATCGACGGAGAGCCGGTGCGGCTCTTCTTCTTGCTCGCGGGCCCGGAGTCCATGGCGGGTCCATACGTGAAGGCGCTCGCCCGCATCTCGCGGTTGGTGCGGCGGGCGCCGGTGCGGGCGGCGCTTCTCGCCGCGCGCTCACCCGAAGATTTCTACCGCTCGCTGCGCGACGCGGAAGGAGAAGGGGCCCAAGTCAGGTGAGTCGGACGAGCTGGCGGACCCATCGGTGCGGGGAACTGCGCGCCCGGCACGCGGGGGAGCGGGTGCGGCTGGGCGGCTGGGTGCACCGCCGCCGCGATCTGGGCGGGATCGTCTTCATCGATCTGCGCGATCGCGAGGGACTGGTGCAGGTGGCCGTGGGCCCCGGCTGGGCCGCGCCCGAGGTGCTCGCGCGCGCGGGAGAGGTGGGGAGCGAGGCGGTGGTCGTGGTGGAAGGCGAGGTCGTCCTGCGGCCGGCGAACATGAAGAACCCCGATCTCGCGACCGGCGAGGTCGAAGTCCACGCGACCGAGGTCACGGTGGTCGGCCCCGCGGCGACCCCCGCCATTCCGGTGGCGCGCGGCAAGGGCGACGAGCTGCCGGCGGAAGAGCTGCGACTCAAGAACCGGCACCTGGACCTCCGGCGCCCCGAGCTGCAGGCGAATCTGATCCTTCGCCACCGGCTGCTGCAGCGGGCGCGGCGCACCCTGTCCGATCTCGAGTTCCTCGAGATCGAGACGCCGATTCTCACCAAGCCGACGCCGGAAGGCGCGCGGGACTACCTCGTGCCCTCGCGGGTGCACCCGGGCGAGTTTTACGCGCTCCCGCAGTCGCCGCAGATCTACAAGCAGCTCCTGATGGTGGCGGGGTTCGACCGCTACTTCCAGCTGGCGCGCTGCTTCCGGGACGAGGACCAGCGCTTGGACCGCCAGCCCGAGTTCACCCAGATCGACATCGAGGCGTCGTTCGTGGGGCCGGAGGACGTCTACGGGTTCGTCGAGGCGGTGCTGGTGGCGCTCTGGGAGGAGGCGGGGCACAAGGTGCCGCGCCCGTTCCCGCGGATGACCCATCGCGAGGCGATGGAGCGTTACGGCACCGACAAGCCCGACCTCCGGTACGACTTTCCCATCACCGACTGGACCGAGACCGTCCGCGGCCTGGGGGTGCCGTTCTTCCAGAACGCGCTGACCGACGGCGCCCGGGTGCGCGGGATCGCGGTGCCGGGCGGGGCGCGGCTTTCCCGCAAGGACGTGGATCAGCTCGCCGAGGGCGCGAAGCAGGCCGGCGGGGCCGGACTCGCCTGGGTGAAGCGCAAGGGGGACGAGATTTCCGGGTCGGTGGCCAAACAGTTCTCCGCCGAGGTGCTGGGACGGATCGGCGTGGGAGACGGGGACGCGGCCCTGATGACGGTGGGCCGCGACCACGTGACGTCGCCGGTGCTCGACCGGGTGCGGCAGGAAGTGGCGCGCCGCCTCGAGGCGCCGGCGAAGACCGCCCACGCCTTCACCTGGATCGTGGACTTCCCGCTCTTCGAGCCCGATCCCGAAACGGGGAAACCGGTGTTCGCGCATCACCCGTTCACTTCGCCCCACCCCGACGACGTGGCCAAGCTCGATCGTGAGCCCTTCGCTTGCCGCGCGCTCCATTACGACGCGGTCTACAACGGCAACGAGCTGGGCTCGGGGTCGATCCGGATCACCGATCCCGCGATCCAGCGCAAGGTGTTCGAGCACCTGGGCCTCGCCCCCGCGGACGTGGACGCGCGGTTCGGCTTCCTGCTCTCGGCGCTCGCGGCCGGCGCGCCGCCGCACGGCGGGTTCGCCATCGGGTTCGATCGCGTCTCCATGCTGCTCGCGGGCGCGGCCTCGCTGCGGGACGTCATCGCGTTCCCCAAGACCACCGCCGCCCGCGCCCTGTTCGAGGGCGCGCCGTCCCCCGCCCGAGCCGAAGACGTGCGCGCGCTCCACATTCAGGTGACCCCGTGAGCGACGAAACCACCCGGCGGCTTTCGGCGGAGGGCGTGGATCCCCTTTCGGTCACGGGGGTGAACGACGCGAACCTGATCGCGCTGTCGCGGCGTCTGGGCGTGCGGGTGTCCTTGCGGGGCGACACGCTCACCCTGGCGGGGGAGGCGGCGGCCGTGGAGCGCGCCAGCCAGGTGGCCCAGGCGCTGCTCGACCTGGCGCGCATGGGCGACGTGCTCGAGGTCCAGGACGTGGAGCGCCTGGTCGCGGACGAAGAGGCGGGCACCACGCGCGCCCCGGGGGACGAGCCCCGGATCATCCGGCCCGGT
>DASSQQ010000054.1:0-9773 GCA_035702425.1 Gemmatimonadales bacterium
CTACGACAAGCGGTCGCGCGACCGCGGGCTCGCCGGGCTCTGGGCGCTCGCCCGGCGGCTCAGGGCGGAGCGCTACGAAGTCGCCTATCTTCCCCATCGGTCCCTGCGCACCGCGGTGCTGGCGCGGCTCGCGGGGATTCCGCGGCGGGTGGGCTTCACCGACGGCGCGCGCTTCCTTTATACGGAGGCGCGCCCGCGCCCGGCGGGGGGTCACGAGATCGACCGCCTGCTGGCGCTCGCCGGCGCGGCGGGCGGCGCGCGTCCCAGCATCGTCCTCACGCCGGAGGACCGGACGGCGGCCGAAGAGTTTCTGACGGCGCACCGCGTCACCGTCCCGTTCGTGGCGCTGGCGCCGGGATCGATCTGGGGCAGCAAGCGGTGGCCGTATTATCCCGAGCTCGCCGCCGCGGTCGCGGCTCGGGCGCCGGTGGTGGTGATTGGCAGTCCGGACGACGCGTCGCTGGGAGCGGAGGTCGCCCGGGCGGGGGGGGCGGGGCGGGTGGTGAACGCGTGCGGGCGGCTTTCGCTCCGGGAGTCGGTGGCGCTGATCGCCCGGGCGGGCGTGCTGGTCACCAATGACAGCGCGCCGCTGCACTTCGCGCAGGCGGTGGGCACGCCCACGGTGGCGATCTTCGGCCCCACCATCCCCGGGTTCGGGTTCGGTCCCCGGGGCGAACGGGACCGGACCCTGGGCGTGGACGGGTTGGCGTGCCGGCCCTGCTCGCGGCACGGCCCCCCGGCGTGCCCGCTGGGACATCATCTCTGCCTGCGGTCGCTGGAGGTGGCACGAGTGGTGAACGCAATCGAGGAGACCGGTGCGCTACATCGTCGGAGTTGACCTGGGCGGCACCAACATCGTCGTCGGCGCGGTGGCCGAGGACGGGTCGGAGGTCGTGGGTCAGGTCGAAGAATCGACCCACGCGGAGGAGGGCGCCGACGCGGTGGTCGCCCGGATCGTGCGGCTGGTGCAGGCGTCCATCGCGCAGGCGAAGGGGAAGGAAGTGGCGGGCGTGGGAATCGGCTCGCCCGGCCCCCTCGACACCGCGCGCGGCATCGTCCTCCTCACGCCCAACCTCGGCTGGCGGAACATGCCGCTGCGGGACCGGGTCTCGTCGGCGGTCGGGCTCCCGGCCACGCTCGACAACGACGCCAACTGCGCGATTTTCGGCGAGTGGTGGCGCGGCGCGGCGCGCGGCGCGCGGCACGTGGTCGGACTCACCATCGGCACCGGCATCGGCGGCGGCATCGTCCTGGACGGCCAGATTTACCACGGCACCTCGGACATCGCGGGCGAGCTGGGCCATATGACCATCGATCTCAACGGACGCCGCTGTAAGTGCGGGAACTACGGCTGTCTCGAGGCCTACGCCTCGGGTCCGGCCATCGCGGCCCGCGCCGTCGAAGGCATCGAGTCCGGCGCCGAGACCACCCTGCCCCAGTACGTCGGGGGCGACCTCGCGAAAATCACCGCGCAGGTGGTCTACGAAGCGGCCCGCGACGGGGACGACTACGCGCGCGACGTGGTGATGGAGACCGCGAAAATCCTGGGCGCGGGGGTCGCGAACATCATCAACATCTTCAATCCCGAGGTGGTGGTGATCTGCGGCGGCGTCACCCACGCCGGCGACCGGCTCTTCGTCCCTCTGCGCAGTGAGGCGCGGCGGAGCGCCTTCAAGCCCGCGGTGGACGTGTGCCGCATCGTGCCCGGCGCCCTGCCCGGCACCGCCGGCGTGTACGGCGCGGCGGCGGTGTTCGCGCGCCGCACCTGGGGCACGGTGTGAAGAAGCGCCTCGGCGTCATCGGCTCGATGGTGTGGGACGTGATTTACGGGCGCGACCCCGCCCAGCCGGCGGTCGAGGAGTGGGGGGGAATCGCCTACGCGCTCGCGGCGCTCGACGCCAGTCTCCCCGACGAGTGGGAAATCGTCCCGGTGATCAAGGTGGGCCGGGACCTCGCCGGCCGGGCCGATCGCTTCCTCAAGTCCCTGCGGCGGGTCACCTCGAGCGCGCGCTTCCTCGAGGTCCCGGTGCCCAACAACCGGGTCACGGTCCGCTACTACGAGGCCGAGCGCCGGTGCGAGCAGATGACGGGGGGCGTGCCCCCGTGGACCTGGACCGAGCTGGGCCCGCTGGTGCGCGACCTGGACGCGCTCTACGTGAATTTTCTCTCCGGCTTCGAAATGGACCTGCCGACCGCCGAGCTGCTGCGGCGCGGCTTCCGCCGTTTCATCTATGGTGATCTGCACAGCCTCTTCCTCGGCATCGCGCAGGACGGGATGCGCTTCGCGCAGCCGCTCCCCGAATCGGCGCGGTGGTTGGCGTGCTTCGACGTGGTCCAGGTGAACGAGGAGGAGATGGAGCAGCTCGGTCCCGATCCGATGGCCACCGCGGCGCAGGCGCTGGGGGCGGGCTGTACCACCTTCTGCGTCACCCTGGGCGCGCGCGGGGCCGTCTACTTCACGGGCACGCCGGTCCGGAGCGCCCGCGTTCCGGCGGATCTCGCCGCGCCGGAGGGGGACCCCACCGGGTGCGGCGACGTCTTCGGCGCCACCGCCGCGGCGCGGCTCCTGGCCAACGCGCCGCTCGAGGACGCCCTGCGGGACGCCTCGCGCCTCGCGGCCCGCAACCTCTCGCACCGCGGCGCCACCGGGCTCCGCGACCATCTGCTGGGGCGGCTGGCGACGGTATGACCCGCCTGGTGGAAGTCCCCGGCCAGTTCGACGACCGCACCTTCGACGCCTTCGCCGCGGCCTTCGCGGCGGCGGCGGCGGGCGGGGAGCGGATGCTTTTCGACGCGCACGCGGCCGAGTGGGCGTCGCCCTACGGCCTGGTGGGACTGCTCGCCGCGGGACAGGCGGCCCGGAAGAACGGGAGCGAGCGTCCCCTGCTCACGGCGCCCACCAACCCGGACGTGCTCTCCTACTGGGCGCGGGCCGGATTCTTCCAGGAAGCGGGCGAGCTGTTCGAGGTCCACGGCAAGGTGCCCAAGATCAAGCCGGCCACGGCGAGCGACGTGCTGCTGCCGGTCACGCCGGTGCGGGCGGCCGAGGACGTGCACCAGGTGGTCAGCAACATTCAGCAACGTGCGTCGGCGATCCTCGCCTCGGAGCTGCTCCTCGATCCCAAGGCCACGATGGGATTCGCTATGGCGCTTTCGGAGTCGTGTCAGAATATTGTAGAACACGCGGGCACCGGCGGCTGGGTGGCGGTGCAGAGTTATCACTGGCGCCGCAAGCTGGCGCGGCGGGTGGTGGTGATCGCGGTGGCGGACGCGGGGGTCGGGTTCCGGCACTCGCTCGAGCCCACGCAGGCCAAGCGTTTCGGAGACCGCTGGGGCGACGGCGCGGCGCTGGAGGCGGCGCTCATCAACGGGGTCTCGCGCTTCCGCGATCCCGGACGCGGCCAGGGGCTGGCGGGCATCACCCGCTACCTGGCGCGGTGGGGCGGCAAGATCAGCATCCGGAGCGGGACCGCGCGGATCTCGGTGGTTCCCAAGTGGGACGACGACGTCCCGTTGAAGGAAGGCCTCGCGCCGTTCCCCGGCGCACAGGTGCTGTTGATCATTCCCGAGCAGGGGTCCGGCACGACGTGATCTGCGACATCAAGATGCAGGCGGTACTGCGCGAGTCGGTGGGCGAATACGGTGACCTTGTCACCCGCCCCACGGGCCGCGCGGTGCGCGAGCGCATCGAGCGGACCATCGCTGCGCCGGAGGCCGACCCGCTGATCGCGCGAATGGATTTCGCCGGCGTGGGGTGCCTCGACTACTCCTGCGCCGACGAGATCGTCGCCAAACTGCTCCGGGACCGGGTGCGCTTCCTCCTCCTCGTGGGCCTGACCGACGGCCACCGCGAAGCCATCGAGCCGGTGCTCCAGGGCCACCGCCTCGCCGTCGTGATCCAGCGCGACGACGGGACGCTGGACGCGATCGGCGAGGCCGCGGCCGGCGTGGCGCTCCTCCGGGAGCTGGTCGAGCGGCGGATGGCGCGGCCCACGGAGGGCGGCGCGATCGCGCTCGTCGCCGCGTGAAGGCCCGGCGACTCGGCCTCTCCACCCGCGCCATCCACGGCGCGGCCGGCGCGCGCGGAGACTGGCAGCCCGTCGCCCCCGCGATCTTCCAGAGCAGCACCTTCACCAATCCCATCGGGTCGTCGCAGGAAGTCCTGTACACCCGCTACGGCAACAACCCCAACCAGGTCGCGATCGCCAAGCGCCTCGCGCTCCTCGAGGGCGCGGAAGCGGCGCTCTTCTGCGGGAGCGGCATGGGCGCGAGCGCCCTCGCCCACCTCGCCGTGCTCCGCCCCGGGGACCACCTCCTGGCCTCGGAGTGGATCTACGGCGGCGTGCACCGGCTCTTCACCCAGGAGTTCGGCCGGCTGGGGATCGACGTGACCTTCGTGAATCCGACCCACGCCCGCGCCTGGAAGACCGCGATGAAAAAGACCACCCGCGCGGTCTTCATCGAGACGCCGACCAATCCGCTGATGCGGGTGCTCGACCTCGAGCCGGTCGCGACCCTGTGCAAGGCGGCCGGCCTCGCCCTCCTCGTGGATGCGACGTTCGCCTCGCCCATCAACTTCCGGCCGCTCGAGCAGGGGGCGGACGTGGTGATTCACAGCGCCACCAAGTACCTGAACGGGCACTCGGACGTGATCGCGGGCGCCGTGGCCGGCACCGAGTCGGTGATCGAGGAAGTGCGCCGGCTGATGACGCTGTGGGGCCAGGCCCTCGATCCCATGGCGGCGTGGCTCATCGACCGCGGCATGCGCACCCTGGCGGTGCGGGTGGATCGCCACAACGCCACCGCGCTCACGCTCGCCCGGTGGTGCGCGGAACAGAAAGGCTTCACCGCCGTCCACTACCCCGGTCTCGAGTCCCACCCCGATCACGAAGTCGCGAAGCGGACCCTGAACGGGTTCGGGGGGATGCTGGGCGTCGAGGTGAAGGGCGGCGCGCGCGGCGCCGAGCGCTTCCTGCGCGCGCTGACCATCGCGGCCCACGCGCCCAGCCTGGGCGGCGTGGAAACCCTGGTGTCCGAGCCCCGCCTCACCTCCCACGCCAGCATGAAGCCCGAGGAGCGGGCGCGGGCTGGCATCCGGGACGGCTTCCTGAGATTTTCCGTCGGACTGGAAGACGCCGATGACCTCATCGCGGATTTCGCGCAGGCGCTGGCGCAGCTCTAAGTGATCAAGTTCACCAACGTCTTCAAGGCCTTCCCCAAGGGCGGGCTCGCGCTCAAGGACGTCTCCTTTCACGTCGCGAAGGGAGAGTTCGCGTTCCTCACCGGCCACTCCGGCGCCGGCAAGTCCACCGTCCTCAAGCTGGTCTACGCCGCCGAGCAGCCCACCTCGGGAGAGGTGCGGGTCTCGGGCTTCGCGGTGGCCGAGCTCTCGCGCCGGGAGATCCCCAGGCTCCGGCGCCGCCTGGGCATCGTGTTCCAGGATTTCCGCCTCCTCGAGGACCGCACCGCGGAAGAAAACGTGGCCTTCGCGCTCGAAGTCACGGGCGCGCGCCGGGCCGCGATCCCGGCGCGGGTGATGCGGGTGCTCACCCAGGTCGGCCTCGCGGCCAAGGCGCAGGCCTACCCCCACGAGTTGTCCGGGGGCGAGCAGCAGCGGGTGGCCATCGCCCGCGCCCTCGTGAACGAGCCCACCGTGCTCCTCGCCGACGAGCCCACCGGCAACCTGGACGAGCGCGCCACCCGCGGCGTGTTCCAGCTGCTCCGGGACATCAACGCCAGCGGCACCGCGGTGGTGATGGCGACCCACGACCTCGACCTCGTCCGCCAGGCGCCGCACCGGGTGCTCGAGCTCCAGGAGGGCGCGCTGGTGTACGACTCCGCCGTGGACGAGCCCAAGGGAGAAGGAGGTGCCGCGTCGTGACCCTCACCATCCGCGAAGCCCTGCTCGCGTTCCGGCGCGCGCCCCTGCTCTCGGCGCTCTCGGTCACGACCATCGCCTTCGCGCTGTTCGTGGTGGGGCTCTTCGGCCTCGTCGCCGTGAACCTGCGCGACGCGCTCTCCCAGGTGGCGGAGCGGGTCGAGATCGTGGCCTACCTCCTCCCCGGAACGCCGAGCGAGACGGTGACGCTCGCGCTCAAGGACATCGAGTCGTTCCCCGAAGTGAGCGCGGCCACCTACGTGAGTGAAGACCAGGCGCTGGCCCGGGCGCGCGCGGAGCTGGTCGAGTTCCGGGACGTGCTGCAGGAGCTGGAGCGGAACCCCCTCCCCGCGTCCATCGAAGTGAAGCTCAAGGCCGGCTACCGCGACGCCGATCACGTGTCCGCGGTGGCCGACCGCCTGCGCGGCTTCCCCTTCGTGGACGACGTGCGCTTCGGACGGGACTGGGTGGAGAAGCTGGACCGGCTGCAGCAGCTCGCCGGCGGCGTGGGGCTGATCGTGGGCGCCGCCTTCGCGGCGGTGGCGGTGATCATCATCGGCACCACCATCCGGATGGCGGTGCTGCAGCGGGCCCGGGAGATCGCGATCATGCGCCTGGTCGGCGCCACCGACGGCTTCATCCGCTTCCCCTTCCTCTTACAGGGGGCGATCAAGGGCCTCCTGGGCGGCGGCCTGGCGGTGGGGCTCTGTTACGGCGCGTGGTACCTGATCGACGCCCACCTGATTCACGCCCTGTTCTTCACGGCGCCCCAGGCGCTCGCCATCGTGGGGTTCGGGACCCTGATCGGATTGCTGGGGAGCGCATCGTCGGTGGGACGCCATCTCCAGCGAGTATGACGTCCCCCGCGTTGGCTCGACGGTGGTCCGGGACGCTGTTGCTCGATGCCTTCCTCCTATTGGCGCCGGCCGCCCTCGCCACCCAGCAGCCATCCTACGAGCAACAGCTCCGCTCCAACCAGCAGCGCCTCGAGGGCATCCGCCGCGAGCGCTCCGCGGTGGAGCAGGAGCTGGACCGGCTCCGCACCCAGGCCCACTCTCTCTCCGACGAGCTGTCCAACATCGAGCAGCAGAAGGACGCCACCAACCGCATCGTGAACGAACTGGACCGCCAGATCGGTGAGCTGGGCGGCACCATCGATCAGGTGACGGTGGACCTGGTGCTCGCGCAGGACGCGCTGGCCGAGAAGACCGCGGTGCTCGAGCGCCGGATCACCGACATCTACAAGCGCGGTCCGCTCTATCCGTATCAGGTCCTGCTCGCCGCCGAGAGCTTCGGCGATCTTCTGTCCCGCTACAAGTATCTCTATCTCGTCTCCCGGCAGGACCGGCTCCTTGCCAACGACATGACCAAGCTCAAGAACCGGGTGGCCCGGGAGCGGCAGATGCTGGTGGGGATGCGGGACCAGATGGTCCAGCGGCGCACCGACCGCGCCCAGGAGCTGGTCCACTACGCCGCGATCGAGCGGGAACGCGAAGCGCGGCTCGCCGAAACCCGGGCCTCGACCCGGGCCCAGGAGCAGCGGCTCACCGAGCTTCAGAAGGAGGACAAGCGGGTGAACGACCTGCTCGCCTCCCTGGAGCGCGCGCGGCGCGAAGCGGAGGCCCGCGGCGCCGCCGCCGCCGCCCCCACCATCACCAACGCCAGCCTGGGCGCCCTCGACTGGCCGGTGGACGGCAAGCTGGTCTATCAGTTCGGCACCGCCACCGGTCCCAACAACACCCGCATTCCCTGGCACGGCATCGGCATCGCCGCGCCAGCGGGAACGCCCGTGAAAGCGGTGGCCGGCGGGACCGTGGACCTGGCCGAGCCCCTCGGCACCTACCTCACCTCGGTCCTGATCAATCACGGCGGAGGGTACTACACCTTCTACGCCTACCTCGCCGACGCGACCGTGGTGAAAGGACAGCGGGTGCTGCGGGGACAGATCATCGGACACGTGGGCGGCGCTTCGAGCGATCAGGGACCGCACCTGCACTTCGAGCTCCGGGGCCCGACCGGCGGGAACCCCATCGCGCTGGACCCGCTGAACTGGCTCCGGAAGAGATGACGCGCCGTCGTTCCTTCGCGCCGCTCCTCGCCGCGGTCACGCTGGCGGCGACCGCCTGCTCTCACGCCTCATCCACCATCTCGGTGTCCGGCACCGTGGAAATCCGTGAGATCGCCCTCGCGCCGCTCGCCGCCGGGCGCCTGCTCGAGCTTCGCAAGGACGAGGGCGACTCGGTGCGCGCCGGAGACACCGTCGCCATCCTCGACCAGCCGGGCCTCGACGCGCTGATCGCCCAGCGCCGCGCCCAGGCCTCCGCCGCCGCGACCCGCACCGCCGAAGTGTCCGCCGCCCTCGCCGACTCCGCGCGCGCCGCCGACGATCTCGCCCGCGCGCGGCCCCTGCGCCAGCAGGGCATCGTCTCGGCCCAGCAATTCGACGGCCTCGCCTCCGCCGTCGCCGGAGCCAACGCGCGCCTCGCCGCCGCGCGCGCCTCGGGCGCCGAGTCGGACGCCGCCCGCGCGGGGCTCGCGCAGGCGCGCTCCATCCTCGATCAGCTCACCGTCATCGCCCCGGCGTCGGGCGTGATTCTCGCGCGCTACGCGGACCCGGGTGAGGTGCTGGGCGCGGGCACGCCGGTGGTCTCGCTGGGCGTGGTGTCGCAGCCCTGGGTGCGCGCCTACGTGGGGGACCGGGATGTGGCCGCGGTCCGCGTCGGGTCCCCCGCGACGGTGCGGGCCGACGGCGACAGCCGCGTGTTCACCGGCCGGGTCACCGAGATCTCGCCCCGGGCGGAATTCACGCCCCGAGCCGCGCTCACCGAGCGCGAACGCGCCGACCTCGTCTTCGGCATCAAGGTGACCGTGGACGACACCTCGGGCCACCTCAAGGCCGGAATGCCGGTCACCGTCGAGCTGCCTCGCCGGCCGTGACCGCGCCGGCGATCGTCACCCGCGCGCTCACCCGCCGCTTCGGCGCAGTGACCGCGGTACGCGATCTCTCCCTCGAAGTCCCCCCCGGCGAGATCTTCGGCCTCCTCGGGCCCAACGGCTCCGGGAAAACCACCACCATCCGGATGCTCTGCGGCCTGCTCGAGCCCAGTGCCGGAAGCGCCAGCGTCGCCGGGGTGGACGTGGCCCAGGCGCCGGAGCGGGTGAAGTCCCACATCGGTTACATGTCCCAGCGATTCGGCCTCTACGAGGACCTGACCGTGGCCGAGAACCTCGATTTCTACGCCGGGGTCTACGGACTGCGGGGCGAGGCCCGCGCGGCGCGGATCGCGGAGGTCACCGGGTTCATCGGGCTCGCCGCCGAGCGGACGCTCCAGCTGGCGGGACAGCTCTCCGGCGGCTGGAAGCAGCGGCTGGCCCTGGCATGCGCCCTGATCCACCGGCCGGACGTGCTCTTCCTGGACGAACCCACGGCGGGCGTGGACCCGGCGGCCCGCCGCAACTTCTGGCGGGCGATTCAGGACCTGGCGCGCGCGGGCACCACCGTCGTCGTCACCACGCACTACATGGACGAAGCCGCCCAGTGCGCCCGCGTGGCGCTGATGAGCAGCGGCCATCTCATCGCGCTCGGTTCCCCGGCGGAGGTGGCGCGGCAGGTGGGCGGCGAGACGCTCGAGGACGCCTACATCATTCTGCAGGAGCGGGACGAGCGATGATGCCCCGCTTCTGGCCGCTCTTCCGCAAGGAATTCATTCAGATGCGGCGCGACCGGCTGACCCTGATGATCATGACCGGCCTGCCGGTGCTGCAGCTCCTCCTTTTCGGATACGCCATCCAGACCGACGTCCGCCACCTGCCCACGGTGGTGCTCGATCAGTCTCGGACGCCGGAGAGCCGGGAGATCGTGGCCGCCTTCGAGAACACCGGCAACTTCCGGATC
>DASSQQ010000055.1:0-21273 GCA_035702425.1 Gemmatimonadales bacterium
GACATCGCGCAAAGTGAAGGCATCGAGCCCAGTCTCGCGTTCCCGCTGGTGCGCGTGGAATCAGGGTTCAACCCGCGCGCCAAGAGCAAAGCCGGCGCCCTGGGCCTGACCCAGGTGCTTCCCAGCACCGCCCGGCTCTACGAGCCGGACCTCACGTCGGAGCGTCTCTACGACCGGGACACCAACCTGCGGGTAGGGTTCCGCTACCTGCGCGATCTGCTCGACCGGTATCCCAACAACCCCCGGCTGGCGCTGCTGGCGTACAACCGCGGCCCCAGCAAGGTCGAAGAACTGCTGGGCCAGGGGGTTGATCCCCGGAACGGCTACGAGTCGAACGTGATGAAGGGCTACCGGATCCGCCCGCTCATGAACCAATAGGAGCGCCCGGAAGCGGGAACCAGCGAAAACGCGGCCGGAGATCGCTCCGGCCGCGTTTTCGTTTCGCCTCCGCCGTCCGTTACTGCCCCGGAATCTTCAGCAGCTGTCCCGCCTTGAGGATCGAGTTCTCCGTCAGCCCGTTGTAGTTGAGGAGGGCGCTGAGGGTGACGCCGTACCGGCGGGCGATTTGAGACGCCGTTTCACCGGCCTGGACCCGGTGGCTCGCCCGCACCGTCCCGCCGCTCATGCGCCGGTACTCGGGGTCGGCGGGGGCGCTCCACGCGCCCTGGGGCACGATCCGCCCGCTCATCGGCACGATGATCCGCTGGCCCACCCGCAGAGCGCTGGGGCGGAGATGCGGGTTGGCGCTTTGAATCATGGCCACGGTCACGTGATACCGCTTGGCGATGTCCGAGAGGGTCTGGCCCCGGGTGACGAAGTGGTCCAGAAAGGTCACCCGGTCGGTGGCGGGCAGCGAATCGTACCGCTCGGCCACGAGCTCGCCCCGCCCGCGCGGCACCCGCACCGTCACCGAACGCCCGGGGGGCGTGATGCCGCGGATGAATTGGGGATTCAGCTCGAGAATCGCGGCCACGGTGGTGTCGGCGAGACGCGCCACCACGTCCAGGCCCGTGGCGTCCGGCACCACGATCTCGTCGAAGACCAGGGGAGGAAGGGGCTCGATTCCCGTGAACCCGTAGCGCTCGGGCTGTTTGGCGATCAGGGCCGCGGCGATCAGCTTGGGCACGTAGTCCCGGGTTTCCCGGCGCAGGTACCGGCGGTCCGCCAGCTGGAAGAACGTGTGATCGGAGACGGAATCGACATCGCCCGGAAGGCGCCCGATGCCCCGCTCGATCCGCCCTTCACCCGCGTCGTACGCGGCCGCCGCCAGGTACACGCTTCCCAACCGCTGCACCAGGTCCGAGAGGTAGCGCGCCGCGGCATCGGTGGCGCGGAACGGATCCCGCCGCTCATCCACCCAGGGATCGACGGTGAGCCCGTAGAGACGGGCCGTACCCGCCATGAACTGCCACATCCCCACCGCGCGCGAGTGGCTCACCGCGGTGTTCGAGAGGCCGCTCTCGATCAGGGTGAGGTACACCATGTCCTCGGGAAGTCCGTGCGCGCGCAGACGGGAGCGGATGAAGCCTTCATACCGCCCCAGGCGCGTGAGCCAGATCGCGAAGCGGTCGCGGGCGTCGGTCTGGAAGAACTCGAGGTACTGCAGCACCCGGCCGTTGGTGGAGAAACTCGACACATCGATGTCGAACGACGGGTTCGCGGCGGCGTTCCCTCCCACGGCTTCCCGCCCCTCCGGACCGAAGAGCCGCTCGGCTTCCTTGCCCACTTCCTCGCCCGGGACCGGCGCCACGGCAGGGGCCACGGGCGCCGCCGTCACCACCGGCGCGGGCGCGTCCCCCTTTTGTGCCAGACTGTCCAACACCCGCTGGTCGGCCGCCGAATCCTGCGCGACCTTCGCCAGAGCCGCTCCCAGTGAATCTACCTTTGCTGTCGCGACAGTATCGTGATTCGCGGTGGGGATAGCGGCGCCGAGTCCGACGGGCCCGGACGCGCGGCCCCCGCACGCTCCGGCCAGTGTGGCCAGAAGCGCGGCGGTACACGCCATCAACCGGGGTTCGAACCGCTCAGTCGTCGCCGTCATCGAGTCGCGAAATAGTTCCCCAGGATTCGGTTCGTCGCATTCAACACCGCCAACGCCGCCCCTCGCGGAGGATCGTTGTCCGTCAGGTACGAGCCCACCAACCGCGCCGGGCCGCCTTCTCCCCGCGCGGACATGGAGACGATAACCACCGTCGCGTCGAAGGCGCGTACCGCTTTCACGCCCAGGAGCTCGAAATCCATCCCCGGCGTCACCGCCAGACTCAGCGCCCCCACCGCCGCCACCGCCGCGCACCGGAGTTCGCCGGCCTGGGAGGTGACGCCCTCGCTCTCCCCGGTGAACCGGCGCCCGTCGCTCCACGAGAGGATGACCCGGGAACGGCAGCGCCCATTCGGGAGCCGCTCGAACGCGAACTCCTGAAATCGAAGCCGCTCGCCATGAGGACCCTCGGGTCGACCGGTCACCGTGCCCTGGGTCAGTCGAAGCGGACTTCGATCTGCTGTTTGACCGCCGGCTCCCGCGCCGCCTCGACCACGTCCACGGCGAGGTAGGGCCGCCCCTGCTCATCCCGCTCGGCCGACACCACCAGAATGAGGCCGCTCTCGAGCTCGGCCTTCAGCTGGCGGAGGTCAGACCGAACGGTAACCTCGCGGACCGTTTCGCTGCGCAACCGCGCGACCGCGCCGACGATGCGGCGCAGGCCCTGCAGATCGACGTTGTTCACGCCAGACGGTCGGCCAGGAGCTGGGACAACGCGGCGTCGGAGATCCGCTCAGCCTGGTTGAACAGAGAGGATTTCGAGGTGGCCTCCAGCGGGTACAGGGTCCAAAAGGCCTGACCGCGGCGCTCTCCAGCCGCACGAAACGACAGCACCAACTGCCACGCCTGGGTATGGGCACGGCGCTCCGCGACCGCGTCCACGTGCCACACCTGGTCTCCGTGAGCCAGCATTCGCCAGGGCAAGGTCTTCCTCTGCCGAGCGTGCGAGGGGAGCAATATGGGTCTAACCCCAAGCACGGTCAAGGTTTGAGCAGGCCGAGGGCTCTCGCATCCTGCACGGTGTCCACGTCCCGCAGGGGTTTGAGGAGGTGGACGGCGAGCCCGAGGGCGCCGGCCCGGGCCCGAGTCTGCGCCGCCACGGCGGTGCTGGACCACGGGATCTCCCGGAAGAGACCGGGCTGCGGCTCCCGGAGGCCGATGAGGTAGTACCCGCCGTCGACCGATGGCCCCAGCACGACGTCGGCGCCGCCGAGCGCGGTGAAGGCCTCGTTGACGAGGCGGCGGTCGACGCCGGGACAATCGGTGCCGATGATCACGGCGCGCTGGGCTCCGTCGCCGAAGTGCCGCTGGAAGGCGGCCGCGAGGCGGGCTCCCAGCGTGCCCACGGTTTGCGGGCGGTACTCGACGCGGCCCGCTTCCTCCAGCCATTCGCGGACGAAAGCGCCCTCATCGGCGGGAGTGAACCAGACGGTGGTGCGGTATCCGGAGCCGGCGGACGCGGCGACCACGCGGCGCCCGACTTCCCAGTAGACCTCGGCGGCGGCGGAGGGCCCCACATCCTCGGCGAGCCGCATCTTGACGCGCCCCGGTATCGGGGCCTTGGCGAGGATGCCGAGGGCGCGCACTAGCCCCCGCCCCCGGGGTCAGTCACCCCGGGTGACGAGAGCCCGGAAGCGTTGGGCCAGTTCCCGCGCGATGGGACCCTGGCCCCCTGCCCCAATGGTCCGCCCGTCGAGTTTGGTGATGGAGATGATCTCGGCGGCCGTGCCGGTGAGAAAGACTTCGTCGGCCGTGTAGAGGTCATACCGGTTGAGGGGGATTTCCTCCGCCCCGTACCCCGCTTCCTGGGCCAGCTCCATCACGGCGTCGCGGGTGACCCCGCGGAGGATGCCGGAATAGGGCGGCGGGGTCTTGAGGACGCGACCTTTCACCGCGAACACGTTCATCCCGCTTCCCTCGGCCACGTGGCCGGCCGAGTCCAGCATGATGACCTCGTCCACGCCCGCGGCGACACCCTCGATCTTCGCCAGAATGTGCGGCAGATAGTTGAGCGATTTGACGCGGGGCGAGAGGGATTCGCGGTGATTGATGGGGGTGGGCGCGGAGATCGCGGTCAGGCCCTTCTCGTAGCGGTCGGCGGGCCAGAGGGCGATGCCGTCCACGATGCAGATCACCGACGGCTTGGCGCATTTGCGCGGGTCCATGCCGAGGTCACCCACACCGCGGGTGATGATCAGCCGGAGGTAGGAGTCCTTGAGGCCGCTCTTGCCGAGGGCCTCCTCCACCATCTGCTCCATCGCGGGCTGCGCCATCGGGATCTCGAGCCAGATGGCCTTGGCGGAAGCGTAGAGGCGGTCGATGTGCTGCCGCAGCCGGAAAACCCTGCCGCCGTAGGCCCGGATGCCCTCGAACACGCCGTCGCCATAGAGGAGGCCGTGGTCGAACACCGAGACGACCGCGTGCTCCCGATCGTAGTATTTCCCGTCGATCCAGATGGTCGTCACCAGTCGTCTCCGCACGGGGGAGAAAGGCGGCCGATAAGAATGAAGGGTGGGGCTCGCGCCCCACCCCCCCTAGCGGCGCTGACACAATCTGGCGCCGGTCGCCTCCGAGGACAACCTCCGGTCAGCTGCCTTCGTGGTCGTCGTCGTGGCCGTCGCGGTTGTCGTCCCGGAAGGCCTCGATCGAGTTGTGAATGTTGTCTTTCACGAGACTTTCATTGGTCTGCCCCTTGTTGCCGGACGCCGGATCCACGAACGCCGTCTTCCCGCCGTTCAGGAACCAGGTGGAGACGTCGAACCGGAGCGTGACGTTCAGCGGCGTGCCCGACGTGACCGTCACCGGAGGCGACAGGCTGATCTCCAGGTCCTGGTCCAGGTCCGTGGTGTAGACGAAATCGCTGCGGCTGCCGGCCAGGCTGAAGGTGCCGGTGACACGGATGGACACGCTGTCGAAATCGGGGTTGGCCGCGATGAACGCCGCGTCGGTACTCATCTCCGGCCGGTGGATCTGGAACTTGAATTCATCGTATTGGCCGGCGGGCGCGTCCACCGAGACGATGGTGCCGGTCGCGGCGGCGAGGGGAATGGTAGCGAGAACGGGCCCGGCCCTGAACTCCTCGCAGGCGCTGGTCTCGGCGGTCGAGTCGCAGGCGCTCGCCTCGACCCGCTTCAACTCCACCTGCCGGAGGACGACCTGGACACTGCGCAGAATGATGGTGTCGTTGCCGAGGGTCAGCACGGCGCTGTCCCCCGCCATGGCGCCGGACGGGCCGGAAAGGGAGAAGCGCGGCGCGGCGGCGGCGATAACCCCGGCTTTTTGGGACGAAAGCGAAAGAGAAACCGACCCGGTGGTGCCGTCGGAGCAGGCGGCGACGGCGAGCGCGGCGGCGAGCCCGAGAAGCGGCGCGTGGCGCGGGAAATGAGCGGCGTGGTGCATTGCGATGTTCCTCCGTTGGGGTGCGCGTTCACGCGCGAGAAAGCCGCGCGCATCCCTTAAGTGTTCGATCGGCGCCGGAGGTTCCTCATCCTTTGTTCATCACCGCGCGACGCGTGACCGCGGTCACGCGAATGGTGCGAGTGGGGTCGTGAAGGTGGCGTCAGAGAGCGGGAGGGAGTGAGCCGGCTGGGGATCGAACCCAGGACCTACGGATTAAAAGTCCGTTGCTCTACCAACTGAGCTACCGGCTCCGACCCGCAAAGCTCGCTCCGTGTCTCCGCTTTCTCAAGCGGAGCAGCGGGAAACCGCGCACCTTCCGCGCCGCGCCGGCCGTCATAGGTTCCTCTTCATGACCGGCACCCCCATCGCCAACGTCTCCGATACCGCCCGCTGGGTCGCCTACTACCGCGCCATGGAGACCGAGCGTCCCGACGCCATCTTCCGCGATCCCTACGCCCGCCGCCTGGCGGGTCCGGAGGGCGAGGCGATCGTCCGCGCCATGCCGAAGGGAGCGACCTTCGCCTGGCCGATGATCGTCCGCACCGCGGTGATGGACGAGATCATCCTGCGCGCGGCCTCCCGGGACGGCGTCGACGTGGTGCTCAACCTCGCGGCCGGGCTCGACGCCCGCCCGTTCCGCCTCCCCGTCTCGCCCGGACTCACCTGGGTGGACGCGGACCTGCCCGGGATCCTCGAGTACAAGCGGCAGCAGCTCGCCGGGGAGCGGCCGGCCTGCCGCTACCGCCCGCACGCGGTGGACCTCACCAACGCCGACGCCCGCCGCGCGCTGTTCCGCGAGGTCGGCGCCGCGGGCCGGCGGGTGCTGATCGTGACCGAAGGCCTGCTGGTCTACCTCCAGCCGGAACAGGTGGCCGAGCTCGCCCGCGACCTGGCGGCGCAACCCTCCTTCCGCTGGTGGCTGATCGACCTGGCGTCGCCGTGGCTGCTGCAACTGATGAAGCGCACCTGGGGAAAGCAGCTGCAGCGCGGCAACGCGGAGATGCACTTCGCGCCGGCGGAAGGCACGGCATTTTTCTCGCCCCTGGGGTGGCGGGAGGTCGAGTTCCGGTCGACCTGGGAGGAGTCCCACCGGCTGAAGCGCGAGATGCGCTTCGCCTGGCTGTGGCGCTTCATTTCCCGATTCCAGTCGGCGAAGAAGCGAGAGGAAGCGCGCCGTATCTCGGGAATGGTGCTGCTGGAACGGTCCTGAGGCGGCGGGTCTGAACGACAAGCGCCCCGTGACGAACGCGCTTACCCTCGCGTCCGCCCCGGGGCGCTTCTTGCCGATGCGTCCTACGCCGCGCGGTGCGCCCGCACGGGCGGCACCTCGGACTTCTCGAACCTGCGCACTTCCACCGGGGTCCGGCGGCCCGCGTCCAGCACGTCGAAGAAGCCGCGCGGATGGGCCCCGGCCATCCGGGAATCCGCACCGAAGGTGTACTCGACGAAGCCGCGCATGGTCCAGCCGGAGTCGTATTCGACCGCCTGGAGCGGGGGCTCGTCGTCCGGGAACATCGGGGTCGGGGCGTTCACGCGGCCTGCACCATGCGCGCGTTCACCAGCGCCTCGAGGCTGGTCAGGCTGCTTTCCAGCCGCTGGAAGGTGCGCTCGTCGAGCGGCCGGGTGCGCAACAGCCGCACCATGGCCCCGGCGTAATCGCCCAGGTCGTACCAGCGCTGGGTGTCGGCGCGATGCACGATGGCGCCGGCGAGCCGGGTGAGCTCCTTGCGCACCAGGTCGTCGTCCGGGACGTCCTTCAGGAACGAGAGACGCACCCGCGCCTGCATCACCAGCGAGCCGACCTGCAGCAGCTGCTGCGGTCCGAAGGCCCAGTTCACGCACCGGGCCAGAGTCCAACCACCTTCCTGCTTCTCCATGGGTGCCTCGGGTAAGAGGGTTCGCCCCTTCGTAATGCACCATGCGTGCCGTCCGGCGCTCCATGGGAACCCGTTGGCGCTCCTGGAGATGCGAACGGCGGCCATGCCGGGCCGCCGCTCAAGATTTCGACAACGTCGAAAGTCTGGCCGTCAGTACACCAGGTCCAGGACCAGCTCCACCACCGGCGCGAAGCTCCGACGATGGTGCGGCGTGGGGCCGAGGGAGCGCAGGGCTTCGAGATGGTCCGCCGTGGCGTACCCTTTGTTGTGCGCCCACTCGTAGGCGGGGTGGCGGGCCGCGAGCCGCTCCATGAGCCGGTCGCGCACGGTCTTGGCGAGGACCGACGCCGCGGCGATGCAGTGACAGCGGGCGTCGCCGTCCACGATCGCTTCGTGGGGCACGCCGAGCTCGGGGATGGGGAGGCCGTCAACCAGGACCGCGAGAGGCCGGACGCGGAGGCGCTCCAGCGCGCGGTGCATCGCGAGAATGCTGGCGCGCCGGATGTTGAGCCGGTCGATTTCCCGCACGCTGGCGGCGCCGATGGCGAAGGCGGCGGCGCGCTCCCGGATGACCGCGGCGAGGCGCTCCCGGGCCCGGGCCGTGAGCGCCTTGGAATCGTCGAGGCCGCGAATGGGACGGAAGCCCGCCGGAAACACGACGGCCGCGGCCACCACCGGACCGGCGAGGGGACCGCGGCCGACTTCGTCGAGACCGGCGACGATGCTCCGCCCCTCGCTCCAGAGCGCGCGTTCGCGCTCCAGGGAGGGGCGGCGGTGCTTCACGCCGGTGACTGCTCCGGCTCGGCGCCGGTGACGGCGCCGCGCTTCTCGCGGATGCGGGCGGCTTTGCCCGCGAGACGCCGCAGGAAGTACAGCTTGGCGCGGCGGACCCGGCCCTTGCGCACCAGGTCGATCTCGGCGATGGACGGCGAATGCAGAGGGAAGATGCGCTCCACACCCACGCCCGCCGAAATTTTGCGGACGGTGAAGGTCTCGTTGATGCCGCCGCCGCGCCGTCCGATGCACACGCCCTCGAACGCCTGCAGCCGTTCCTTCTCGCCTTCGCGGACGCGGACCATCACCCGCACGGTATCACCCGGATCGAACGCGGGGAGATTGGTCTTCAGTCCCTCGCGGTCGATCGCTCTCAGTCGCTGCATACGTCACCCGTTTCCTTGGTGCTTGGCCCAGAGATCGGGCCGCCGTTCGCGCGTCAGCCGCTCGGCCTCCGCCGCGCGCCACGTCGCGATCTTTTCATGATCGCCGCTCAACAATACCTCGGGAACCCGCATCCCGCGATAGTCCGGCGGCCTGGTATAACTCGGGGGCGACAGCAGCCCCTCGTAATGCGAATCGGTGGACGCCGACTCGTGATCGCCGAGCGCGCCCGGCAGCAGCCTGACCACGGCGTCGATCACGCACAGCGCGGCCGGCTCGCCGCCCGAGAGCACGAAGTCGCCGAGCGACAGCTCTTCGGCGCCGAGGCCCTCGACCACCCGCTGATCCACGTCCTTGTAATGCCCGCAGAGCAGGGTCAGCTCCGCGCCTACCGAAAACCGGACCGCGTCGTCGTGCCGGAAGGGGCGTCCCCGCGCCGACAGCAGCACGATCGGCGCCTTGGCGCCGAGATCCGCCACCGCTTCGAAAAACGGCTCCGGCTTGAGGACCATTCCGGCGCCGCCGCCGTAGGGCGCGTCGTCCACGGTGTGGTGCCGGTCGTGGGTGTAATCCCGCAGCTGCACCAGCCGGTAACGCACCAGACCCGCGCCGGCGGCGCGCCCGGGAATGCTCGCCCGGAGCGCCCCTTCAAACACTTCGGGAAACAGGGTGACGACGTTAATCCTCAGCATCGTCGCCATCCACCGCCACCAGCCGGTCCCGCCAGCCTTCCACCGCCGCCCGGCCGGTGACGCCTTCGAAGCCGAGCAGCCATTCCCGGTGATACGCCCGGCGCCGCGCCAGAATCAGGGGTCCCGCCAGCACCCGCCGCTCATCGTCCACGATGTAGAGCCGGGCCTTGGGCGCGAAGACCGCTCCCGGATTCTCGACCAGCGGGAACACGGCGACTTCCCCCTGCTGGCCGTGCGGCTTCCTCAGCCGCCCGACTACGCGGGCCGTGAGCCGAACACCCCCGCCTTCTTGAGGAGGGAGCGCACCGTATCGGTGGGCGTCGCCCCCTTGGCGATCCACGCCAGGGCGGACTCCTTGTTCACCTGAATCTCGGCCGGGTTGACGCGCGGATTGTAGTGGCCGAGGGTGGCGACGAATCGCCCGTCCCGCGGCGAGCGCTGGTCGGCGACCACGATCCTGAAGTAGGCCTGCCCTTTGCGCCCCACGCGCCGGAGCCGAATGCGAGTTGCCATAGTCCGTTAGATCCTTTTCAGTAGCTTGCGCATCTCCCGGAACTGCTCCAGGAGCCGATTCACTTCCTGTACCGGGCGTCCCGCGCCCTTCGCCACCCGGAGCTTCCGCGACCCGGAGAGAAGGCCCGGGTCCGCCCGCTCCGCCGGCGTCATCGAGAGCACGATCGCCTCGACGTGCTTCAGTCGCTTGTCGTCCGCCGGCACGGCCTTCAACATTTTCGCGTTGACGCCGGGCAGGAGGCCCGCCAGCTGTTTCAGCGGTCCCATCGCCTGCATCTGACGCAGGGCGACGAGGAAGTCCGCCAGGTCCATCCCTTTCTTCGACCGCGCCTTCTGCTCGAGCCGCTTCGCCGCTTCCGGCGTCACCGCCGCGGCGGCCTTTTCCACCAGCGCGACCACGTCACCCTGGCCGAGGATCCGTCCCGCCATGCGGACCGGGTCGAAGGGCTCCAGCGCCTCCGGCTTCTCCCCGGTGCCGGCGTACTTGATCGGCACGCCGGTGACGCCGTGAATCGAGAGCGCCGCCCCGCCCCGCGCGTCCCCGTCCAGCTTGGTGAGGATCACGCCGCTCAACCCCACGCCGTCCGCGAACCCCCGGGCGATCCGCACCGCGTCCTGCCCGGTCATCGCGTCCGCGACGAGGAGCACCTCACGCGGCTCGAGCGCCGCCTTCAGCCGGGCCAACTCGGCCATCAGCTCGGCGTCGATCTGCAACCGCCCGGCGGTATCCACGATCACCGTCCGGCACCGCTCCCGCTCGGCGTCCTTCATCGCGGCGCGCACCGACGCGACCACGTCGGACGGATCCCCAAGGCCGAACACCGGCACGCCCACCTGCGCACCCAGCTGGACCAGCTGCTCCACCGCCGCGGGGCGGTACGGGTCCGCCGCGACCAGGCCCGGCGCCTTCCGCTCCAGCTTCAGCCGCCGGGCGAGCTTCGCCGCGGTGGTAGTCTTCCCCGAACCCTGCAGGCCGACGAGGAGCAACACCGTCGGACCGACTGGCGCGAAATCGAGCCCGCGCTGTTCGCCACCGAGGAGTGTCGCGATCTCGTCCCGGACGAGTTTCACCACCTGCTGGCCCGGGCTCACCGACGATACGGCGAGGGCTCCGACCGCCCGCTCCCGCACCCGCTCCACGAATCCGCGGGTCACTTCGAAGCTGACGTCCGCTTCGAGGAGATGCCGCCGGATCTCCCGCAGGGCCTCGGTGACGTCGGCCTCCCCGAGAACGCCGCGCCCGGTGAGCCGCTTCAGCGCTCCGGCGAGCGACTCGGAGAGGGCCGTAAACATAAGCCTAGCAAAATAGTTAGCGAGTTGACGGAATCCAAGTGGCCGGGGAGAGGGGGCGCGCCAAGGGAGAGAACCCTTGCCGCGGCAGGCCCGCGGGCCTCAGCCCCGGGTGACGCTGACTTGAGGCAAGCGCGACCAGCCCTTCCAGTCGCGCGGAGCATCCACCAACCGGAGGGCGGGCCGCCCGTTCACCGTGAGAGGCGTAATGCTCGAACGCCGGCCGGGCGCGCTCCGCTTGGACCACGCGCGCTCCAGCTTGCGCTGGAATGCATCGCGGGCGGCCGGCGTGTCCCACACACTGTACCACACCAGGGCGTTGGCGGCGGCACCGAGGACCTGGTAGCGGTCGCCGGCCCAGCCGGCGGCAGTTTGCGCGGGACCGACGTCGCCCGCGGCGGGAGACGAGACGGTGTCGCCGAGCAGCTCGTCCACGAGGAGCCCGCCCTCGAATTCCCCGAGGTCATCCTCATAGCGCACAGTGTCGGGGCCGCCGCGCTCGAAGGCGAGCGTCACCGGCGCGTCGCGCGCGGCGTACCGGGCGGGATCGAGAATCTGCTCGGTGGAGGTGGGCATCAGCGCGCCGAAGGGGTGCTTTCCGGGATACCGGGTGTCGAACCAGCGGACGAAATCGGCGCCGGCGAGATACGGGAAGATCAGAGACTCGCGGAGCCAGAGGGGCGCGCGAGAGAACTCCGGCATTTGCGCCTGGAGGCCAAGGATGGTGCCCTTGGTGTCCCAGAAACTGGGATATTCCGCGAGGGTCTTCTCCGGCATCGCGACCTGGGTCTGCACCAGCACCGCCTGGCCTTCGAGAACCGACTGCGCGGCGGTGCGGCGGTCGTTAGCCTGCTTCTGCCGCACGATGGAGTCGAGGTTGGTGTACTGGTGCTGGAGCGCGTGGACCAGCTCGTGGGCGATGGTGGTCCGCTCGACCGAGGGATCGAGATCGGTGGGAAGGAAGAGCTCGTTCGAATCGGGATCGAAATAGCCCGCGACCTGCTCGGAAAGAACGTCGAGCAAGGCGGTGCGGAGGTCCACGGTGTCCGGGAGGAGACCGAAGAGCCGGTACGCGGCCTGCGCGCCCTCGCGCTCTCCTTCCGGCAAGTCTTCTTCGAACTTGTGGAGCAGATAGTCCCGCACCTGATCCCGGTCACGCCGTACCACCACCGGTGGCCGCTTGAACCGGAGACCGGTGAGGCGCTCCACCGAAGGCGCGATCTCCTTCACTTCCTGCGCGAGGGCCGCGCGGGTGCGGACCGTTTCGGCCCGGGCGCGGCACGACTTCTGAAGCGCGAGCGCGGTGCCGAGGGCGACGAGCAACGTGCCCCCGCCCCACTTCAGGGCGTCCATTCGATCCGCTTGCCGACCGCCGCGCCCACCACGCGCGCCACGTCGCCTCCCGCCACGGAAAGGCCCTGCGACTCGAGCTCGACCCGCAGGAGCCGGTCGAGCTCGGTGCGCCGCTCCCCGGGCGTCGGCGCGCGCGGAGCATCGGCGGGGGGAGCGGCGGGCGCGGCGCCGGCGCCGCTCCGCGCCCGGGTGCCCCCGCCCAGCATTTCCCGGAAATCCTCGACCACCTGATCCAGCACCTCCGCGAAATCCGGCGCGGGCTCGGCCGCGCCGGAACCGGCCCGGCGCAGCGTCGCGTCCAGCTTGCGCCGCTCGCGGATCAGGCGCTCGAGATCGGGAGAGACCTTGGCGGTGGCCTGGGCGTGGGCGCAGGCCTCGTCGATCACGTCGATGGCCTTGTCGGGCAGAGCCCGGTCGGTGATGAACTTGTCGGTGAGCACGATCGCCGCCTTCAGGGCGTCGTCGGAGATGGCGACGGCGTGGTGGCGCTCGAGCCGCGGCCGCCGCGCGACCAGCACCTCCCAGGTTTGCACCTGGTCGAGCTCCTCCACCGGCACCGGCTGGAAGCGGCGCTCGAGCGCCGGGTCGCCGCGGACCCAGCGGTCGTACTCGGCGCCGGTGGTGGCGCCGATGACGCGAATGTCGCCGCGCACCAGCGCGGGCTTCAGCATGTTGGCCGCGTCCATCGCGACCCCCATCGCGGTTCCCTGGCCGATCAGGTTGTGCAGCTCGTCCACGAAGAGAATGAGATCGGGATCGGCGGCCAGCGCCCGCACCAGGCGGCGGACCCGGTCCTCATACTGCCCGCGGAATGCGGTCCCCGCGAGCAGCGCCACGTGATCGAGAGCGATGATGCGCGCGTCTTTCATCGCGGGCGGGACGTCGCCGGCGGCGATGCGCTGCGCCAGTCCCTCGGCGATCGCGGTCTTGCCGACGCCGGCCTTCCCCACCAGCGCGGGGTTGTTCTTGCTCTGGCGCAGGAGGATGTCCGTCACCCGCGCGATCTCCGCGTCCCGGCAGCGCACCGGCTCGAGATCGCCGCGGCGCGCCAGCGCCGTCAGGTCGATCCCGACGTGCTCCAGCACGTCGCCGGACTCGAACATGCCGGAGAGCGGATCGTCCATTCAATTCCCCTGGAGGAAGTGCACATACCACCCGATGATGGCGTCGCCCAGGACGAAGGTGACCGCCGCGCCCACAGCCAGGAATACCCCGAACGGCACCAGTTTCTTCTTCTTGGTGAAGAGCAGCGGCGGCACGAAGATCATCGTACCCAGGGCCGCGCCCGCGAAGATGGTGAGGAGGACGCCCCGCCAACCCACGAACGCGCCGACCATCGCCATCATCTTGATGTCCCCGCCGCCCATCGCCTCTTCCTTGAACAGCCAGGTGCCGACGCGCGCCACGGCGTAGAGCAGCACGAACCCCACGGCCGCGCCCAGCACCGCGGTTTCGAGTCCCTCGAACCCCCCGCCGGCCGAGAGCGCGAGACCGATGATCAAGCCGCCCCAGGTGAACTCGTCGGGGATGAGGTAGTGCCGGGCGTCGGTGACCGTAATGCCCACGAGAATGGTGCCGAGGAACCCCGCCTGCGCGGCGTGCACGGTGATGCCGTACGCGAGCGCCGCGCCGAGCCAGATGGCGCCGATCAGGGCCTCGATGACCGGATACTGGATCGAGATCGGCGCGCCGCAGTTGCGGCAACGGCCGCGGAGGGCGAGCCAGGAGAACACGGGAATGTTGTCGTACCAGGCGATCCGCTTGCCGCACTTGGGACAGGTGGACGGGGGCGCGAGCAGCGACTGGTCGGCGGGCAGTCGCAGAATGCAGACGTTCAGGAAGCTGCCGAGCACCAGCCCGAACAGCGCGACGACGATCAGCTCGACCGTCTCAACGCCCACGCAGGACCTCGTACAGCAGGATTCCCGCCGCGACGGCGACGTTGAGCGACTCGGCGCCCTGCGCCAGCGGAATGGCGACCCGCTTGGCGGAGATGGCGTTGAGCGCGGGACGGATCCCGGCGCCTTCGTTGCCCACGATGACCGCGACCGGCCCGTTCTCCTTGGCCTTCCCTCCGGTGGCGCGCGCGAGCGCCGTGCCGTCGGCGGCCGCCGCCCAGAGGGTGACGTCGTGCTTGCGCGCCCAGGCGATCATCCCGTTGTCGTCCAGCGAGACGACGGGATGCCGGAAAGTGGCGCCCATCGCGGCGCGCAGCGTCTTGGGCGACAGGACGTCCGCGGTCCCGCGGAGGACGATCGTCCCCGCGGCGCCGAGCGCGTGCGCGGTGCGCAGGAGCGTACCCACGTTGCCGGGATCCTGCACGCCGTCGATCACCAGCGCGACGGCGCCGGCCCCGAGCGCGATGTCGTTCACCGTCCATTTGCGGGGCTCGACCACCGCGACGATCCCCTGCGGGGTGTCGGTGTCCGCGAGCTCGGCGAAGACGCGCGCCGACACATCCTCCACCTTGACGGCGTGCCGGCCGAGTTCGGCGCGGAGTGCGGTGCCGCGGGCGGTGCGGTCCAGGTCGGGCGCGATGAGGGCGCCCTGGAACACGAGACCGGTGGCGAGCGCGTCTTCCACCAGCCGGACGCCTTCGAGCACCGCGAGCCCCCTGCGGCCGCGGGCTTTGCGGCGTTGGAGATCGCGGATGGTCGTGACCAGATTACTGGCTATGGGATACCTCGCCTGTGTGAGGGCCGGAAGTCCGAAGGACTGTAAGTTCGCCTGGCGGGACCGTTCCGCCAAGCGCGGAGGCGCGACGCCGTGAAAGTCGCTCTGAGCATCGCGGGCTCCGACCCCGGCGGCGGGGCTGGAATCCAGGCCGACCTCGCCACTTTCCACCAATTCGGAGTGTTCGGGACCGCCGTGGTGACCGCCGTGACCGCCCAGAACACCCGGGGGGTGCGGCGCTGGGAGCCGGTGTCGGAGGCGCTGGTCCGGGAGCAGATCGCGGCACTCTGGGACGACCTCCCGCCCGACGCGGTGAAGACGGGGATGCTGGGCGCCACCGCCGTGGTGCGGGCGGTGGCGGAACTCCTGGAGGAGTACCGCCCCCGGCACTTCGTTCTGGACCCGATCGGGACGGCGACCTCGGGCGCGCCCTTGATCGAGGCCGCGGGGGAGCGTCTGGTGGCGGAACGCCTGGTCCCCCTCGCCGCGCTGGTCACGCCGAACCTGAACGAGGCCTCGCGGCTGCTGGACGCCGAGGTGCGGAGTCCCGACGCCATGGAACGGGCCGGCAAAGCGCTGATCGATCGCGGCGCCGGGGCGGCGCTGGTGAAGGGAGGGCATCTCGAGGGCGCCGATCTGCTCGACGTGCTGGTGACGGCGGGAGGGGTCCGCCGCTTCCGGCACCCCCGGCAGGAGACCACGTCCACTCACGGCACCGGGTGCGCGCTTTCCGCGGCGATCGCCGCGGGCCTCGCGCACGGCCGGCCCCTGGAGCGCGCGGTCGAGGACGCGATCGACTTCACCCAGCGCGCCATCGCGGCGGCGCCGAAGCTGGGCGGCGGCCGGGGACCGCTCAATCTCTTCGTCCCCGCTCCGAAGGCGCCTCCGAGCGCGGGCCTCGACTGATCAGCCGTTCGCCGCGCGCCGCCTCACCCGGCGCGGCTTACGGATTCCACCAGTAGGTGAACTTCACCAGGAAAATGTTGTCGGGCTTGGCCTGCGCCAGCCGGTGCAACGACGGCCCGAAGTCGAAGGCGCCGATGCTCTCCTGGTCGGTCCGGGTCTGGGTCCACACCAGGTAGAGCGTCGAGCCCGGCGAGTACTCCCAGCGCAGCACCGCGTTTCCGCGCAGCGACCGGAAGTTGAAGTTCGGATTCCCGACCGCGAGGGCCGGACCGCCCGGACCCTCCGGATACGCGGTGTAGGTCGTGGTATCGAAGGTCCCGTCGGCCGGCGAGTAGTGGTCGAACGCCCAGGAGCGCGGACGGGCGAGGGCCTTGAAGTCCGAGTAGGCGCCCGCGGACACCAGCGGCTGGGCGTACACCTGGAGCGACAGCTTGGGGGTGTAGGTCCAGTTGACGCGGATCCCCGCCGAGACCTCGGT
The DNA here is from genome assembly GCA_035702425.1 of Gemmatimonadales bacterium. Classification (GTDB taxonomy): domain Bacteria; phylum Gemmatimonadota; class Gemmatimonadetes; order Gemmatimonadales; family GWC2-71-9; genus DASSQQ01. The sequence continues at coordinate 16,378 of DASSQQ010000055.1, forward strand.
CTGGTGCAGGGTGGCGAACAGGTAGCGGTTGCCGAAGGTCTGGGTCGCGTTGGAGTCCGCGAAGGTGCCCACGTACTGCTCCGGGGTGGCGTCCTGCGAGAAGTTCGGCCCCACGGTGACGTCCACGTTGGGCGCGGGACGCAGCTCGATCGAGGGCGAGAGGTACCAGTTCCGGTCGCCCACCGACTGATAGGTTCCCCCCATCAGCATCAGCATCCAGAACTTCCGGGAATCGCTTTGCACCATGCCGTCGAACTGATATCCCGGCGGCGTCAGCATCAGCGGGCCGCCCCGGGTACGGCGGTTGCTGATGGTCCAGGGGTTGTAGGCGACGTCGAAGTTCACCTGGTAGAAGTTGCGGAGCTGCGCCCACCCGTTGGAGAACACCCCGGTCCAGATCATGTTGCCGTCGTAGTCGTAGCTTCGGAACGCGGCGCCGTAGAGTTCCGCCGCGCGGAAGACCTTCCCCGGCGTGGTCCAGCGATACCCCCCGACGAAGTGTCCGTTGACGAAGCCGGTACGGAACTGGAAGCCGACGTCGTTCACGTCGAATCCGGGACTGATGAAGCCGACCGCCGAGTTGACGTACCAGTTGCCGCGCTGCTTGTTGAGCGCGAACCTCCCGGCCAACCCGGTGAGCGACGTCGCCGAGCTGTCCACGTGGACGTACCGGGCGTCGGGCTGCTGAAAGTAGTGACCGGAGCTCTGCTGGAGATCGAGGATCCGCGCCCGACTGCCGTGCACGTCCGAGACCCCCAGCCAGCCGGTGGTCACCCAGGTCTTGTCCTTGTCGAGCGCGGTCCACCCGTCCACGCCGAACGCCACGCTGGAGCGGTTCAGCTGGCTCACCATGCTGGTGTCGTCGAAGTGCCGGGCCGCGACGGTGCCGATGAATCCCAGCCCCTGCCGGCCCTGGCCGAACTCCTTCTGCGCCCGGTACACGCCGTAATACGTCAGGGGCTCGACTTCGGCGCGAAACCGCACTCCCGAGGTGTCGAGGTCGGCCATCTCGCGGTTGGTGATCGCGGAAACCGCGCCCACGTTCCAACTGTTGAACGCCTTCCCGGTGAGCTTGAGCGCGCCGAGGATGTGGGTGCCGCTCGGCACATCCGAGTAGTCGGCGTCGGGGAGGCTCCCCTGGGGCGGCCGCCCGATGCGGCGGCTGTAGAAGAACTGCGGGTTCCCCCAATTGAAGCCCCAGTTGTTGTTGGTCCCGCCCTGGCCGAAGTCGAAGATCGAGGAACCCTCGACGAAGAAGGGGCGCTTCTCGTTGAAAAAGGTCTCCACGTCGCTCAGGTTCACGACCGCCGGGTCCACTTCCACCTGGCCGAAATCCGGATTGACGGTAGCGTCGAGCGTCAGGTTCGAGCCCAGCCCCACCTTCAGGTCGGCGCCGATCGCGGGCGTATAGCGGGAGCCGTCGAAGAACGGATCCCCGGCGGTGTGGGGCGCGAACTCCGCCTTGCTGGTCACGTAGGGCAGGACTTCCATCCGCGCCGGGGGCGTGATCCGCTCGATCCCCAGCAGATCGGGGAAGCGGGAGACGAAGCCGCTCGAATTCTTCGGCGTGTAGACGATCAGGTCGCTCTCGTTCTTGCGGGCGACGTCGCGCCGGAAATTGGCGCCCCACACATACCGGTCGGCCTTGAGGAAGCGCAGCTGGGAGTACGGGATCCGCACTTCCGCGGTCCACCCCAGCGAATCGATGCGGGCCTTCCCCTCCCAGACGCCGTCCCAGGTGTCGTCGTTCCAGTCGTCGTTCATCAGGGTGCCGTCGGACAGCGTGCCGGCGGCGTCGATCCCGAAGTAGAAGCCGCTGCGGCGGTCGTGGTAGGTGTCGAGGTAGACCGTGAACCGGTCGGAATTGGTGACCGCGTCCCGGCGTCCCAGCCGCGCGACGATCGAGTCGGGATGATCGTCGTACATCCGGGCGGCGATGTAGAGGGCCGCGTCGTCATAGGCGACGTACACCACGGTGCTCTCGGTCGGCGCCGCGCCTTCCACCGGGTCCCGCTGGGTGAAGCGCGAGATCCGGGTGGCGGTCTGCCAGATGTCGTCGTTCAGCGCGCCGTCGATGACCACGGGACGGGCGGCGCGCACCGCGCGGAGATCCGGCGCCGGCGGGCGGAGGGAATCCAGGGCGGCCGGACCCTGGCGAGGCACGCAGAGCACGCAGAGCAAGGCGACGAGCATAAAGGACCCCGAACGTGGGCGATGGACGATGATCGGCCCGGCGACGGCGCCCGGCGCACTGGTTGTGAACTGAGACAGTTTGGAAAGGGAAAAGGTTGCAGCCCGAATGTCAGATTTCGGCGGGGACGGCTAGACGAGACGGCGGACCACCCCCTTCACGATGGCGCCCAGGTCCCGGCCCACCCGGGCCCCCACGTCGAGGACTTCCTGGTGGGAGAGCTTCGCCGGTGAAATGCCGGCCGCGAGGTTGGTAATGGTGGAGAAGCCGAGGCAGCGGATGCCCCGCGCCCGCGCCGCGATCACCTCAGGCACGGTGGACATCCCCACCGCGTCCGCGCCCATCCGGCCCAGCATCCGGATCTCGGCCGGGGTTTCGTAGCTCGGCCCCAAGAGGCCGGCGTAGACCCCTTCCTCCAGGGCGATGCCGGCCTCGCGCGCGGCGGCGCGGGCGAGGTCGCGCAGGGCGGGATCGTAGGCGTCGGTCAGGTCGGGGAAGCGGGTCTCGCCCTCCATCACCGCGCCCACCAGCGGGTTCTTCCCGGTCAAGTTCAGGTGATCGGTGATGAGCATCAGGACCCCGGGCCGGAAGGTGGGCCTGATCCCGCCCGCCGCGTTGGTGACGATCAGCGTGTCCACGCCCAGGGCGCCGAACACCCGGACCGGAAACGCGGCGACCGCCGCGTCGTGTCCCTCATAGAGATGAAAGCGGCCGCTTTGCGCCAGGACCGGAACCCCCTCGAGAGCGCCGGCCACGAGCTCGCCCTTATGCCCCACGACGCCGGGCTCGGGAAACCCTGGAATGTCGCGATAGGGAATGCGCACGGGCTCGCGGACTTCGTCCGCGAGGAACCCCAATCCCGATCCGAGGACGACCGCGATGCGGGGCGCCCTACCGCGGAGGCGTTTGCGGATCGCGTCCGCGGCTTTCGTCGTGGACGCGGCGGCGGTCATCGCAAACCCTCGAGCTCGGCCTGCACCCGCGCCACCAGCGCCACCCGCTCGAATTCGGGAAGGAACGCGTTTTCACACGCGTTCAAGACCATGCGCGAGAGCTGCTCCGCCGTGACGCCGAGCGCGGTGTGGGCCAGGTGGTATTCGTCGGTGAGGGTGACCCCGTCCACCAGGCGGCCGTCGGTGTTCAACGTCACCGGCACACCGCCTTCCAGATACCGCTTGAGGGGATGCTCGGCGGCCGACGCCACGGTGTGGGTGTGGACGTTGCTGGTGAGGCACATCTCGAGAGGAAGGCGCCGTTCGACGACCTCGGCGAGCAGCGCGGGGTCCTCGCCCAGCCGCGTCCCGTGTCCGATCCGCTGCGCGCCGCAGACGTGCAGCGCGTCCCGGATCGAGTCCGGGCCGTCGCCCTCGCCGGCGTGGCAGGTGCACCCCACGCCGTGCGCGGCGGCGAACTCGAAGGCGGCGCGGTGGTCGCGCGCGGGGTGACCGCGCTCGGCCCCGGCCAGGTCGAAGGCCACCACGCCGGCGGCGCGGTAACCCGCCGCGACCTTCGCCAGCTCGAGCGACACCGCGGGCGGGAGCGTGCGGATGGCGCAGATGATGAGACCGGCCCTGGTGCCGGTCTCGGCTTCCCCGCGCTTGAGCCCCCGGAGCACCGCCTCCGTGGCCTGGGCCAAGGTCATCGCGGGCCGGTGGAGCGCGGGCGAAAAGCGCGTCTCCACGTAGCGCACGTTTTCCGCCGCCAGGTCCTGCACGAACTCGCAGGCCACCCGTTCCAGCGCGCCGGGCGTCTGCAGAACCGAGAGCGTGATCGCGTATTTCTGGAGGTACTCCTCGAGACTATGCGCGCCCGCGACGGACAGCGCTCGGGTAAGCCCGGCGACGTCGTCCGCAGGCAGGCGCACGCCTTCTCCCCTCGCCAGCTCGAGCATGGTGGCGGGACGCAGGCATCCGTCGAGGTGCACGTGCAGCTCGGCCTTGGGCCAGCGGCGGAGGATCTCCTTGGAGAGCCGGGGCGGACCCTGTCGCGCGCTCACCACCACGCGAAACACGCCCCCCGCTTCTCCCACCGGATCTCCGGCGTCCAGGGTGCGGCCCACGCCATCGGTGACGTAGGCGGAGTCGCGGGCCAGGAGATCCCCCAGGGCGCGGTCGGCCGCGCTCACCGCGTCCCGCACGGTCGCGCCCCGCGCCACGTCCACCGGCTTGGCGTTGACGAAGACCCGGAGCCGTTCCGCGGTCACTTGCGCTCCGCGTGGATCCGCTCGCTCGCGGGCGCGACCACCGGCTGCGGCAGGGCCTGGAGATAGCGAATCAGCGCGTCCAGATCCACCAGCCCCGCGTCCTCGCTCGGCAAGTCCTTCAGCATCGCGAAGCCGGAACCGCCGCCCGCGAGGAAGTCGGTCACGACCAGGGTGTAGGTCGCGCGGGGATCGAGCTTCTTGCCGTTCCAGAGCTGCACCTTGGTCACCCGCTGGCCGGCCGGCTTGGACGGGTCGTACCAGAACTCGAGGCCCGCCACGTGGGAGGAGGGCCGCCCCTCGCGCACCACGTGTTCCAGCACGTCCTTCACCGTGGCCCCCGCGAGATGCAGGCGCAGCAGGCGGTTCTGGAACGGCTGCAGTTGAAAGAGGGTGCCGTAGGTCGCGGTGCCGGCGGCGAGATCGGTACGGATGCTGCCGTTGTTGATGATGGCGAAGTCCCCCCGCCCCATCTCCCGGAAGCCGTCGGCGAGGAGCCGCCCCA
>DASSQQ010000056.1:0-46277 GCA_035702425.1 Gemmatimonadales bacterium
GAATCCCGCGCCGCGCGAGCGCCGCCCACCGCCGAATCCGCCAGCGCCGAGACGCGCCGCGCTTCCTCGGGATCGGGGCGCGCCGCGTCGGAAAGCGCGGTGAGGGGCGTGAGCTGATTCGCGGGATCCACGTGCATCCGGCCGCCCAGGCTCACCGGCGAGAGCACGCCCAAGAGACCGGCGATGGGCCGGACGTCCAGGCCCGGCGCGAGCCGCTTCAGCATCCGGGCGGTGTGAAAGACGTTGACGCCGAGCGCGGCGAGACGGTCGCTCTCCACGTCGAGCCGGCGGTACATGTCGCCGGCGTCCCTGACCGACGCGGGAGACCAGAACCGCTCGGCGATCGCGGCGGCGCGCGGCCAGATCCGCGAATCGATCGTCTCCGGCGTGACGATCTCGCCCCACATGCAGACCTCGCCGCCCAGGACCCGGGCCGCGTCGTCCCCGGAGAGCCCGGCGGAGTCGGGGAGCGGATCGACGGCGTAGTGATCGGCGGCCGTGGCCATCGCGTCCAGGTAGTAGCCCGAGGAGAGAATCCCGCGGTAGCCCTGCTTCGCCGCCTGGGCGAGGGACGCCGGGCCGCGCCACGACTGAATCACCACGTCCTGCGGGAGCCCGGGCGCGAGGATCTCGTCCCAGCCCACCATCTTCTTGCCGTGCGCCTGCACGATTTTCTCCAGGCGCTGGTTGAAGTAGGCCTGGAGCGCCGCGTCGTCGGCGAGCCCGTGGGCCTGCTTGAAGGCCTGAATCGCGGGGCTCGCGTCCCATTGCACGCCGTTGGTCTCGTCGCCGCCGATGTGCAGGTAGGCGTCGGGGAAGAGCGCGGCCATCTCCCCGTAGAAGCCGTCCAGGAATTCGTAGGTCGAGTCGCGGGTGGGATCGAACACGGCGTCGTGCACGCCGAACTCGCGCTCGATGTGATAGGGACCGGGCGCGCTCGCGAACCCGGGATAGCCCACGAACCAGCTGGTGGAGTGGGCGGGCACGTCGAACTCGGGGACCACCCGGATGCCCCGCTCCCGCGCGTACGCCACCACCTCGCGAATCTCGTCCTGGGTGTAGTAGTGGCCGTCCGAGCCGTCGTCCTGGAGCCGGGGATACCGCAGGCTCTGCACCCGGAACCCCTGATCGTCGGTCAGATGCCAGTGCAGGACGTTGAGCTTCACCGCCGCCATCGCGTCCAGGTTGCGCTCGATCACCGCCACCGGCTCGAAGTGCCGGGAGACGTCGATCAGGAGCCCGCGCCAGGGAAAGCGCGGACGGTCCGCGATGGAGACGCCGGGGAGGAAGTAGCCGGCGCTGTCCGTCGCGACCAGCTGGAGCAGCGTCTCGAGCCCGCGGATCGCGCCCACCACGGTCGGCGCGGCGAGGGTGGCGCGCGAGGCGTCCACCTCGATGGTGTAAGACTCGTCTTCCTCGGGCCCCTGCACCGCCATCCCCGGTCCCTGCACCCGCACCAGGAGGGTGGCGGCGACGGTGTCACCCGACACCCCGGCCACCCGGAAGCCGGCGCGGCCCGCGAGCCGGGTGAGCGCCCGGTCCACGGCGTGGCGCAGGCGCTGGTCCGCGAAGGCCGGCATCGCCACCGTGAAATTCGAGTCCACCGCGAGACGGGTGTCGCGCCAGGCGACCGACGCCGGAACCGGCAGGAGCTCGCGCGTCGCGGGCGGGAGATCGGGCCGCGGCCTCGCGGCCGGGCTTCGCCCAACGCCGGCGTGAAGACCGAGCCACGCGACCACCGCGATGCCCAACGATCGGGTCATGTCGTCTCCAGCGTGAGGACCTGGAAGGGCGCGAGATCGAAGGCGTGACTCTCGCCGGCCCTCACCTCCACCGGCGCGACGCCGTCCTGCTCGAAGGGACTCGCCAGTCGGAAGGTCCGGGGCGCGCCGTCCGGAAGCTCGAGCGCCTGCGCGACGTCGAGGGCCAGGGTCTGCGGGGCGTCCTTGGGATTCCGGAGCACCAGGATTCCCTTCCCCGCGCCCCAGGCGGCGTGGCCGTAGGGCTCGAGCGCGCCGGGATCGCCGCCCACCCAGTGAGTGTCCACGAGGGTCGCCGCGTTGCGGCGCGCCCAGATCGCGCTCTCGGCGATCGCGTCCCAGTTCCCGGGCGTGAGCAGGGCGGGCGTGATGTACATCTCCTGCAGCTGGGTGCCGGTGCCGAAGTAGGCGCGCACTTCGGAAGCGAAGTCGCTCCCGGGGTCGGTGTCCAGGTCGTGGGCGTGGCGGGCGTAGATCATCCCGTGCAGCATCAGCGAGTTGAGCGGGAAGAGCGGGCCCTGGCGCACGATCCCGGAGTGGGTGTCGGCGTCGCGATAGGTGATCCACCGCTGGCGGAAGGAGCCGACGCCCGCGAAATCGTGATCGTCCCCGCCGCGCCAGATCGAGTCGCACGACGTGAGGAAGAACGGCGAGGGGTAGGTGCCGGTGGTGAGGTTGACGTAGAGATCCGGCTCCTCGCGGCGCAGGTCCGCGATCAAGGCCAGCATCGCGTCGAAATCCGAGTCGAACGCGCTCCCCGGAAAGACGTGCGACGCGTTGCCGGTCCCGTCGAACTTGAACTGGTTCACGCCGTACTTGCGGATCATCTCCCGGCAGACGCTGCGGAAGCGGTCGAAGTATTTCGGCCCCGACAGCTCGAAGCCTCCTTCGTTGGTCTCGAAACCCTGCGCCTTCCCCGCCGCGAGACGCTCTTCCCGCGGCTTGCCGTAGCCGCCCCAGGGAGACATCCAGATCCCGGGCCGGGCCCCGTAACGGGCGCACTCGCGGGCCACCTGTTGAAAGCCGCGCGGGAACCCGGAATGGAAGTGCCACAGCGTCGTGGGATCGTCCCAGCCGTCGTCGAACAGAAAGGAGTCGAGCGTCACGCCGCGCCGGTCGTGGAGCTGGTCGCCGAAGCCGCGGATCGCCGCGAGCGCCTGCGCTTCGTCGTACTTCGAGAAGTACCCGATGTCGTACCAGGAGTTGTAATGCAGGAAGGGCCGGTAGGGGTGCGCCCGCTCCCGCTCCAGGTAGGCGAGGAAGTCGCGCCGCAGCTGCCCCGCCCCGGTGCACCCGATCACCGACGACACCGTGAACCGGGTGCCGGCGCGGAGCGGGAGCTCGCGCGCCAGTGAGGCGGTGACCCGGGAGCCGTTCACGGCCGAGTCCGCGAGCGGATGCTCGAACCCCGCGAACCACCGCCCCGCCACCACCGGCGATCCTTTCACGGCGCCGGCGACGGCGGCGTCCGGGAGGTCGAGGTCGAAGAGGCGGATGTCCTGCACCGGGAGATCGCCGCGCTCGCTTTCGAGGGTCACCTCCTGGCGGATGTAATGCGAGCCGTCGCGCAGCACGCCGCGCCAGGTGACGCTCAATCCGCGGCCGGGATCCCGGAGCCGTACCCTGATGGCGCGGCCCGGGAGCCGCTCCACGGCGCGCGACGCCCGGTCCGACGGGGCGAGCCGCTCCTCTTCCGGCGAGCCCGCGAGCGCGAGGGCGGAGGACCGGAGAACGGTCCCGTCCCCGAGGGTCAGGGTGAACGCGTCCGCCGGCAGCGCGAGGGTGCCGCCCCCCGCCGGGTCGCTCACGCGCACCGCCCGGAACGCTCCGTCGGCCACGCTCCACGCGGCCGCGATCCGGTCGTTGGCGAGCACCAGCTCGCTCGGGGCCTGGCGCACCCGGACCTTCGCCGGCCATCCTGCGAGGGCCGCGCCCGCCACCGCGCCGTTCACCACGAACTCCCGCCGACCGATGTTCCGCATCGAGACCGTCCCGTCGTCCACTTTGGGGAGCGTGTAGGATGGCGGCCCAAAGCGGCGCGCGCTAGCTTCGCCCTCCCAGACTTTCCACCTTCACCGGGACGATAGATGCGCGCGCGCGATGACAAGGTCTACGACGTCTGCATCGTGGGCTCCGGCGCGGGCGGCGGAATGGCCGCCTACACGCTGACCCAGGCCGGCGCCGACGTAGTTCTCCTCGAGGCCGGCGGGCCCTGGGACAACACCAAGGACTCGGCCATGCTGGAGTGGCCGTATCAGTCGCCCCGCCGGGGCGCGAGCACCCGGGAGCGGCCCTTCGGCGAGTTCGACGCCTGCATCGGCGGCTGGAACCTGGAAGGCGAGCCCTACACCCGCGCCGAGGGCACTTCGTTCGACTGGTGGCGCGCGCGGATGGTGGGTGGCCGGACCAACCACTGGGGCCGCATCTCCCTGCGCTTCGGACCCTACGACTTCAGGCGCAAGAGCCGCGATGGACTGGGAGACGACTGGCCCATCGCCTATCAGGACGTGGCACCCTATTACGACCGGGTGGACCGGCTGATCGGCGTCTTCGGCAGCAAGGAGGGACTCCCCAACGAGCCCGACGGCCAGTTCCTCCCGCCCCCCCGGCCGCGCTGTTACGAGCTGCTGGTGAAGCAGGCCGCGGACCGGCTGAAGGTCACCTGCATCCCGTCCCGGCTCTCGATTCTCACCAAGTCCATCAACGGCCGCGCCGCCTGCCACTACTGCGGCCAGTGCAACCGCGGCTGCAAGACCAATTCCAACTTCACCTCGACCAACGTCCTCCTCGCGCCCGCCCTCGCCACGGGCAAGCTCACCCTCCTGACCAACGCCATGGCGCGGGAAGTGACGACGGACTCCGCGGGACTCGCCACCGGCGTCTCCTACGTGGACAAGACTGACGGCACCGACAAGCACGTGAAGGCGAAGGTGGTGGTGCTCGCGGCCTCGGCGCTCGAGACCTCGCGGCTCCTGCTCAACTCCCAGTCGTCGCGCTTCCCCAACGGGCTCGCCAACGGGAGCGGCGTGGTGGGCAAGTACATCACCGACACCACCGGCTCGGACGTCGCCGGGTTCATCCCCAAGCTGGTGGATCACGTGCCCCACAACGAAGACGGCGTGGGCGGGATGCACCTCTACATGCCGTGGTGGCTCGACAACTCGAAGCTCGACTTCCCCCGCGGCTACCACATCGAAGTCTGGGGCGGGCTGGGCGTCCCCTCCTACGGCTTCATGGGCGGGATCCAGCGCTACGCACCGGGCGGCGGGTACGGGAAATCCCTGAAGGACGATTACCGCCGCTATTACGGCGCCACCGTGGGCTTTTCGGGGCGGGGCGAGATGATCCCCAACGAGAATTCGTACTGCGAGCTCGACCCGTCCACCGTGGACAAGTGGGGCATCCCGGTGCTCCGCTTCCACTGGAAATGGAGCGACCACGAGATCAAGCAGGTGAAGCACATGCAGGACACCTTCCGTTCCCTCGTGGCGGAGATGGGCGGCGAAGTGTTCGACCCCATGCCCAGCGAGGCGGAGGGGTACGGGATTTCCTCCGGGGGGAGCATCATCCACGAGCTGGGCGGCGCCCGGATGGGGGACGACCCCCAGACCTCGGTGGTGAACGCGCATTGCCAGGCGCACGAAGTGAAGAATCTCTTCCTCGCCGACGGCGCGCCCTTCGTCTCCCAGGCCGACAAGAATCCCACCTGGACCATTCTCGCGCTCTCGATGCGCACCTCGGACTACATCATGGACCAGAAGAAGAAAGGGGCCCTCTGATGACCGACCTCTCGCGCCGCGAGGCGCTCTCGCTCCTCGCCGCCGTGCCGGTGGTGCTGGTGCAGCCGGTCACCGCGCGCCGCGTGCACGCCGCCCTCCGGGAGGCCCTCGCGGCGGGGCAGGCCTACGCCCCCAAGTTCTTCACCGCGCACGAGTATCAGACCACGCGGGTGCTGGTGGATCTGGTGCTGCCCGCGGACGAGCGCTCCGGGAGCGCCACCGACGCGCTGGTGCCCGAATTCATGGACTACATCGCCTCCGAGTACGAGCATCATCGCCTCCCGCTGCGCGGCGGACTCGCCTGGCTCGACGCCGAGTGCGAGCGGCGCTTCGGGACCGTTTTCCTCGACTCGACGGCGACCCAGCGGACCGCCGTACTCGACGACATCGCCTGGCCCAAGAAGGCGCGCCCCGAGATGAGCCAGGGAGTTTCGTTCTTCAATCACTTCCGCGACCTCACCGCGTCCGGATTCTTTTCGTCGCAAATGGGAGTGAAGGACCTGCGCTACCTGGGCAACACCTTCGTGGCCGAATGGAAGGGGTGCCCGCCGGAAGCGCTGGCCAAGCTCGGCGTCTCCTACCCCGCCGACTGACATGACCACGAAGCGGCTGGGCGTGGGGTTCATCGGCTCCGGGTTCAACGCCCGGTTCCACCTGCAGGGTTTCCAGGCGGTGCGGGACGCGGACGTGCTGGGCGTGTGGAGTCCCAATCGCGGCCACGCGGAGGACACGGCCGGCCTCGCGCGCCGGCTCGACGTCGGCGCCGCGAAGGCCTACGCCTCGATCACCGAGATGGTGGCGGACCCCGCGATCGACGCGCTCTGGCTCTGCGGGCCCAATCAGGCGCGGATCGAGAACGTCGAGGAGGTCGTGAACGCGGTGCGGAGCGGCAAGGGCCAGCTCGCCGGGATCGCGTGCGAGAAGCCGCTGGCGCGCAACGTGGCCGAAGCCGAGCGGGTGGCGGCGCTCGTCTCCTCAGCCGGGATCGCGCACGGGTATCTCGAGAACCAGTACTTCGCGCCCGCGGTCGAGTGGGGGAAGAACCTGATCTGGGCCCGCGGCGCCAGCCTCACCGGGCGGCCCTATCTCGCCCGCGCGGCGGAGGAGCACGCCGGCCCGCACATGCCGTGGTTCTGGCGCGGCGCCCTGCAGGGCGGCGGCGTCCTGAACGACATGATGTGCCACTCCGCCCTGGTGGTGCGCCACCTGCTCACCCAGCCGGGCGCCGCGCGCGCGACCCTCACGCCGCGCCGGGTGACGGGCCACATCGCGAGCCTCAAGTGGACCCGGCCGGAGTACGCCAGGAAACTTTCCAAGATGATGGGCCCGGAGGTGGACTACGCGAAGCATCCCGCGGAAGACTTCGCGAGCGTGATGATCGAGTTCGAGACCGACGACGGCCACACCGCGCTGGGCGAAGCCACCACCTCCTGGAGCTTCGTCGGCGCCGGACTCCGGCTCTCGGCCGAGCTCCTGGGACCGGAATACTCGATGGCCTGGAATTCGCTCGACTCGGGGCTCAAGCTCTTCTTCAGCCGCGAGGTGCAGGGCAAGGCGGGCGAGGATCTCGTCGAAAAGCAGAACGCCGAGGTGGGACAGATGCCGGTGGTGGCGGGCGAGGCCGCGGTCTACGGCTACGAGGCGGAAGACCGCCACTTCGTGCGGGCCTTCCTCAAGAAGGAGACGCCCCGGCTCACCTTCGATGACGGCGTGGAAGTGGTGAAGCTCCTGATGACCGCCTATCAGAGCGCCGAGGAGGGGCGGACCCTCGACTTCCCGCCCCAGAATCTTTCGAGCTTCGTGCCTCAGGTCGCGAAAGGAACGTGGAAACCATGAATGCGAAGCGGAAGGTGGAACGGGGAACGCGGAACCAGCGCGCGGGGAGTTCCGCGCTCCGCGTTCCGCGTTCCGCGTTCGTTGGCCTGCTCGTCCCCACCCTCCTCGCCGCTCAGGCCCCCTGGCCGCCGAATTCGATGGATCGCCCCAAGCCGCCGGTGGTGCGGGTCGGCCCCGCGGGAGCACCGGTGCCCGCCCCCGCGGACGCGATCGTGCTCTTCGACGGCAAGGATCTCTCGAAATGGATGGCGCAGGATTCGAGCGCCGCCAAGTGGAAGCTCGAGAACGGCTACGTGGAGGTCGCGCCCGGGACCGGGATGATGATGACCCGCCAGGCCTTCGGCAGTGTGCAGCTGCACATCGAATGGGCCGCGCCCACGCCGCCCGTGGGCGAAAGCCAGGAGCGCGGGAACTCGGGTGTCTTCCTGATGAGCCACTACGAGACCCAGGTCCTCGACGTGTACGACAACGTCACCTACGCCGACGGCACCGCCGGCGCGGAGTACGGGCAGACGCCGCCGCTCGTCAACGCGGCCCGCCCCCCGGGCGAGTGGCAGACCTACGACATCATCTTCCACCGCCCGCTCTTCGCCGCGGACGGGAGCGTCACCCGGCCGGCGCGGATCACCGTCCTCTGGAACGGCGTGCTGGTGCAGGACAACACCGAGATCACCGGCTGGACGGTCCACGGCGCGGTGGCGCGTTACCGGCCGCATGCGGACAAACTGCCGCTCGCGCTCCAGGATCACGGCAACAAGGTGCGCTACCGGGACATCTGGATCCGGGAGCTCCCGGACTCGCCATGACCCGCCGCGCGATGGCGCTGGGCGCGGCCCTCGCGCTCGCCGCCCCGGCCCTCGCGGCGCAGGCGGGTTATCAGCCCGCTCCCGAAAACCTGGCGGCGCGGCAGTGGTTCCAGGACGCGAAGTTCGGGATGTTCATCCACTGGGGCGTCTACTCGGTGCTGGGCGCGGGCGAGTGGGTGATGAACAACCGCGGGCTCACCGTGGAGGAGTACGAGAAGCTCCCCGCCTTCTTCAATCCGGTCCGCTACGACCCCGCGCAGTGGGTGGCGCTCGCCAAGGCCGCGGGGATGAAATACATCACCATCACCACCAAGCACCACGACGGCTTCGCGATGTGGCACTCGAAGAACGCCGAGTGGAACGTGGTGGACCGCACCCCGTACGGGAAAGACGTGATCGGGATGCTGGCCGAGGAGTGCCGGAAGCAGGGGATCAAGCTGTTCTTCTATCATTCCCAGCTCGACTGGCACAATCCCGACTACTATCCGCGCGGCTTCACCGGGAAAACCGCGGGGCGCCCCGATTCGGGGTCGTGGTCCCGGTATCTCGATTACCTGGACGGCCAGCTCACCGAGCTCCTGACCGGCTACGGGCCGGTCGGCGGCATCTGGTTCGACGGAATGTGGGACAAGCCCGACGCGGACTGGCGGCTCGACCGCACCTACGCGCTGATCCACCGGCTCCAACCCGCCGCGCTGATCGGGTCCAATCATCACCGCGCGCCCTTCCCGGGCGAAGATTTCCAGATGTTCGAGAAGGACCTGCCGGGAAAACACACGACCGGGTTCAACCAGGATCAGACGGTCTCCCAGCTTCCGCTCGAGACCGCGGAGACGATGAACGACTCCTGGGGATTCAACATCGGAGACGATCACTACAAGAGTGTGCCCGACCTGATCCGCTATCTCGTCAGAGCCGCGGGGAACAACGCGAACTTCCTGTTGAACGTCGGCCCCGAGCCCGACGGGACGATCCAACCCGAGTTCGCCTCGCGGCTGCGGGAGATCGGCGCCTGGCTGTCGGCCAATGGTACGGCGATCTACGCCACCCGCGGCGGTCCCATCGCGCCGGGACCGTGGGGCGTCAGTACCCAGCGGCACGATACGGTGTTCGTGCACGTGTTGGACTGGGACACACCGCTCCTGGCGCTGGCGCCGTTGTCCGGCCGCATCCGGAGCGCGGCACTCCTGCGCGACGGATCCCGCGTCGCCTTCCGCCAGACGCCCGAAGGAATCGTGCTTACCCTGCCCCGCCGCCCGGCGGATCTGCTGGACGAGATCGTCATCCTCGCGCGCTGAGCGCCGCCCTGACCGCGCGGATCTTCTCCGCGTCCTCCACCCGCCGCACCCCCACGTGCACCTCGGCCACGCCGCTTCCCTCGACGATCCGCCGCGCGTTCGTTCCGTTGATGCCGCCGCCGGCCAGGATGACGATCCGCCCCTCCGCCCGCTCCACCAGACGCCGCAGCACCGGAATCCCCTGCTCCGCCGACGGAGCGCCGCCGGAAGTGAGCACCCGATCCACGCGGAGGGTGATCAACTGATCCAGCGCGGCGAGCGGATCGGCGACGCGGTCGAAGGCGCGGTGAAAGCAGACGGACAGACGGACAGACGGACTGATGGACAGTGAAGTCAACTTCTCAATTACACCGGTGTCGATTACCGCGGATCTCCTGAGCGCTCCGAACACGACCCCCGCCACGCCGGCGTCGCCGGCGCGGCGGATCCCATCCTCCATCTCGCGCCGCTCCGCGGCCGTATAGACGAAGTCACCGGCGCGGGGCCGGATCATCACGTGAATGGGAATCGCGAGCGCCGCTCGGCAGCGCGCGACCAGGTCCCAGGGCGGGGTGAGCCCGTCCCGGGCCAGGTCGGCACAGAGCTCGATGCGACCCGCGCCCGCGGATTCTGCCGCGAGCGCGGAGTCGAACGAGTCAACGGCGGCTTCGATCAAAGTCGCCTGAAGGCCGATCCTGTTCCTGCCCTTCAGGGCAGTGTCTTGCAGGCCCAGCCTTCAGGCTGGGGCAAAGAGGGAAGCATCGGCCGGCTACAGGCTCCACCCCGCCCGGTAGCTCGGCGTGATCCACTCCGGCGGAATCCCCGGCGTGGTCACGTTGCCGGTGGCGGGGTCGACGTCGAGGGTCCTCCCGGCCCGCACCGCGAGACAGCCCAGAAGCACCATTTCGGTCAAGGCGCCGCCGTGGCCGTCGAAGGTCGAGCCCGCCGGCGGTCCGCCCTTGCAGGCGCGGATCCACTCGGTGTACACGGCGCCCTGTCCCGGCGCGGCTTCGATGCGGGGATACTTCTGCGGCACCGGATGGGCGGTGACCTCCGCCATCTTCGCGGCGTCCAGCAGTCTGGGATTCTCGCCGTAGGTCCCGGCGATCATCTTCCCCTGATCGCCGATCCAGAGCTGGCCGCCGCTGGTGTCGAAGGGCCAGTCCTGGTCCGCGTCCCACTCCTGGGGCCGGGGCGGGAAGAGACTGCCGTCGCGCCACACCACCGTCACCTCGGGACGTTTCCCCTTGGCCGGGAATTGATATTGAATCCGCGACGAGGCGGGCGCGCTTTCCTTGTAGAGCTGGGTGGACTCGGGCATCACGCGCGTGGGGTAGCCCAGATCGAGGGTCCAGAAGGCGGCGTCCATCAGGTGGCACGCCATGTCGCCGAGCGCGCCGGTGCCGTAATCCCACCAGCCGCGCCACTTGAAGGGCATGTAGGCGGGATGGTAGGGCCGCGTGGGCGCGGGGCCGAGCCAGAGGTCCCAGTCGAGGGTTTGCGGGACGTAGTACTCCTCGAGGGGCCGGTCGATCGCCTGGGGCCAGATGGGCCGGTTGGTCCAGAAGTGCACCTCGCGCACGGTGCCGATCAGTCCCGCTTCCACCCACTCCCGGATGGTGCGGGTGTCCCCGCTCGCGTGGCCCTGGTTTCCCATCTGGGTGGCGACCTTCGATTTCCGGGCCTGCGCGGCGAGCGCGCGCACTTCGCCCAGGGTGCGGGCGAGGGGTTTCTGCACCCGGGTGTGTTTCCCGGCGCGCATCGCGAGGAGACCGGCCGGAGTGTGGCTGTGGTCCGGCGTGGTGACGGTGACCGCGTCGATGTTCTTCGCTTCCTTGTCGAACATCTCGCGGTAGTCCTTGTAGCGTTTGGCCTTGGGGAAGCGCTGGTAGGACGCCGCGGCGTTCTCGTCGTCCACGTCGCAGAGAATGTAGATGTTCTCCGTCGCGCCGACGCCGCGGACGTCGTTCTCGCCCATCCCGCCGACGCCGATGCAGGCGACGTTGAGTTTGTCCGAGGGCGCGACGAACCCGCGGCCCAGCACGTGCCGGGGAACGACGGTGAACGAGAGGCCCGCCGCCGTGACGTCGCCGACGAACCGCCGCCTGGTGATCCGCTTCTTCGCCATAAAGTGCTTCCTCCTCGATGCCTTCTTTTTACCGCGCGACGGGTTGAGCGGCCGCGCGGGGCCGGAACGTGAGCGCGAAGAGCACCAGGATCACCAGTGCTCCCGCGGCGGGATAGATCCAGATCTGATGCCAGTCGTGAACCGCGGTGCCGTTCGCGCCGGGGGTGGTGAAGCGATCCACCACCGCGCCGGAGGCGAAGGCCCCGATGAAATATCCGGCGCCGTTGGTGACGAGATTGAT
Organism: Gemmatimonadales bacterium; assembly: GCA_035702425.1. Lineage (GTDB taxonomy): Bacteria > Gemmatimonadota > Gemmatimonadetes > Gemmatimonadales > GWC2-71-9 > DASSQQ01. Next base: position 11,828 of record DASSQQ010000056.1, read on the forward strand.
GAACCCCTGGGCGGCGGCGCGGATCTTCGGGCCCGCCTGCTCGTCGGTGTAGATCTGCCCCGCCACGAAGAAGAAGTCGTAGCACATCCCGTGCAGGAGAATCCCCGCGTAGATGAGCCACATTCCCGCGCCCGCGTTTCCGGAGCTGAACGCGAAGTAGCGCAGGCTCCAGGCCAGCATCCCGCCCACCATGATGGTCTTGATCCCGAACCGCTTCAGGAAGAACGGCAACAGCAGCATGAACCCGATCTCGGACATCTGCCCGAAGGTCTGGATGAAGGCGGGTTCCGGGGCGCCGATCTCATTCAGGAAAGGATTCGCGAACGTGTAGTAGAACTGGAGCGGGATGCAGAGCAGAAACGAACCGAGCACGAAGACCAGAAACGAGCGGTCCCGCAGCAGCTGCAGCGCGTCCAGTCCCAGCGCGTCGCGCACGCTGAACGGCGCCCCCGCCGCCTTGGGCGGGGTGTGCGGGAGCGCAAACGAGTAGAGCCCGAGGAGAATCGATCCCCCCGCCGCGACCCGCATCGGCAGGGCCAGGGCGTCCGCGTGCAGCACCTTGCCGATCAGAATCCCCGCCGCGATCCACCCGATGGTGCCGAGCACCCGGATGAACGGGAAATCGCGCGCCGGGTCCTGGACGTGGTGGAACGAGATCGAGTTGGAAAGGGACAGCGTGGGCATGTAACACAACGCGTAGACAATCAGCACCGGATAAAAGGTGCCGAAGCTGGTGAGCGTCGAGACGTACCACAGCACCACGCCGCCCACGAGATGCAGGATGGCGAGCAGGTTCTCGGTCGCGAAGAAGCGGTCCGCCACGATCCCGATGAAGAACGGGGAAACGAGTGCCGCGATCGCGGTGGCGCCGTAGGCGAGCCCCACCTCGCGCCCCGTGAAGTGCAGGGTCTGGCCGAGGTAGGTGCCCATGGTGACGAACCAGGCGCCCCAGACGAAATACTGGAGGAACATCAGCGCCGAGAGCCTGGTCTTGATCACGGCAGCACCCGGATCTTGATGCTCCGATACGCCACCTGGTCTCCGTGGTCCTGAAGCCCGATGTACCCGGTGGCGTTGCGGCCGTAGTGCACGTGGGGCGCGAACTTCGAGGCCTTCACCCGCGCCTCCCAGTCCGCGCTGCCCAGCTCGTAGTCCACCACCTTCACGCCGTTCAGCCAGTGCTCCACGTGATTCCCGTTCACCACGATGCGCACCCGGTTCCACTGGCCCGCCGGCTTCACCACGCCCGCGGGCGAGGGATAGATCGCATAGTCCGCGCCGGCTGACGTGAGCCGGGACTTGCCGTCGGGGTGGCGGGCGTCGTCCAGCACCTGCATCTCGGGTCCGCTCCAGTAGGCCGCGGAGTCGTCCTCACTGACCCGATAGAAGATCCCGCTGTTCCCGCCCTCCGAGATCTTCCACTCGAGCGACAACTCGAAGTTGGCGTACTGGTCGCGGGTGATGATGTCCCCCGCGGGCCGGACGCGCGTCAACTCGCCGTGCACCACCTGCCACCCGTGCGAGATGCTGTCGGCCTGGTAGTTGCGCCAGCCGTCGGTGGTCTTGCCGTCGAAGAGCAGCTTCCACCCCGCCGCGCGCTCGGCGGCGGAAAGCGTGTTCGGGGGAGTGGTGGTGTCGGACGGGGAAGCCTGCTGGGCCGCGAGCGGCGCGGGGAGTGCGAGCGCGAGCACGACGCGAAGGGTCGCGGCGCCCAGAGCACGGGACTGAACCATCGAGAAAACCTCGGAGAGTCGGGACGGCGTGTAGACTATCCCCCGACGAGGTCCCTCGCTAGGTGAAAAAGCGAAGAGCGGAACCGACCCCGGGGCGTCCCCCCGGGGTCAGATCCCGCTCCTCACTCAATCTGCAACGACCGCCGCGCGGGGCGGCTAGTGATCTCCCGACACCGTGGAGTCCGGATGCTCCGGAGGCTCCATCTCCATGCCCTTCCGGGAGAAGCGGATCTCGATCACGTCGAAGGTGCGCGGGGCGGAGCTGGTGAGCACCCCTTCCCCGTGCGCGAACACCGTGTCGCCCGCGCCCACGGCCGCCGCCACGTCGGCGAGCGAGCCCAGCGCCAGGGTGTCGTCGTCCTCGTGCCCGCCGCTCTCGATCTCCGAGCCCGCGACGATGTGGAGGATGGTCCCGTCGGTGAGGGTGGCCGAGCTCCCGCCCAGGTCCACTGAGGCGACGATGCCTTCGAAGCGCTGGCCGTCGTCCGCGTCCTCATCGCGCTCTTCCAGGCGCACGCTCCCCGAGTCCACCGCGATGGTGAGACCGAGAACGGTGAGGAAGCCCGCCGGCGGCGGCGAGGAGTTCATCGCGAAGTTGGCGGAGGTGATGTTGAGCTCCAGGCGGAAGCGATCGGCGGCCTCGTCGAGCCGGATCACGTCGGCCATGAAGCTCCCGTCGCCGGGCGCCTGCACCGCCGGCAGCGGATTGCGGTCGGCCTCGATGGAAGGCCGGTGTCCCGCCGCGAGCAGCGCCACGATCCGGTGCACGAAGTCGGACTGGACGTCCGGCGTCGAGTCCTCGGGATTCTCGTCGCGCTCGCCGCGGAACCGGGTGTTGGCGCTGTAGCCGATCACCAGCCCCTGAGCCAGCGTGAGGGTCCCGGCCGTGGTGTCGATGCTCGCGACCACGCCCTCCACCCGCTCCGGCCGGCCGATCTCGCCGGGACGGCCGATCACCACCCGCCGCGCCACCAGGCTGTCCGGGAAGACGTCGATCCGGACCCGGACGGTGCCGGAATCGATGACGATGCTGTCGAAGGTGGAAAGCGAGATGGCGTGGGAGAACGAGAGGGAGTTGCCGGGGGCGAGGGACCGGGAGCCGTCGCAGGCCGCCGCGGCGGCGAGCAGCGTGACGACTCCCAGACGAACGAGCTTGGCCATAGGATCTGCTCCAGATAGGGCTGATAGTGAAGAGACGCTCAGGGCAAACTTGGTAACGTGGCCCAGCACAACCGCCGGGCGCCGCGTAAGCTTCGGCATGACGCCTCTCTTCTCCCTGCGCGACGCCTTCACCGAGTACGCGGGCTTCCTGGCCGCGTATACCACCCTCGGCGCGATCGGGTTCCGGTATTTCGTGTCCGGTCCTCTTCATACTCGAGGGACCCCGTCCACCCGTTCCACCCTGGACACCGCCCTGACCCGGGCGGCGGTGATCGGTCTCACCGGCGCGCTGGTCGGCGTGCTCGACTTCGCGGCCGACCTCCAGGGGGCCGCGGTGGAGCGACACAGCGCCATGCTCGCCCTCGCAACGGGCGGAAACTGGATCAACCTGCTCCGCACCTCGCTCACCCTTCTCGCGCCGCTCGCGTTCCTGCTCGCCTGGACCCGGCCCCGCGCCGGGTGGCCCGCCGCGGCGCTGGTGAGCGTGGTCCTCGCGCTCCGGAACGTCGCCACCGGCCGCTGGCAATCCATGGTGAACCCGGTGCACGTCTTCGCGGGCTCGATGTGGCTGGGGACGCTCTTCGTCCTGGTGGTGGCGGGAATCACGGCGGCGCTCCGCAAGGCGCCCGACGGTGAGCGCGGGCCGCTGGTGGCGGACCTCGTCGCGCGCTTCTCGCCGCTCGCGCTCTGGGCCGCCGGTCTGCTCGCGGTGACCGGCCTCATCACCGCATGGCGGCACCTCAAGTACTGGGCCGCGCTCTGGACCACCCCCTACGGCTACACCCTGATCGTCAAGCTCTGCGTGGTGGCGTGCGTCGCGGGCCTCGGGTACTGGAACTGGAAGCGGGTGACGCCGACCCTGGGTGACGAAGCCGGCGCCCTGCGCATCCGCCGCTCGGCGTCCACCGAGCTGGGCGTGGCGCTCGTGGTCCTCACCATCACCGCGGTGCTGGTGAGCCTGCCCACGCCCAAGCTGCCGGCGCCTTAGGGCTCGAGCCGGCGCCGGGGCGAGGCCAGCCGCCCGCTCCGGCGGATCGAGTCTTCCACCTGGCGGCGCAGGCGCTCGATGAGGTCCTGGAGCTCGGCGCGACGGTGACGCGCCATCCGGGTGAAAATGATCCGCGCGATGCCGTAGGCGCCGGCGAGCGCCGCGCCGATGGTGGCGATGGCGAGTCCCACGTGAGTCCCGCCGGCCGCCCATCCCGCGAGCGGGCCGCCGATGCCCCCGCCCCCGCCCCCCATGATCCCCCCGAACAGTCCGCCCGCGAGCTGGCCCAGCCGCTCCTCCACGTAGATGGACGTCTTGCCGTGGCGCGGAAGAATCGAGAACTGCACCTGCCGTTGCTGCGCCACCGACGACCAGGTGAGGGACCGGCCCACGGTGTCGGCCCGGCCCACGTCGCCCAGCATGCGCCGCGCGATCTCCACGCAGAGATCGTAGTCCTCGGCCGACACCTCTCCGTCCACTTCCGCCTCGAAGAAAATTCGCGTGGGTCCGCCGAACAGGAGCTCCGCCGCCCCCGTGGGCGGCGCGGCCGGACGCCGCACTTCCGCCATCGCTTTCGCGACGTGACGCTCGCCGAGGCCCGCTTCGATGGCGGCCGCGCGGACGTCGCTGGTCGGGTAGCCGGACGTGCTCCCGGCGGCATCGAGCTCCGCGGCGCGGCGCCACACCGCTTCCGCCTTGCTGGTCGAGATCCGGGCGGGCGCGGGCGACTGGCCCGCGGCGTCCTTGGTCGCCTCCCAGGCCCGGGCCAGCGCGTCGGCGAGCGCCCCGGCGGTGGCGAAGCGATCGTCCGGCGCTTTGGCGAGACAGCGGTCCACCACCTCGGCCAATGGCTCGGGCACGTGCGGCGCGACGCTCCGCGTGGTGGGCGCGGGTTTGGTCACGTGCGCCACCAGCACCGCCGACGCCATGAGATTGTCGAAGGGAAGACGGCCGGTGAGCCCGTGGAAGGCGACCACGCCCAGCGAGTAGATGTCGCTCTTGCCGTCCACCGGCTCGCCCGAGATCTGCTCCGGGCTCATGTAGTGAACCGAGCCGAGCACCTGGCCGGTGGCGGTGATCGGCGCCGCGTTCGCGATCCGGGCGATGCCGAAGTCCGTCACCAGCACCCGTCCCGAGCCGCGCTCGAGGAGGATGTTCTCCGGCTTTATGTCGCGATGGACGATCCCCTGGGCGTGGGCGTATCCCAGGGCCAGCGCCACGTCGCGCAGCTGATGCACGAAGTCGCCGGAGACGAGGGGCGCGTGGGCGCGGATGCGGTCGCCCAGGGACTCGCCGTCCACGAAGGCCATCACGAAAAAGGCCTGGCCTCCCGCTTCGTCGGCGCGGAAGACGGGCACGATGTTGGGGTGGGAGAGACGGCCCGCGGTCTTCGCTTCGCGGAGGAAGCGCTCCCGCACGTCGGGGTCGCCGGCCAGCTGCGGCGGAAGCACCTTGATCGCGACCGGGCGGTCGAGCTTCAGGTCGCGCGCCAGGTACACGATCCCCATCCCGCCCCGGCCGATTTCCCGCTCCACGGCGTACTGGCCGTCGAGCGCGGCGGCGAGGGCTTGGACTTCGGGCGGTAGGGGCACCTGGTCTCTCTGAAACGTTGGCGAAGTGAAAGTAGCGCCGCGCCCGGCCCTTGAGCGAACGCCGGGCGAGGGCAGATTACCCAGCCGATGACGCGCCGTCAAAGCCTCGCCCGGTCACTCGCGCTGCTCGCCACCCTCGCGCCTCCGCTCCGCGCGCAGGACTCGGCGCTCGTTCCCCGGCACTTCGTCACCCGCTGGGCCGATTCGGTCACGCCCGCGCGGGTGCTGCCCGGGTATCCGCGGCCGCAGCTGCGCCGCCGGGCCTGGATCAATCTCAACGGCCTCTGGGACTACGCCATCCGCGATTCCGGAGTGTCGCGCCCCCGGGCGTTCGACGGAAAGATCCTCGTTCCCTTCCCGGTCGAGTCCCAGCTCTCGGGCGTGCGGCGCGCGGTGACGGACAGCGAGCGGCTCTGGTACCACCGCACCGTCACCCTCCCGCGGGAGCCGCGCGGCACCCGCTGGCTCCTGCACTTCGGCGCGGTGGACTGGGACGCCACGGTGTACGTGAACGGCCGGCGGGTCGGCGAGCACCGCGGCGGCTACGATCCCTTCAGCTTCGACATCACGTCCGAGGTCATCGGCGGCCCGCGGCAGGACCTCGCCGTCGGCGTGTGGGATCCCACCGATCGCGGCGAGCAGCCCCGCGGCAAGCAGGTCCTGCACCCGCGCAGCATCTGGTACACCGCGGTCACCGGGATCTGGCAGACGGTGTGGCTCGAGCCGGTCCCCGCCACCTACATCAGCGGCCTCGAAGTCACGCCGCACCTCGACCAGGGGACGGTCACGGTGCGCGTCGCGGCGACGGGAACGGCGCACGCCGGCGTGACGGCGGTCGCGCTCGCGGGCGGCAAGGCCGTCGCCAGCGGCGCCGGCTCCACCGATTCGGAGCTCACCCTCCACCTCGCGAACCCGCACCCGTGGTCCCCGGCCGATCCCTTCCTTTATCAGCTCCGCGTCCGGCTCGCGAGCGGGGACTCGGCGGCGAGCTACTTCGGGATGCGGTCCATCGCCGTCCACCCCGACTCGAGCGGCGCCCTGCGCCTGTTCCTGAACGGCCGGCCCCTCTTCGAGTTCGGCACCCTGGACCAGGGCTGGTGGCCCGGCGGGCTGTACACCCCGCCCTCGGACGCCGCGATCGCCAACGATCTCCGCACCCTGAAGCGCCTGGGCATGAACCTGATCCGCAAGCACGTGAAGGTGGAGCCGGAGCGCTGGTACTACCTCTGCGACTCGCTCGGTCTCCTGGTCTGGCAGGACATGCCGAGCGGAGACAACACCAGCGTCGCGGGGCAGAAGGAATTCGAGGAGGAGCTGGAGCGCGTGGTGGCGGCACTCCGCAATCATCCGGCGATCGTGATGTGGGTGCCCTTCAACGAGGGCTGGGGACAGCACGACACCGAGCGCTACGTCTCCACGCTGCGGGCGCTCGACTCCACCCGCCTGGTGGACAACGCCAGCGGGTGGACCGACGAGAAAGTCGGCGACGTGCAGGACATTCACGACTATCCCGGCCCCTCGAGCCCCGCCCCGGACGGACGCCGCGCGCCGGTGCTCGGCGAATTCGGCGGCCTCGGCCTTCCCCTCGCGGGCCACACCTGGGTGAGCCAGCACAACTGGGGCTACCGGCGTTACGAAACCCTGGATCAGCTCTGGAACGCGTACCGCGCGCTGATCGAGCAGCTGCGGCTCCTCGAGGGCGAAGGACTCGCCGCCGCGGTCTACACCCAGACCACGGACGTCGAGGTCGAAGTGAACGGTCTCATGACCTACGACCGCGCGGTGGTGAAACTCCCCCCGGAAGCGACGGCGCTCGACCGGAGGCTCTACGATCCGCCGCCGGTGATCCGCGAAGTGGTCCCCACGTCCCGGACCACGCCGCAGCGCTGGCGGTACACCACCACGGCGCCGGCGGGCGCGTGGTACGCGCCGGACTACGCGGACAGCGCGTGGCAGACCGGCGAGGGCGGATTCGGCACCGACAGCACCCCCGGCGCCGTGGTGCGGACCCAGTGGGCGAGCTCGGACATCTGGGTGCGGCGGTCCTTCGAGCTTCCGGCGGCGCCGCTCGCGCACCCCTATCTTCGGATTCACCACGACGACGACGCCGAGGTGTATGTCAACGGGACGCTGGTCGCGACCTTGCCGGCGTGGACCACGTCCTACGCGTTCGTGCCGCTCGATTCCGCCGCGGCGGCGCTGCTGCATCCCGGAACCAACACTCTGGCGATCCACGTGCACCAGCGGAGCGGGGGGCAATACGTGGACGCCGGCATAGACGAGGTGATCGACCGATGAAGAACCTGGGTCTGGCCGTCGGGCTGGTGGTCGCGGGCGGGCTTCCCGCCGCCGCCCAGAACGCCCCCGCCGGCGCCACCGCGAAGGGAGCGAGCGTGACCGAGAGCGCCTTCGGCAAACTCCCGGACGGCACCGGGGTGGATCTCTTCACCCTGTCCAACGGGCGCGGCCTCGTGATCACCGCGATGACGTACGGCGCGATCATTCAGTCCATCAAGGCGCCGGACGCGAAGGGCGTCGTGGCCGACGTGGCGCTGGGCTTCGACTCGCTCGCCGGCTACCTCGGGGCCTCACCCTATTTCGGCGCGGTGGTCGGCCGCTACGCCAACCGGATCGCGAAGGGACGGTTCACGCTGGACGGCAAGACCTACCAGCTCGCCACCAACAACGGGCCCAACCACCTGCACGGCGGCGTGAAGGGCTTCGACAAGGTGGTCTGGCACGGGGAATCGTTCCAGCGCGGGGACACGGTGGGCGTCACGTTCACCCACACCAGCCCCGACGGAGACCAGGGGTACCCGGGCGCGGTGTCGCTGCGCGTCACGTACACCCTGACCCCGAAAAACGAGCTGCGCATCGATTACCTCGCGACCGCCGACAAGGCGACGCCGATCAATCTCTCCCAGCACACCTACTTCAACCTCCACGGCGAGGGCTCGGGGGACATTCTGGGACACCTGCTCCAGCTCGACGCCGACTCGATGACCCCGGTGGACTCCACGCTGATCCCCACCGGCCAGATCGCGCCGGTGGCGGGCACGCCCTTCGATTTCCGCGCGCCCGCGGCGATCGGCGACCGGATCGAGGGGACCGATCCCCAGCTCAAGTTCGCGGGCGGGTACGACCACAACTTCGTCCTGCGGCGCGCCCGGCCGGGCGTGGTGCACGCGGCGCACGTGGTGGAACCGGCCTCGGGCCGCACCCTGGACGTCTACACCACGGAGCCCGGGCTGCAGTTTTACGCGGGGAATTTTCTGGACGGCACCCTGAAGGGCAAAGCGGGCCACAGCTACGTGCACCGCGGCGGGTTCTGTCTCGAGTCCCAGCATTATCCGGACTCGCCCAACCATCCCAACTTCCCGTCCACCATTCTGCGGCCGGGCGCGGAGTACCGCTCGCGCACGGTGTGGGTCTTCGGCACGGCGACGCCCTAGCTAGGGGACGAGCAGGACCTTGCCGGCCGTCTTCCGCCCCTCGAGGAGCCGGTGGGCCTCCGCCGCCTCCGCGAGGGGCAGTTCGCGCCCGATGTGCACCCGCAGCGCGCCGCGCGCCACCCATTCCAGAACCTCGCCGGCCCGGGAGAGCAGCTCCTCCCGCGTCGCGACGTAGTGGAAGAGGGTCGGCCGGGTGAGAAAGAGCGAGCCCTTCCGGTTCAGGAGCTGAGGGTCGAGGGGCTCCACCGCGCCGCTCGATTGTCCGAAGAGCGCGATCATCCCGCGCGGGCGCAGGACGTCGAGGCTCTTGAGGAAGGTGGTGCGCCCCACCGAATCGTAGACCACCTGCACCCCGGCGCCGCCGGTGATGCGCTTCACTTCGGCCACGAAGTCCCGCTGGGAGTAGAGAATCACGTCGTCCGCGCCCGCCGACCGCGCGAGCGCGGCTTTTTCCTCGGTGGACACGGTGCCGATCACCCGCGCGCCGCGGAGCTTCGCCACCTGGCAGAGCAGGAGCCCCACGCCTCCCGCCGCCGCGTGCACCAGACAGGTCTCGCCGGCCTGAAGCGGATAGGTCGCGGTCGCGAGATAATGCGCGGTCATCCCCTGGAGGAGCACCGCCGCTGCCTGGCGGGCGGTCACGCCCGCGGGGAGCGGCACCAGGCGATCGGCCGGCACCACCGCGAGCTCGGCGTAAGCGCCGAGGGTGCCGGTGTACCCCACGCGGTCCCCGGGACGCACCAGCGTCACGCCCGGGCCCACCGCCGTCACCGTCCCCGCGCCCTCCTGCCCCGGCGTGAAGGGGAGCGGAGTCTGATACTGCCCGGTGCGGTGGTAGACGTCGATGAAGTTGACGCCGACCGCCTCGAGCTTCACCAGCGCCTGCCCCGCGGCGGGCGCGGGATCGGCCACCGGTTCCAGCCGCAGCGCCTCCGGCCCGCCGGTGGCGCTGATGCGGATCGCTTTCACTTCTCCAGGGCGGCCATCGCGCGCTCCGGGTAGCGCGACCCCGCGGCCACGCCCGGCGGCGCCGCGGCCGCGATGCGCGCGAGGTCGCTCACCGAGAGGGTCACCGAGAGCGCGCCGGCGTTTTCCTCGAGGTATTTCCTCTTCTTGGTGCCGGGAATGGGGACCACATCCTTCCCCTGGGCGAGGAGCCAGGCCAGCGCGAGCTGGGCCGGCGTGCATTGCTTTTCCCGGGCGATCTCCTGCACCCGGGCGACGAGCTCGAGATTCTTCCCGAAGTTCTCGCCCTGGAAGCGCGGGTGATTGCGGCGGTAGTCGTCGGCGGGGAGGTCCTCGAATTTCCGGAAGCGCCCCGAGAGAAACCCGCGGCCCAGCGGGCTGTAGGGCACGAACCCGACGCCCAGCTTGCGGCAGGCGGGCAGGATCCCGGTTTCCACGTCGCGGGTCCAGAGCGAGTACTCGCTCTGCAGCGCGGCGATGGGGTGGACCGCCGTGGCGCGGCGGATGGTCTCGGCCGCGGCCTCGGAGAGCCCGAGGTAGCGCACCTTGCCCTGGCGCACCAGGTCGGCCATGGCGCCCACGGTGTCCTCGATCGGCACCGCTTTGTCCACACGGTGCTGGTGGTAGAGGTCGATGTGATCGGTGCCGAGCCGCCGCAGCGACGCGTCGCACGCGGCGCGCACGTATTCGGGACGGCCGTTCAGCCCCTTCCAGTTGCCCTGCGCGTCGCGCACGTTGCCGAACTTGGTGGCGAGAATCACCCGGTCGCGCCGTCCCTTGAGCGCCTTGCCGACCAGCTCCTCGTTGGTCCAGGGGCCGTAGACGTCCGCGGTGTCGAGGAAGTTGATGCCGAGCTCGAGCGCCCGGTCGATGGTCGCGAGCGACTCCGCTTCGTCGCGACCGGCGTAGAAGTCGGACATCCCCATGCATCCCAGGCCGAGCGCCGAGACCGTGAGCCCGCCCGTGCCGAGTTTTCGCTGTTCCATCGGTCACCTCCTTCAGGAAGAATGCCGGTGTCCCGGGAACGGCGCGAGGGCGTCACGGGTTCCGCTCCGGCGCGGGGCGGTTAGAATCCGGACGTGAGCGACCGTTCCGTCCTGATCGCCGGGGCCGGGCCCATCGGGCTCGCCTGCGCCATTTCGGCGAAGCGCCGCAATCTGAAGCCGTTCGTCATCGACGCGGGACCGGTGGTGAACTCCGTCTTCCGGTATCCGATCGGGATGACCTTCTTCACCACCGCGGACCGGCTGGAGATCGGCGGCCACCCGCTGGTCTGCTCCGGTCAGAAGCCCACCCGCGAGGAAGCCCTCAAGTACTACCGGGGCGTGGTGCGCGCAGAGGAGCTGGTGGTCCAGCCCTTTGTGAAGCTGATCGCGGCGGAGCCGGTGAAAGGCGGGGTGCGCTGCACGGTGGAAACCCGTGACGGCCGCGACACCATCACCACCGGACGGCTGGTGCTGGCCACCGGGTATTACGACCACCCCAACCGGCTCGGCGTTCCCGGAGAAGACCTGCCGCAGGTCAGCCACTACTTCGACGATCCGCACCGCGGCACCGGGCAGGACGTGGTGGTGATCGGCGGGAAGAATTCGGCGGCGGAGGCGGCGCTGGAGCTGCACCGCGCCGGCGCCCGGGTGACCCTGGTGTATCGGGGCGCCGAATTCAAGAACAGTCTCAAGTACTGGGTCAAGCCGGACCTCGAGAACCGGATCAAGGCGGGCGAGATCGCGGCGCGGCTCTCGAGCGAGGTGGTGCGGATCGAGCCGCACGCGGTGGTGATCCGTCGCGGCGGCGCCGAGGAGTCCCTCCGCGCCGACCGGGTCTACGCGCTCACCGGTTTCCATCCCGACTTCGATCTCTTCCTCAGGATCGGGATCGCGCTCGACGGGCAGACCATGCGGGCGTCGGTCGATCCCGCCACCCTCGAGACCAACGTGCCCGGCGTGCACCTGGCGGGGAGCATCAGCGCCGGCCGGGCGATCTCCGAGATCTTCATCGAGAACGGCCGTCTGGACGGCGAGAAGATCTTCGCGTGAGGTCCCGGTGACGCCGCCGCGCCCCTACGTCCTCGCCGAGAACACCTGGCGGACCGCGCGGGACATGCCATTCGAGGTCGCCATCCTTCCCTGGGGGGCGACCGAAGCGCACAACCTGCACCTGCCCTACGGCACCGACGCGATCGAGAGCGAGCAGGTGGCGATCGAGTCGGCGCGCCTCGCCTGGGAGCGGGAGGCGCGGGTGCTGGTCCTCCCCACCGTGCCGTTCGGCGTGCACACCGCCCAGCTCGACGTGCCGTTCTGCCTGAACGTGAATCCCAGCACCCAGCTCGCGCTCCTCGCCGACCTGGTGGCGTCGCTCGGCAACCACGGCGTGAAGAAGCTGGTGATCCTGAACGGCCACGGCGCCAACGATTTCCGCTGGATGATCCGCGAGCTCTTGCCGCACACGGCGATCTTCCTCTGCGCCGTGAACTGGTATCAGGCGCTCGACCCGGCGCCGTACTTCGCCGAGCCCGGGGACCACGGGGGAGAGCTCGAGACCAGCCTGATGCAGCGGGTGGCGCCGGAGCTGGTGCGCCCGCTCGGCGTGGCGGGCCCCGGAAAGGAGCGCCGCTTCAAGGTGGCGGCGCTCGCCGAAGGATGGGCCTGGGCCCCGCGGCGCTGGACCGAGGTGACCGACGACACCGGCGTGGGAAACCCCAAGGCCGCCACGCCGGAAAAGGGCGCCCGCTACTTCGAGGCCCTGACCCGGAAGATCGCCGGCTTTCTGGTCGAGCTTGCCGCCGCGGACGTCGAAGACATGTATCAGTGATCGCCGCTATCTTTCCATCCCCCATCACCGTGAGTGAGCGATGCGCCTAGCGCGGGTGTTCGGACTCCTGCTCGCCGTCCTGCTGCTCGGATTCTCCGCCTCCGCCGCGCAGCAGAAGGCGCGCTTCGCGAACCTCGGCGAGGCGCTGGGGTCGGGGGGCGCGCTGAACGGCGGGAGCGGTCCGCGAAACGTGAACTGGATCGACGGCGGGAAGCGCTACTCCTACACCGCGCGCGGCGCCGACGGCGGCGAAGAGATTCGCGCCTTCGATCCCGCGACCGGGAAAGACACGCTGCTCTTCACCGCCCGGGGGCTCGCGTTCCCGGATACCGCGGAGCCGTTCTCGTACGAATCGTTCCAGTGGGCCGAGGACTCGAAGCACCTCGTCTTCCAGACCCGCTTCTCCCAGCTCTACCGCCGCTCCGGCACCTCGGACTACTACGTCTACTCGCTCGCCGACCATTCGCTCACCCTCGCCACCCGCGGCGCCCGTACCGCCCAGCTCTCTCCCGACGGCGCGGCCCTCGGCCTGGAGCGCGACGGTGACATGTACGTCTACGATTTCGCCACCAGGAAAGAGACCCGCCTCACCCACGACGCCACGGCGACGGCCTACAACGGCCACTTCGACTGGGTCTACGAAGAGGAGTTCGGGCAGGCGCAGGCCTGGAACTGGTCGCCCGACAGCCGCCACCTCGCCTACTGGCAGGTGGACGAATCCGCCGAGCCGGTGATGCAGTTCTCGGATCTCGACGGCAGCCATCCGGAGTACACCAAGATCCGGATTCCCCAGCCGGGCGACTCGAACCCCACGGTGAGGATCGGCGTGGTGGACGTGAAGTCCGGCAAGCAGGTCTGGCTCGATCCCGGCATCGCGGGCGAGTACTACATCCCGCGGATCTACTGGACCAGCCGGCCCGATACCCTGGCGATGATCACCCTCAACCGCCCGCAGAACGAGATGCGGCTCTTCTTCTTCGACGTGACCACCGGCGGGCGGCGCCTGGTCCTGACCCAGAAGTCCGACACCTGGATCGACGTCTACGACTTCTACGCCGGCGTGGACGACCTGATGTCGTTTCCCGCGGGCGTCTCCCAGTTCCTGTGGCTCGGCGATCAGGACGGGTGGCAGCACATCTACCGCTACGACTACTCCGGCCGCCTCGTGAACCAGGTCACCCGCGGCAAGTGGAGCGTCACCCGCATCGAAGGCGTGGACCCGAAGACCCAGACCATCTACTACACCGGCACCCAGGCCTCGCCGCTCGAGCGCCAGCTTTATTCCATCCGGTTCGACGGCAGCCATCCGGCGCGGCTCACCGCCACCGCCGGCACCCATCACATCAACATGTCCCCGGACACCCGCTTCTACATCGACCGCTGGGGCTCGGTGAGCCAGCCCCGGCAGGTGGAGCTCTGGGCGACGGGCGGCAAGATGCTGAAGAAGCTCGAGGACAACGCCCGGGTGACCCAGTGGCTCGCGACCCACGAGTACTCCCCCACCGAGCTCTTCAGCTTCACCACCACGGATTCGGTGCGCCTCGACGGCTCGCTCATCAAGCCGCCGGGCTTCGACTCGACGCGCCGCTACCCCGTGATCTTCGCGATTTACGGCGGGCCGGGGTCCCAGGAGGTGTACGACGACTGGGGCGGGAGCACCCTCGCGCAGTGGCTGGCCCAGGAGGGCTACATCGTGGTGGGGCTGAACAACCGGGGGAGCAACAACTACGGCTCCGCGTTCATGAAAGTGGTCTACAAGCACCTCGGCAAGTGGGAAGCGCACGATTTCGCCGAGGCGGCGCGCTGGCTCGCGAAGAAGCCGTGGGTGGACGGCCAGCACATCGCCATCATGGGCACGAGCTACGGCGGCTACAGCACCGTGTACGCGATGGAGGCCTATCCCGACGTCTTCTCCGTCGGCGTCGCCAACTCGGCGGTGACCGACTGGCGGCTTTACGACACCATTTACACCGAGCGCTACATGGGTCTGCTCGGCGACAACCTCGCCGGGTACGACTCGAGCTCGGGGATCAAGAACGCGGCGCGGCTCACCGGACACATTTTGATCATCCATTCGCTCATGGACGACAACGTGCATCCGCAGAACACCATGCAGCTCCTCACCGCGCTCGCCAACGCGGGACACGACGCCGAGGTGCGGATGTATCCGCCGGGCCGCCACGGCGCGGCCTACAATCAGCAGAGCTTCCTGCTCCTGGAGCGCGCGTCCGACGACTTCCTGGGACGGTTCCTGAAGGGCACGCACTGAGCCGGGGCGGGAGCCGGTACATCTGGTTAAATTGAAAGGCGGCGAATCCACTCTGCGCGGAGCGTGCATGCCGAAGGAAGAAGCGATCGAAATGGAGGGCACGGTGGCCGAGGTGCTGCGGAACGCGACGTTCCGGGTGCTCCTCGAGAACGGCCACGAAGTGCTGGCGACGATGGCGGGCAAGATGCGGCGCTTTCGCATCCGGGTGCTCGCCGGTGACCGCGTGACCCTCGACGTCTCCCCTTACGACCTCACCCGGGGTCGCATCACCTACCGCCACAAGTGAGCGCCCCGCAGACGGTCGCCGCCCGGTGGAACGCGCTGCTCGCGCCCTACCGCGGGCCCGATCCCAGGCGCAGCGTCTGGCAGCTGGTGAGCGGCGCCCTGCTCTTCGCCGGCGCCTGGGCGGGAATGTATTTCAGCCTCTCCGTGGGCTACTGGCTCACCCTGCTGCTCGCGGTGCCGGCGGCGTTCTTCATGGTGCGGCTCTTCATCATTCAGCACGACTGCGGGCACGGCGCGTTCTTCCGCTCCTCCCGCGCCGCGGACATCGTGGGTTCGATCCTCGGCGTCTTCACCCTCACGCCGTATCACTACTGGAAGAAAACCCACGCCATCCACCACGCCACCTCGGGGAACCTGGAGCACCGCGGCTTCGGCGACATCGACACCCTGACGGTGGACGAGTACCTGGCCCGCTCCCCTTGGGGGCGCTTCAAGTACCGCGTCTACCGCCATCCGCTGGTGCTCTTCGGCGTGGGCGCGGTGGTGCACTTCTTCGTGCGGCACCGCATCCCGACCATCGTGCCCCGGGACTGGACCCGCGAACGGCGCAGCATTCTCTGGACCGACGTGGGGCTCGCGAGCTGGGTGGTGGTGATGGGCCTCCTGGTGGGCTTCCAGGCGTTTCTCCTGATCCAGCTCCCGGTGGCGGTGCTCTCGGCGTCGATCGGGGTGTGGCTCTTCTACGTCCAGCACCAGTTCGAGCCCACCTACTGGGAGCACGACGACCGCTGGGCCTACGAAGCCGCGGCGCTCGAGGGCAGCTCCTACTACAAGCTCCCCAAGATTCTGCAGTGGGCAACCGGCAACATCGGCCTGCACCACATCCACCATCTGAACGCGCGGATCCCCAACTACCGCCTGCAGGGGGTCCTCGATCAACACCCCGAGCTGGCGAAGGTCTCCACCCTCACGCTCTGGCAGAGTCTCCGCTGCGTGCGCCTGGTGCTCTGGGACGAGCGCGCGCGGAAGCTGGTTCCCTTCCCGCGGGGCTGAAGCCGCGACGCCGGCGCTCGAGCCGCGGCCGCGCGTAGATTCCGTCGTGCTCACCATCAGGTTCGCCACGCCCGCCGACGCGCCCCGGCTCGCGGCGCTGCGTTACGATTTCCGGCACGCGCACGCCGGCGCCACCGAAGACCGCGCCGGCTTCGAAGCGCGGACCGCGGTCTGGATGCGCGAGCGCCTGGCAGCGAAAGAGCCCTGGCACTGCTGGGTGCTGGAGGACGGCCTCACCATCGTCGGCAACCTGTGGCTCGAGCTGGTGGAGAAACTTCCCAACCCCGGCCCCGAAGCCGAGCGTCACGCCTACATCACCAACGTCTACGCGGAGGAAGCGGCGCGCGGTGGCGCCGGCCGGATGCTCCTCGACGCGGCGCTCGCCTGGTGCCGCGAGCGCGGGGTGGACACGGTGATTCTGTGGCCCAGCGAGAAGAGCCGCACGCTGTACCAGCGCGCCGGCTTCGACGTGCGGAACGACCTCTTCGCGCTGAAGCTCCCGTTCACCGGGAGGCGCTAGAGACCGGGCGCCGCGTCTGACGGAGGCAAGCGGCTCACCCTTCTCCCGTGGAAGTCGCCAGCGGCAGATCCACCCAGAACCTGCTCCCCCGGCCCGGCGCCGACTCGACTCCGGCGTGGCCGCCCATCCGCTCCGCGCCCTTGCGCACGATGGCGAGCCCCACCCCGGTGCCGGGATACTCGCTCGCGGGGTTCAGCCGCTCGAACACGCGGAAGATCCGCTCCTGGTGTTCCGTCGCGATGCCGATGCCGTTGTCCTCCACCCAGAGCCGGACCAGCTCGCCGCGCCGCTCGGCGCGGACCCGCACCACCGGCGCGCGGCCGGGCGGCACGAACTTGACCGCGTTGGACAACAGGTTGTCGATCACCTGCGCGAGGGTGGAGGGGTTCGCGGTGACCGACGGGAGCGCCTCGTCCACCCTCACCTCCGCCCCGCGCTTCTTCAAGTCGCCGTCCATCCGCGCCACCGCCTGCGCCGCCAGGCGCGTGAGATCCACCGCCACGAGCGGAAGCTCGGCGCGGGTGAGGCGGCTGTAGGACAGCAGATCCTGGATCAGCTGGTCCATGGTCCGCGCCGCCGCCACCACCCGCTCGGCGTAGTTCCTCCCCGCCGCGTCGAGGCGGTCGCGATACTCCTCCAGCAGGACGTTCGAAAACCCTTCCATGGCCCGCAGGGGCGCGCGGAGGTCGTGAGAGATGGTGTACCCGAACGCTTCCAGCTCCTCGTTCCGCTCTTCAAGCTCGGCGGTGCGGTCGCGAACCCGCTCCTCCAGCCGGTGCTGTTCCTCCCGCACCCGGGTCACCATGGTCCCGAACGCGGCGGCGAGCCGGCCCAGCTCGTCCGCGCGATGCTCCCCGGTCACCGGCTGGCTGTAATCTCCAGCGGCCACGGTCTCCGCGGCCTGGGTGAGGCGCGCCAGCGGCCGCGTGATGCGGCGCGAGAGAAGCCAGGCGCCGATCAGCCCCAGCGCGACGATCACGGCGCCGAGGAGGAGCAGGGTGCGCAGAAAGAGCCGGGCCGGCGCGAGCACCACGCTCTCCGGGAACTCGACGACCACGATCCAGGGCGCCGCCACCACGCGCTTCGCCGCCGCGAGCACGGGGCCCAGACCCTCGCGCTGGTAGCGCAGCACGCCGGTCGCCTTGCCGACGTCCACCGGCGGACCCGGCACCCGGGCGCCGAGGTCGGTCCACACGTCCCCGTCGGCGTTGCCGATGTAGAGACGGGACCTGGATCCGATGAGCTGGCTGGTCTGCTCCCGCTGCTGCGGCGTGTTGGCGACCTTCCACCACTGAATCACGTAGCCCCGGACCCGGCCGTTCACTTTCACCGGCGCCGCCACCGGATAGGCGATCGAGTCGCCGATGGCCTGGAATCCCCCCACCACCCCGGAGTCTCCGGCGGAAACGGCCGCGAGCACGGCGCTGTCCGACGCCCGGGCCCAGCGGGGGTCGCCGGCCGACAAGACCTGCCCCCGTCCGGTGTTCCAGAGCTCGACCGCGGCGATGGCCGGAGACGACGGGGGTCGCAGGATGGCGCCGACGCGGGCCCGAAGCCCGCGCTCCTGGCGGATGAGGTACCGGCGCACCACCGCGCTGTCCGCGGTGGCGCGGAGCCCCACGAGGAGCTGGCGCCGGGAGCCGCGCAGGAGCTGCGCCAGCTCGTCCGCGACGGCGTTCAAGCGGTCGGTGGCCACCGCCACCGACGCCCGCTGAATCGCGCGATACGCCGCGGCCGTGTACACGCCCGCCACGATCACCAGCAGGGTGCCGATGAGGAGCGGCAGACGGAACGCGATGGACGAGAAGGACGGCCGGCGCATGGGTCTTCCCAACCTAGCGGAGCGCGTGAAAGCCGCTAGAGTCCACGGCATGAGACCGATGACCGTGCTGATGATCGCGGGCGCGCTCGCCGCGCCGCGCGCGCCCGCGCAGGTCACGCTCTCCAACGGGAAGATCCGGGCCCGCTTCGGGACCCGGGGCCTGCTCGCGCTGGACGACGCCCCGCTCCGCGCCTCCTACCGGTTCACGAGCGACGGCTTCGCGCTGGCGCTCGCGGCGAGCCACATCGAGAGCGACAGTCTCCCCGCACCCCGGCTCCGGTCGGACAAATCGCACGTGGTGTACACCTGGACGGCGGGCCGCTACCGGCTGGAAGTCGCGTACGAGCTGCGCGCGGACTGGGGTTTCCTCAGCAAGGAAGTGCGGGTGGTGGGCGCGCCCCCCGGCGCCTTCCGGGTGTCGGACGTCACGGTCTTCCAGAGCACGCTCGCGGAGGCGCCGACCGACGTGTACGTGCCGAAATCCTCCCGGCCGTCGCTCGGCACGGGCGCCTACGGCGCGGCCCTCAGGTTTCCGGACGGGCGCGGCCTCCTCGCGGTCGCGCAGAATCCGTTCCTCCAGTTCACCGACGCCGGCGCGTCGTTCACCCTTCATTACCAGCCCGACATGGACTGGGACCCGGCGACCGGTCCCTTCGTGGCCGACCGCGGGCTGCTCGCGCCCTACCGGCTGTCCGGGACCAGACTCCCGGAGCGGATGCTGCCGGAGTGGAAGCTTCCCGCGCCGCCCGCGGCTCCGGGGATGGATCAAGCCGAAGTCGAAACCTTCACCGCGCTGGTGCGCGCCTTCCTCATCGATCCGCCGGAGCACCCCAACGACGTCTTCGTCGGCTGGTGCGTGAACGACTACCAGATCGACGTCGCGACCCCCGACGGGCGCGCCGAGTACCAGCGGGTGATGGACCGCGCGGCCCAGCTCGGCGCCCGCTACGTCCTCTTCGCGCCCACCAATTCCGCGCTCTCGCGGCGCGAGGAGAGCGTGGACTACTGGAGCTGGGAACACGTGCTCTGGCTGGGCCTGGGCCAGAAGATCCGCAAGGGCGAGTGGAACCCGGACTCGAGCGCCATCCCGCCCTCGGTCCAGGCGATGCTCGATTACGCCCGCGGCAAGGATCTGAAGCTCCTCGCCTACGTGTATCCGGTGCTGCCCTTCCGCGGCGACTCCTCCTGGCTGGTGCGCCCCGCCAACGATTCCACTCGCCGCTTCGCGAACCTGGGCGTCCGCAGCTTCCAGGACTGGCTGATCGCCACCCTGGTGAGCTTCCACCGGCGCACCGGAATCGGCGGCTACGCCTTCGATCACACCTTCCTCGATTTTCCGGGCCGCAGCCGCTACGCGCAGTGGTGGGGCTGGCGGCGGGTGCTGGAAGAGCTGAAGCGACAGATTCCCGACCTGGTGGTGGACGGGCGCCAGGCCTATCAGCTCTACGGACCCTGGAGCTGGCTGGCGGGGAGCTATCCCCACCCCACGTCGACCGACGAGCAGCCGGAGAGCTTCGTGCCCTTCCCCGATCTCCACTTCGACCGGGTCTCCGCGGATCGCGAGCGCTACACCGCGTATCGCTACCGCGAGTACGAATTCGCGCCCAGCGAGATCGTGCCGGGGTTCATCACCCACCAGACCTCGCGCGGCGACGACAAGGGCGAGATGCCGGACACCGTCACTCCCGACCGGGGCCTGATCCTGAAGCGCTTCCGCGCCCGGGACTGGGACTATCTGGGCTGGAAGTACTCGTTGCTCTCGTCCATCGCGGTGGCGGGGTGGAACAACGTCCTCAACATGATCCCCGCGCGGGACTCCGAGGAGAACGCGCACTTCTCGGCCGAGGACGCGCAATTCTTCCGGCACTGGATCGCGTGGACCGACAGCAACCGCACCTTCCTCCGCGACACCCGCCCGATTCTGGGCCAGCCGGCGCTGGGCCAGGTGGACGGCTGGGCGGCGATGGCGGGGGACCGCGGGTATCTCTTCTTCTTCAATCCCAACGGACGCGCGCAGGATCTCGCGATCTCACTCGACTCGGTGCTCGGGCTCCGCGGCGCGGGACACGTCCTGCGGGAGCTCTATCCGCTCGCCGGGCGGCTCATCGGCTGGGGCGAGCGGGGGCACGTCACCCTCCACCTGGACGGGGGATCGGCGCGGGTCCTGGCGCTCGAGCCGCTCCCCGGCGCCGCGGGGAATCCGATCCTCTTCAACGCGCCGGGGGGCGCCACGGTGGACGGCGGGAATCTCAGTCTCATCGGGGTGCGGGGAGAGGTGGGAACCAGCGAGTCGCTGCTGGTGGTGGTCCCGGACGCGCGCCCCATCAGCACCGTGACCGTGAACGGACGGCGCGCGCCCTTCGTGCAGGACCACTTCGAGGTGCGGATTCCCGTCACCTTCGCCGGCGCGCCGTTCCATCACTATCAGGAGATCGGCGGGTACGACTCGACCTTCGCGGGCGGCACCTTCCTCGCGTCCTTCACGGTGCCGCGCCGGATCTTCGATCAGCTCGCCGCGCGCGCGCGGGCCTGGCCGATCCCCTGGACCGCCGAAGACTACCGCACCACCTGGCTCGCGCCGGAGCGGCTCCTGCTCTTCGTGCAGATCGCCGAGCCGGACGACAGGTGGGCGGCGCGACTCTGGATTGACGGGCGTCCCATAGAGCTGCGAAAGGCGTACTCGGCGGTGCGGGCCGAGCCGCGCACCTTCGTGGGCTTCTACGCCGACCTGTCGCTGCTCGAGCCGGACCGGGAGTACCGGCTCCGGCTGGAGCTGCCGCCGCTCCGGCCGGGTCAGCTGCAGGGCGTGTTCTTCGAGAACGTGGAGCCCGAGTACACGGAGGAGATCGCGCCGTAGTCGTTCCCGCCGTTCCCCGTCCAGGGGATGCCAGCACCCGATGTGCGTTCACGTCCGTCTACCACGGGTGTCCCCATGTCCAGGGGAGGGTGAGGATCGCGCTCCAAGGGGTCGGCGGGAGTCTCGTGACCCGTGGTCAAGCGGCAATCAAGCGCAACGCTTGGCCGCCGCTTGACCTTGTCACGAGAACGTCTCGGGGTGATTCGGCGACCACCACCATCCCGAGGAGGCCGTATGAAGATCCGTCTGCTCTGTCTCACCCTCGCCGCCGCCGCCTGCGGCTGCACCGACAATCCCGCGTCCGTGCGCCCGCAGACCCGCCTCACTCCCGCGGCGGGTGACGCCGCGGCGGGGGCGGAGGCCGTCACCGCGCTGACCCAGAACATGTACGTCGGCGCCGACCTCGACATCGTGATCGGTGCGCTCGCGTCGCCCAATCCCTCGGACGACATCCCCGCCCTCCTCGGCGCCATCCAGACCCTCGAGGAGACCGATTACCCCGCGCGCGCCGGCGCCCTGGCGGCCGAGATCGCGAAGGCGCGGCCCCACGTGGTGGGCCTGCAGGAAGTGTCCCGGGTGGACGTCGACCTCACGGCGCTGGGCCTGCCGACGGTCCTGCATCTCGACTTCCTGGGGACGCTCCAGGACTCGCTGGCGGCGCGCGGACTGCACTACGTCACGGCGGGCCAGGTCGAGAACATCGTCGCCCGGCCGGTGCCGGGAATCGGGCTCGTGGACTATGACGCGATGCTGGTGGACGCGGACCGCGTCACCATCACCGCCGCGGCGGGACAGAACTACACCCACAACATCGGCGTCGTGGCCCCCGGGATAGAGCTGAAGCGCGGATGGGTGGACGCTCAGGTGATCATCAACGGCGCGCCGTACACCTTCGCCAGCACCCACCTCGAGTCGGGCCAGTCGGCGGGCTTCCCGGAGCTCCGGGCCGCGCAGGCCGCGGAGCTGGTCGGCTCGCTCCCCACCGATCAGCCGGCGATCGTGATGGGAGACCTGAACGACAACCCCGGCACCCCGATGTACCAGGTGATCGCGGGCGGGCAGTTCACCGACAGCTGGCGCGCCCTGCGCCCCGGCGCGGTGGGACTCACCTGCTGCGAGCCGGCGAACCTCGCCAACCAGATCCCGACCTTCGATCAGCGTCTCGACTACGTGTGGGTGCGTGGCGCGGGGAGCCTGCAGGGAGCGATCACCCGCATCGGCGACACGCCCGGGGACCGGGTGGCGGGGCCCGCGCACCCGGTGTGGCCGTCGGATCACGCGGGGCTGGTGTTCAGTCTCCTGGTCGCGCCGGGGGGAACGGCCCGTTGAGGGGGGTACTTGCCCCGCCGGGCCGCGAGGTGAATCCTAGCCCATGGAGAGGGTGCACTG
The DNA here is from genome assembly GCA_035702425.1 of Gemmatimonadales bacterium. Lineage (GTDB taxonomy): Bacteria > Gemmatimonadota > Gemmatimonadetes > Gemmatimonadales > GWC2-71-9 > DASSQQ01. Next base: position 34,666 of record DASSQQ010000056.1, read on the forward strand.
CCATCTGTGCGGCGGGGTCATCCGGGAGGGCGCGCCGATCGAATACCGGCCGCCCCGAGCCAGCGCACAATTCGCCCTTCCCCGCGACGGCCCTTGCGGGTGCGCCCCCGCCGTCGTGTACGAGGACCCCCCCATCCTCGAGGCGCCGGAGGAACCCGGGGCCGGACCCTGATGCCCGCCCGCTAGCGCCGCCGCTTCTTGCTCTTCTTCTTCGCGGACGTTTTCTTCGCCGGCTTTTTCTTCTTCGCGGGACGCTTCTTCGCGGCCTGCTTCTTCGGCTTCCGGGCCGCCGTGGGCTTCGGCGCCGGCGAGACCATCGCGAAGCCGGCGCCCTGCGGGTCCGCGCACATTACGATCCGGCTCCCGCCCGGCACCTCCATCGGCCCGTTGAGAATCCGGCCGCCGGCGGCGGTCACGGCCTGCGCTCCGCGGTCGGCGCTGGGCACCAGGACGTAGCACAGCCACGCCGACGGCCCCGGCGTCTCCTTCTTGTAGAATCCGCCGATGGCGCGCTCCGTGCCGGCGAGCTTGTACATGAAGTAGGTCCCCGCCGGCCCCATGTCGAGCGAGGACTCGTGCTCCCACCCGAAGAGCGCGCGGTAGAACTCCCAGCCCGCCTTCCAGTCGGTGGCGACGTACTCGTGCCAGTTGAAGCCGCCGGGGGAATGCTCGTCGGGCGGCGTGCCGCCGGGCGCCGCCCTGAAGATCGCGAAGCCCGCGCCCTGCGGATCCGCGAGCACGGCGAAGCGGCCGATGCCCGGAATGTCCTTGGGCGGGACGATGCTCCGTCCGCGCAGAGCCTGGACCTGGCTCACCGTCGCGTCCACGTCGGGGACGGCGATGTAGGGAAGCCAGTTCGGCGGCGGCGAGGCGGCGCCGGGCGGGAGACCCATCAGGCCTCCCACGGTGCCCTTGCCGGTGGCCCACATCCGGTACGAGGGGTCGGGAGACGACTGGATCTTCCAGCCGATCACCTTGGTGTAGAAGCGCACCGCCGAGTCGGGGTCGGTGGTCATGAGCTCGTGCCAGACGAAGCGGCCGCGATTGGAATCGGGCATGGGACGAAGATCCTCGAGGATTTGTTGGGGTCGGTTGCCCGAAAAAAGATACGCCCCGCGGAGCAGCGGGACGCAAGGGCGGTCAGACCGCGGCGGCGGCCTCCGGCAGCTGGGGCTCGGTCGCCGCGACCACGCAGTTCCCGCCGCGCGCCTTCGCCACCTCCGCGGCCCGCGCCGCGGCGAGGGAGAGCAGCGCGTGGGTCGGCGCGTCGGCCAGCGCGGTGGCGAGGCCGCCCCGCACCGTCACCTCGAGATACTGCCCGCAGACGGCGTTGCGGTCGAACCAGTGCTCGAGATCGGCGCGCAGCCGCTCCGCCACCGCGTACGCGTCTTCCCGTCCGGTGTCGTACAGAATGATGGCGAACTCGTCGCCGGCGACGCGGCAGGGCACGTCGGCCCCCCGCGCGTGCTTCCGGATCAGCGACGCCGCGGCCTGCAGCACCTTGTCGCCCACCCGCTGGCCGTATTGATCGTTGATCTCCTGGAATTCATCGAGATCGAGGAGCAGGAGGGAGGACGTCGATCCGAACCGGGCGCAGCGGTCGAGCTCGCGCTTCAGGGCGTAGTCGAAGTATCCCCGGTCGTAGAGCCCGGTGAGGGCGTCGGTGATCGCGGTCCGCTCCACCGCGTCGAGCGGAGCGGTGTCGCAGATCAGCGCGATCATCGCCTCGCTCTGCAGGCGCACGTTGAGGAGATAGTCCTGCAGGGCCACCCGCTGGCCCACGTCCCGCCCCAGCCGCCGGAGCAGTTCCCGCCGGTGCCGGGAGACTTCGCACCACACCTGCTCCGCCTCGATCTCGGAGAGCTGGATGTGCGCGGCGCGCGCGAGACGGGCCGAAGCCGAGTCCGCCGCGGGGACGGGCATCGGCGGAGGGGGCGCCGGCTCCGCGTGGCGCGGCTCCCGGGTCGCCTTCCCGATCGGTGTGCTCAGTCTCAACCCTCGCCGGCCGCGCGTCGCCATCGTGCCCTCGCCTTCCCTGGAGGTTGAAATGCGAGTTGGTGTGAAGCACGGGTCGTACCCGAGGGGCGGCATCGCTATGTGGGCCGAACGACAGGAGTTGCGCGAGCGGGGTCCCGGGCCGGTGCCGCGGCGGCGCGACAGGCGCGTTTTCAAGGCTGTGGCGCCGGGGCCGCGGTTCAACCGCAGCTTGACGGGGGAGGCACGGCGCGCCACCCTCATCCAACCCCGTTCGGAGCGGTACGATGACCTTCGTCTCGGAGCTGTGGCTGCCGATCGTCCTGTCCGGCGTGCTGGTGTTCGTGGGCTCGTTCGTGACCTGGGCGCTCCTGCCGTTCCACAACAAGGAGTGGAAGGGACTCTCCAACGAAAACGCGGTACTCGCGGCCATCCGGCAGGGGAATCCGGGGCCCGGGCTCTATACCATCCCTCACCCCGCCAATCAGCGGGAGGCGCGGTCCAAGGAGTTCCAGGACCGGGTGCACGCCGGAGCTTCGGGTCACGTCACGATCATGCGCCCGGGCGCGATGAACATGGGCACCAACATGGCCCTGGCCGTGATCTCGAACATCCTGATCTCGTTCTTCGTCGCCTACGTGGCCTTCCACACCCTGGTCCGCGGCGCGACCTACCTCGAGGTCTTCCGGGTGGTCGGGACCATCGGCTTCCTCGCCTACTGCGCGAGCTCGGTGCAGGACCCGATCTGGTTCCAGCGGCCCTGGCGCTCCTGGGTGCTGCAGGCGATCGACGCGCTGGTCTTCGGCATGCTGATGGGCGGGACCTTCGGCTGGCTCTGGCCCCGGTAAGTCGAAAGCGGTTCGGGCGAAGCGGCTAGGACCCGAGCGAGAGCTCGAGACGGGTGACCGACGCCGGCGGGAAGCGATAGGCGATCACGGCGCCCGCCGCCGGAAGATCCGCCGTCGCCGGCGTGACGGCGTCGGGACGGTCGAACGAGTTCACGTCGTGCACGCTCCGGGCGGCGAGGGTGGTCGCCCGGGCGGCGCGCACCGCGCCCCCGCGGACCGCGATCTCCGCGTCCCGCGCCTCGGTGAGCGACGGGTTGGTCACGGTCAGGTTCAGTGTGTGCTCCCGCAGCGACGCCGACCCCGCGAGTCCCCACAAGTCCCGCTTCGTTCCCTGCCCGTCGGTCCACCCGATCCTCGGCGCCGAGCAGAGCGTGCGCATCGCCTGCGCCCCCTGATGCGCGGCGTACATCCCGAAGACGTGATAGGTGGGCGTCACCACGAAGCGGTCCTGGTGCGAGAAGAACAGCGAATGAATGCAGTTCACGAGCTGGGCCAGGTTCGCCATCGCGACCTTCTCGGCGTGGCGGTTGAAGGTGTCGAGGGTGAGCCCGGCGACCAGGGCGTCGCGAATGGTGTTCTGCGACTCGAAGAGGTGGCTCGGGTCGGCGAGCGGGGCCGAGCGGTGCCAGGCGCCCCACTCGTCCACCACGAGTTTCACCTTGTGGGCCCGGTCGGCCTGGCGCATCACCTGCCAGTGCGCGGTGATGAGGCTCTCCATCCGGTCCGCGCTCGCGAGCAGGTCGTACCAGCCCCGGTCGTCGAAGGCGACCGCGTCGGCGCCGGCGCCCTCCGCGCTGCAGTAGTGATGGAGCGCCCATCCCCACACCCGGTCGAGGTCGTTGCGCCCCGCCACCGCCTCGAAGAAGCGGCGGGTCCACTCCACGTCGCCGCCGTTCGGTCCTGACGCGATGAACGCGAGGTCCACGCCGTACTGCGGCACGGTCCAGGTGACGAAGCGCCGGAACTCGGAGGCGTATTCTTCCGGCGTGAAGTTGCCGCCGCATCCCCAGGACTCGTTTCCCACACCCCAGAAGCGGACGCCGTAGGGCTCGCGATCGCCGGCCGCGCCGCGCGCGTCGGCCCAGGTGGTGCTCCCCGCCGGCGAGTTGCAGTACTCGAGCCACTGGTCGAAGGCGCGGGGGGGCAAGGTGCGCACGTTCGCGGCGAGGTACGGCTGGGCGCCGACCAGCCGGCAGAAGCGCAGGAACTCGGTGGTGCCGAATTCGTTGGGATCGAAGCGCGCCGGAATGTCGCCCAGGTTCTTGTAGCCGGGATCGTCGGCCCAGAAGTTGGTGCGTTTGGGCCGGCGCTCGCGGGGGCCCACGCCGTCCCGCCAGTCGTAGGAGTCCGCGAAACAGCCGCCGGGCCAGCGGATCACGCCGGGGTGAATCGCGCGCAGGGCGTCCGCGAGCGCCTTCCGAATCCCGCCGACGTTCGGGACCTTCGAGTTCTCGCCCACCCACACGCCGTCGTAGATCACGCCGCCCAGATGCTCGGTGAAATGGCCGTAGATCTCGGGCGCGATGGCGCCGATGGGCTCGTCCAGGAGAATCTCGACGCGCGAGTCCGCGAAAGCGCTCCACCGCCGCGCGCGGGCCGCACGCGGCAGGACCGCGGTCGCGCCCGCGGCCAGCGCCGATTGGACGAACTCGCGGCGACGCATCAGCGGGGCCCCCCGCTCATCCGCGGAAGTAGAGGTAGACGCAGAGGATCAGCAGCACCACCACGCAGGAGAGCACCACCTCCCGCGCCGACCAGCTGCCGCGCGACTTGGCGCGATCTTCGGCCGCGACGGTCGCGTAGGTGAGCCCGGCCAGCTGCTCCGGCCTGGGCGCCGCGGTCGCGTAGCTCACCGCGAACATCACCACCACCGAGATCACGAAGATCAGCAGGCTGTAGTACTGGAAGTACAGGTTGTTGACGATCCACAGGAACGACCCCGTCGCGTAGCCCTGCTCGTAGCCCGGGAGGTGCAGGCTCACCGGGGTATCCACCACCAGCCGGAACACGCCGAGGACGAATCCGGTGAGCAGAGCCGCGAGACAACCCTTGGTGTTGAGACGGCGGTTGAAGATGCCGAACACGAAGACGGTGAAGATGGGCGGGGCGAGATAGCCCTGCACTCCCTGGAGGTAATCGTAGAGGCCGCGCGCGCCTTCGATCACCGGGATCCAGAGGAGACTCAGCACCACCATCGCCGCGGTGGCGGCGCGGCCCACCCACACCAGCTGGTGCTGGGAGGCGTTGGGCCGGAACTTGGTGTAGAGGTCCATCGTGAACAGCGTGGACGACGCGTTGAAGGCGCCGGCCATCGAGCTCATCAGCGCCGCGAGGAGTCCCGCCACCACGATGCCCCGCACGCCAGCGGGGAGCAGGTACTTCACCATCAGCGGAAAGGTGGCCTGGGCCGCGAGCGGAATGGCGTTGCCCCGCGCGTCCACGATGCCCGCGAGCCCCGGCACGCTTCCGGTCTTGGCAAGCGCCAGGCCGATCATGCCCGGGATGATGAAAATGAAGACCGGCAGGAGCTTGAGGTAGGAGGCGAAGATGCTCCCCCGGCGCGCGGTCCGCTCGTCAGGCGCGGCGAGGGCGCGCTGCACGATGTACTGATCGGTGCACCAGTACCAGAGACCGATGATGGGCGCGCAGAAGAGCATGCCCAGCCACGGATAGTTGCCGTTGAAGTACCAGGCGATCCGCCCCGCTTCCTTCACCGGCGCCCAGGTGCCGGTCATCCCCGCGGGAACCAGCGGCTTCCACAGGTTGAACATGTCCGACGGCAGGGCGGCGCGGAGCGCGTGCCAGCCGCCGAGCTTCGAGAGGCCGAACACGGTGAGCAGCCCCGAGCCCGCGATGAGGATCACGGTCTGCATCGCGTCGGTGTAGGCCACGGCGCGCATGCCGCCCAGCATGGTGTAGAGCCCGGTGAGGAGCACCACGGCCACCGAGCCGATCCAGAAGCTGTTGAAGGTGGCGCCGCCGATCGAGAGCGACACCTCGGGGAGCAGGGTGGCGAACACGACGCCACCCGCGAAGATCGCGACCGCGAACTTGGTGAGGACGTGCGCGAGGAGGGTGATGACCGACAGCACCCAGCGCGCGGTGGGCGAGAAGCGGCGCCCCAGGAACTCGGGCATGGTGTACACCAGGGCCCGCGCGTAGAACGGCACGAACACCCAGCCCAGCACCAGGATGGCCCAGGCGTGGAGCTCGTAATGCGCGAGGGCGACGCCGCTGGTCGCGCCGGCGCCGGCGAGCCCCACCACGTGCTCGGAGCCGATGTTGGACGCGAAGATGGTGGCGCCGACCAGGAACCAGCCGAGGTTGCGGCCGGCGAGGAAGTAGTCGGACGCGGTGTCCTGGTTGCGCCGCGCCACCCACCACGCGAGGCCCAGGAGGAGCGCGAAGTACGCCGCGATGATCAGCCAGTCGAGCCCGCCCACGTCGGTCGCTCCGGTCGGTCGAGGGGTGGACTCTACGCCGGGCGGGAGGCCTGTCAAGCAAGGGCGCGCTTGACGGATCGCGCGGCCGGGGCATAGTCTCCGCGTCCGCTTTCGCCCGCGAGAACCGAAGGAGACCCGCCATGCCGCGTTTCACGAAGGAGCAGCTCGCGTTCGCCGCGTCCCGCAAGGCTTACCTCGGCCGCGCCGAGGCGATCGAGTTCCTGAAAACGATGGACCTGAAGATGAGCGTGGGACACTGGTCCGCGGGCGACTTCTGCGACCGCTTCGCGCCCCCCGGCTACCACTCGGACGACCCGAAGTTCAAGGGGGACTTCGAGGCCCAGTGCCGGCGCACCAAAGCCGCCGGGATCGACGCCATCGAAATCCATCAGCACCTGTTCGAGAAAACGCTGAACGGCGACCTCGATCTCCCCGCGGTGACGCGCGCCCGCGACGGCTACCTGGCCGAGCTCGGGATGACGGTCCCCGCGTGCAACATCAACACCTGGACCAACCCGCGCTTCCGGCTCGGCGGCCCCTGCAACCCGGATCCGGCGCTCCGCCGGGCGGCGCTGGAGGAGATCCTCAAGGCGGTCGAGATCTGCAAAGCCCTCAAGATTCCGGTGCTCTCGGTGTGGCCCGGCTCGGACGGCGCGGACTATCACTTCCAGATCGACTACCGCCAGTCCCTGGAGTGGTTCACCGAGGCCCTGGTGGCGGCGAACGCGGCGTGCGTCAAGGCGGGCGTGAAGCTCGCCATCGAGCCCAAGCCCTACGAGCCGCGCGAGCTGTACATGATCGTGCCCACCGCCGCCGCGGCGATTCTGGTGGCGCGAGAGGTCAACCATCGCTCCGGCGGGGCCAACTGCGGCCTCACCGTGGACTACGGCCATCAGAAGATGGAAGCGACCACCGCGTCCACCGCCTGCGACCTCGCTGTCTACGCCGGCGTCCCCATCCACAAGTTCGACATCAACGACGCCCGCCAGGGCCGCAACGATCAGGACCTGATCTTCGGCACGGTGTCGATTCCGGAATCGGTCGAGTACCTCTACACCACGCTGGTCCGCGACTACCGCGGCTACTACAGCCAGGACCAGTTCACCTACCGCGACGACCCGGTGCGCGCCATGGAGCGCAGCCTGATCAACTTCGCGAACCTGGCGCTCAAGGCGGTGCGGGTCTTCGCCAAGCAGGCGGAGCTCGATCGCGCCCGCGCGGCGGGCACCGGCCCCGACGTGCTCGACGTGGTGAGCCCGATTCTGGTGGGGTGACGTGGCCGGCGCCTGCACCATCGGCCTCGATTTCGGCACCAACTCGGTCCGCGCGCTCGTGGTGCGCTGCGCGGACGGCCGCGCGCTGGGCACCGCCGTCGCGGATTATCCCTCGGCCGAGCGCGGCGTGCTCCTCGATCCCCGCGATCCGCACCTCGCGCGCCAGCGCCCCGGGGATTACCTCGACGGATTGGAGCGCTCGGTCTCGGGCGCGCTCGCGGAGGCGGAGCGAGGCGGGGGCTTCGCGCGGAGCCAGGTGATCGGGATCGGCGTCGCCACCACCGGCTCGACGCCGTTGCCGGTGGACGGCGCCAACCGGCCCCTCGCGCTCGACCCGCGGTGGCGGGATGATCTCGCCGCGCAGGCCTGGCTCTGGAAGGATCACACCGCGTCGGCGGAAGCCCGGGAAATCACGGATACGGCGCGCCGTCACGCGCCCCAGTATCTCGCTCCCATCGGCGGCGTGTACTCGGCGGAATGGTTCTGGGCCAAGATCTGGCACTGCGCGCGGGTCGCGCCCCAGGTGTTCGAGGCCGCGGCGAGCTGGCTCGAGCTCGCGGACTTCGTGCCCGCCGCGCTCGCCGGCGTCACGTCGCCGGGCGCGGTGCGCCGCTCGGTCTGCGCCGCCGGGCACAAGGCGATGTACTCGAAGTCCTGGGGCGGCCTCCCCGACGCCGGATTTCTCCGCCGGCTCGATCCCCGTCTCGCCGGCCTCCGCGCCCGGCTGTACGACGCGGCCTACGCCGCCGATACCTCCGCGGGCGCGCTCTCGGATGAATGGGCGAAGCGACTCGGGCTCGCGGCCGGGATTCCGATCGCCATCGGCGCCTTCGACGCGCATTACGGCGCGGTGGGCGCGGGGATCGGCGCCGGAACCCTGGTGAAGATCATCGGCACCTCGACCTGCGACATCGCGATCGCGCCCGGAACGGAGCGCGTGGGCGACGTGCCCGGAATCTGCGGCATCGTGGAGGGCTCGGTGATGCCCGGGTATTACGGCATCGAGGCCGGACAATCGGCGGTGGGCGATCTCCTGAACTGGTGGGTGGAGCAGGTCTCGGGCGGTGACGACGGGGCCCACGTCGCGCTGTCGCGCGAAGCGGCGCGGCTCCGTCCCGGGGAATCGGGCCTTCTGGCGCTCGACTGGAACAACGGCAATCGTACCATTCTCGTGGACCAGCGGCTGACCGGGCTCATCGCCGGCCAGACGCTCGCCACCTCCCGGGCCGAGGTCTATCGGGCCCTGATCGAGGCGACCGCGTTCGGCGCGCGCGCCATCATCGAGCGGCTCGAGGAGTTCCATATTCCGGTGGAGCGGGTGGTCTGCTGCGGCGGGATCGCGGAAAAGAACGATCTGTTCATGCAGATCTACGCCGACGTGCTGGGCCAGCCGATTCGCGTCGCCGGGTCGCCACAAACCCCGGCGCTCGGGGCCGGGATCGCCGCGGCGGTGACCGCGGGCGCGGCGGCCGGCGGTTACGACCGCTTCGAGGACGCCCAGGCGCGGATGACGTCGCTCAAAGGCGGCGGCTTCACGCCCCACCCCGCCGCGAAAGCCGTCTACGACCGCCTGTACGGGATGTACCGGGAGCTGCACGACACCTTCGGCGGAGTGACCGCCGCGCGCGCCGACCTCGGAACGCTGATGAAGCGCCTGCTCCTTCTCCGGGAGGAAGTGACGTCATGACCGCGAAGCGATCACGGAGCGCGGGCTCGGCCAAGCTGCGCGCGGCGGTCTGCCGGGCCAACCGGGAGCTCGCGGCGAGCGGCCTCGTCCTCGGCACCTTCGGCAACGTCTCCGGGGTCGATCGCGACGCCGGCGTCTTCGTCATCAAGCCCTCGGGCGTTCCGTACCAGGCGCTCACCCCGGCGCGGATGGTCGCCGTCTCCCTCGAAACCGGACGGGTGCTCGGCGGCCGGCTCCGCCCCTCCTCCGACGCGCCGACCCACCTCGAGATCTATCGCGCCTTCGAGTGCGGCGGCGTGGCGCACACCCATTCCGAGGTCGCCACCGCCTTCGCCCAGGCGCGGCTCCCCATCCGCTGCCTGGGAACGACCCACGCCGATTATTTCCGCGGCGACGTCCCGGTCACCCGCGACCTCACCCGCGAGGAAGTGGAGGGCGATTACGAGCGCCACACCGGACTCGCGATCGTGGAGGCGTTCCGCGGCCCCGGGCGCAATCCGGCGGAGACGCCGGCGGTTCTGGTCGCGAGTCACGGACCCTTCGCCTGGGGCCGCGACGCGCTCGCCGCGGTGGAGCACGCCATCGTCCTGGAGCAGCTCGCGCGAATGGACCGGACCGCGCGGCTCCTCGCGCCGGAGGCGAAGCCTCCCGCGCCATTCCTCGTCGACCGGCATTATTTCCGCAAGCACGGCAAGGACGCCTACTACGGCCAACCCTAGCGGCCGCGCGCCGCGCGCGGTGCTGTGGGACCTGGACGGCACCCTCGCCGATTCCCGCGACTATCACTGGCGTGCCTGGCGGGAAGTTCTCGCGGCGGACGGCGTCTCCATCACCCACCAGCAGTTCCTCGCCTCCTTCGGCCAGCGCAACGACGCCATCCTCGCCCGCTGGATCGGCTCGGCCGCGCCCGGGCGCATCCGGCGGATCGGCGACGAAAAAGAAGCGCGCTTCCGGGACCTCGTGACCTCCGACGGGCTGGTGCCGCTCCCCGGCGCCGCGGAGTGGGTGGCGCGCCTCGCCGCGGCGGGTTGGCGCCAGGCGGTGGCGTCTTCCGCCCCCCGCGCCAACGTCCAGGCGATGCTCGACGCGCTCGGCCTCCGAAAAACGCTCGGCGTGTTCGTCGCGGCGGAGGACGTCGGCGCCGGCAAGCCCGACCCCGAAGTCTTTCTCGCCGCGGCGGGCCGGCTCGCCGTGGCGCCGCTGGCGTGCGTGGTCGTGGAGGACGCGGCCGCGGGCATCGAAGCGGCGCGGCGCGCGCGAATGCGCTCCGTGGGACTCGGCGTCCCGGCGGACGTCACCGTTGGCGCCCTGACCGATCTTGCGGAGAGCGCGTTCGAGGACCTGCTGGAGCGCGGAGCTCCCTAGAGCGCCTCCGCCTCCAGCGCGGCATAGAGCTTCAGAACGTCCTTGTAAACCGCGACGTGGCCGGGATCGGGACGGACGCGGTGCACCGGCGTGACGAACCCTTCGATCACGTCCTTCCAGGAGAGCGGTTGCCCCGCCGCGGCTCGGTCGCCGTGAAACGCGCGTAACGCCGCGCCGAGGCACGCCGAGTTGCCGACGGCGAGTTGGTCCACCTCGGCGTTCCAGACTCCCGCCATCACCCGCAGGATCTCGCGGTTCGCCGCGGCGCCCCCGGTGGCGTGAATCACGGCCGGCGTCACGCCCATCCACCGGGAATGGAGCGCGAGCGCCAGCATTTGTCCCTCGACCACCGCGCGCACCCGGGCGGCCCGATCGGTCGGGTCGAGACCCCAGGCGCGCGCCCCCGGCGTCGCCACCGGCGGCGTCACCTCCGGCTCGAACCAGGGGAGCATGATGGCGCCGCGGTTGCCCGCGGGCGTGCTCCGCAGCGCGGCGCTGAACCCGGCCCAGTCGAGCCCCGCCTCATCCCGGACCCGCTCCCGCGCCAGCGATCCGTTGCGGCAGCACACCAGACTCAGGAACCCGCCCGCCGGAGACCCGAACACGTTCCCCGAGCCCGATGGGTCGAAGGCCGGCGCGCCGAGCGGAGCGAACACGGTGTCGCTGGTGCCGAGGGAGATCCCGATGCGGTCGGTCCCGATCAGCCCGGTGCCCACCTGGCTGCAGGGGTTGTCGCCCGACCAGACGATGACCCGCGCCGCGGGAAAGCCGTAGCGCTTCATCCAGTAAGGCGCGAGCGTCCCGGCGTCCGACCACGAAGGGACGAGGGGCGGCAGTTTCTTCGCGAGATCCGGCGCGGTGGCGTCGAGCGCGCGCGGCGCCCACTCCCCCGCCGCCAGGTCCATCAGGTTCATTCCGCTCCCGTCGCCGCGATCCACGCCGGCGTGGCGTCCGGCGAGGAGCGAAGCCAGGAACGAGCTGACGAGATGGACCCGGTGGGTGCGCGCGTACCCCGCGGGAT